>JAPWKE010000003.1:3000000-3300000 GCA_028283655.1 Acidobacteriaceae bacterium | reverse complement strand
GCATGCGATTCTTCCGTGGTCTGAAGCGCGCGAACGCAGCCGTAAATGCAAGGCAGCATCGCGACCATTCCATAGACATCGCTCATGAAGCTGAAGGTCACGGCCAGCCATGTGGCTGAGGCGAGGAAGGCGAGCGTGATCGCTGCAGCGTTCCAGGGAGTGATACGGAGACGTACCAGTAGGCGGTGCATAAGTGCCGCCGTCACCATCGACATCAGCAGCGTTCCCACGCGTGCAGCGGCGAAAGAAAAGCCGAAGAGCTTGATCATCAACGCGCCAACGTAGAGTTGCCAGCCGAGCATCGCGGTAGCCCAGCCGTTGTAGACGATATGCCCTGTGTTCGCCAGCACCTGCGCGGTGCGCACATAAGAGAAATCGTCGACGATGCCTATTTCGACCCACGGATGGAGGAAGAGGGCGCAGAGCGGCAGAAATGCTACGCATAGCAGCAAGGGCAAGAGTTGTTGCGCACGGTGCTTCAAAAGGGAATCCCTCCTAATTCTCAACGGGTGTGGAGAGTGTTAGTTCGTGAAGAGGTTTCGAATGCTCAAAACGTAAGGTTTGTAGTCCAGGCGCGGCAATACCTGCCGCTGCACGCGACTATTGAGCAGCATCAGGATGGACGACAGTGCGGTGAGACCGATCTGGGAGAGCAGAATGATCATGCCAAAGCTCACTTCTGTTGCCCAGCCTGGTGTGGCATGTTGCGGCATAAAGAAACGAAGTGCTGTTACTGCAAAGATGGCAAGCACAGTGCCACCGGCGAAGATCACCGACAACAGCAGCAAGCGAACAAAGATCGCATCAGCATAGACGGAGATACCGCTTAGTCCATGCACGATCAGTGAGACAAAGTTCATCTTTGATTTGCCATCATAGCGATAGCCCCGGTCTACAGGAACCTGCGTGATGGGGATGCGCGAGCGCAGGATCGCGGAAGGTAGATGGTTCCAGAGTTCCGAAACGAGCGTGAGACGGCGTGCCTGACTGATCGACATCACCGAAAAATTTCCGAAGCTAATCTTTCTTCCCGTCACAACGAGAAACAGCATCTTGTAGAGGATGTATGAGGTGCGGAAGACGAGCGCCTCTGTGCGCCGTCGTCGCTGCGCCACTACGCAGAAACTCTCAGAGTCTTTAGCCGCATTCAGCAACCGGGGAATAGCCTCTGGCATGTCTTCGCCGTCGGCATCCATCACTACAACGGCTTCACATGCGTTTTGCTCCACGACCGTGCAGAGCCCTACTGCGATGGCGCGTTGGTGGCCAATATTCACGCCGAGATGAACGATATCGACAGCTTTCAGGGACTGGAACCGGGGAAGCCGGTCCAGCAGGACCTCTACAGGCTCACTGCTGCCATCATCGACCGCGCACACCTTGATCGAAAGCCCGGTTTCGCTGGCAAGTTTATCCAGATTCTTCAGCAGAATTGCAAAGGAAATCCAATCATTGAAGACCGGTGTGACGACGCAAAGACTCTTCATGAACCACCGCAGCGTAGGATAAGCAACGTTTCCATCTCGGGCATGTCGGGCATGCAGGAAAGAGAAGCGAAGCTTCGGTAAGAGTTCGTAGGGTCAAGGATACCTGTTTCGTCTCTGTGGGGCAGTGAAACTTCTGCTCCGCATCTGCGCTGCAAACCGGAGCTGGTAGCTATAGATCTTGTTGGGTTTAGCGTTATGACGTAGAACTCCAACTTCTCGACGGACAGCATGGATCTGCGGGGGATCAAGAGGGCATGGCCTCGCAAGAGAAGACTCTGCATCGCGGACTGGTGAAATCCGCAGGTTTGCTGGAAGCTATTACTCTTCGGGTGCTCTCTTTATGCGTGCTTTTCGGATAGATAGGAAACTGCCATAGGCGGAATGACTGACGAGCCGGCTATGGCCCTTACGAAGCATGCAAGAAATGTAACGAACAAGCCCTGCCAATCTGGCAGGGCTTGTTTACGCTTGCAAGCTCTTACGCGGCAGGCAGCAGAGCGATATCGTCCGAGACAAACGCATGGATCGGCTGTCCCTTTTTGATCTCCACGTTCGACCCGTGGTGGATCAAACCGAGCGGCCCAAACAGCACGGTCAAAACGACGGTACCGGTTGTGCCGTTCGCGCCTTCCTTACCCTTCGTGCCGCGCAGGCGGATCTTGCCCGAGTCTGTTTTCACATAGTCCAGACGGATGTTCAGTTGTCCGGCCTTGCCCATCATGCCGTTCTTCTCGGCTTTGGTTACTTCACCTACAGCAGGCGAGCCAGCCTTTGCGACAACGACACCGTTTACTTTCAGGTCGTCCACCAGGCGAAGATTCACCGCGTCACCCTCGGACGAGGTCTTTGAGCTAAGTGCGTCCATGAACGCCAGGTTCACATCCTCACCTTCGCGGAGCAGGTATTTGCCACTTGCATCCGGTCCCAGGGAGACAGGAACAGCGGCGACAGGAGTAGGAGTTGCAGGGGAAGCCACGGCTGCAACAGGAGTCGCTGCAGGCGCGTTTGTCGCAGCAGCTGTCTGTTGCGCAAAAGCACTACCTGCGCAAAGTGCGCAGGCGCAGAAAAGGGATAAAGCTCTCATCAGGCCCTCAAAGAAACACAAAAATGATTGGTCGGATAAGCCTATCTGTCTGTTGACTTGATAGCAATGAAATTCCGGAGCCTTGTTCTTCGCTTTGTGCGCCTCAATCTCCCCTGTCTTCATGTGCTTGCCGGAAAACGCACACGGAAGAGCTACTCACCGCGACTCCTTGCGCAAAATAGCGTCTAACAAATTAGAGGAGTTTTGCCATGACCCCGAATTACAAGCTTGTTTTCGCGGTGCTGGCTCTCTCGAGCAGTGTGGCTTTTGCCCAGATGTCGCCCGTACAGGACGCTGCCCCGATTGAGCGCCCGGCGCCGTCCGCTTCTGCCTCGACCAGCTATGCTGCCGATCAGCCCATGCCACAGGTGCAACAGGATCGTCCCCATCACCTTCGCGGCCAGATTGCAACGCATGTTCTGAACCCGGCGCAGGGCGTTCGCGTGCTGACGAACACGCAACTGGAAACCATCGCCACCGGCAACGGTCGCACAGAGCTTCGCCTCAGCAGTGGTAAGGCGAACGTGATTGTTGACAACCCGGCAGACGGCGCTCTGATTCTCATCGATCTTCCCGGCGGCCAGGTCGACCTTATCCGCGACGGCTTTTATACGCTGAATGCGCAGACCAACCGTGTCTCCGTACTGCATGGCGAGGCGAAGGTCTTCGCTCCGGATGCTCCTGCGAACGCCGAGGGCAAGACGGTGAAGGAAGGGCAGGGTGTTGTACTCAACGGCCACCCGCATCCGGACGACCTCTATGACTCGCAGGCGCAGGCCGACATTCTGCCGTGGAGCGGTGGTGCTGGTCCGTCGGATGTCGCGATGAAGAACGGTCAGCAGCAGCAGGGCTATCCGCAGGGATACACCGACAGCGGTTGCGATGGCTGCGCGAGCGATTACGGCTATTACGGTGACGGCTTCTATGCCGGTTATCCGTACTACGGTTATGGATACGGCTACGGCTATCCCGGTTGGGGCTGGGGCTTTGGTTATCCCGGCTACGGTTGGGGGCTAGGCCTTGGCTACTATGGTGGCTACTACGGCGGTGGTTACGGCTATCGCGGTGGATACGGTGGTTACCGTGGCGGATATGGTGGCTATCGTGGAGGCGGCGGTTTTGGCGGCTTCCATGGCGGCGGTGGTGGTGGTTTCCATGGCGGCGGTGGTGGTGGTTTCCACGGCGGTGGTGGCGGTGGCTTCCACGGTGGTGGCGGCGGTCATCGCTAAGGCTGATACATCAAAGGGGCTGCGTTCTTCGCGAACGCAGCCCCTTTTTCTTTGTCTTATTGCGGTTTACTCCAGGGCAAAAGCCATCAGGCTGTCGCCGATCGGCGTCCCGAAGCCGCCGTGTCCACCGGCAGCGATCACGACGTACTGCTTGCCGTGCCAGGTGTACGACATCGGCGTTGCCTGTGCGGGCACAGGCAGGGGAGCGCTCCACAGTTCGCTTCCGGTGTGAGAGTCGAACGCACGCAGCAACGGCTCTCGCGTCGCTGCGGCGAAGGCCAGCCCGCTGGCTGTGATCAGCGATCCGCCAAGGGTGATGGTGCCGGTCTTAGGCTGAATGTGGTTCAGCGTTCCGAGGGTGGACGAGAAGACCAGCTTGCCCGTGTTCAGGTTCAGCGCGGAGAGTGTGCCGAACGGCATCACCGCGCACGGGTGTCCGGCCGCTGTGCGGAACGGCTTGCGGATGATCGAGTACGGCGTTTCATCCTGAGCGCTGTGCTCGTAGCCGAAGTGCTCGGTGTTGGAGTGCGACCGCTGATGCAGTGCGACCTGGTCCTGGTGGTTCAGGACGAGAAAGGCGATAGCTGCTCCGCCGAAGACGACAACGCAAAGCACCATGGCAGTCGTCCCGGGGTAGATCGACCGCCGCCTGACCATACCCACGCCGAGAATCAGCACCAGGGCCAATCCGCCAAAGGTGTAGAGCGGGTTTTCCCAATGCGAAAAATACTCATCGAGCGCGGTTTGCCGTGGCTGAAGCTGCACGATAAAGGCGTAGCGATTGGTGTTGGCGTAGAGCACATCGGTCTGGGGATCGACCGAGGCTGATCCCCAGTTCACGCCGCCGAGGTTGCCGGGAAACTGCAGCGACCCGCCGAGCGTTGGCGGCGTGTATATCCCCTCATACCGCAGCCCTGAGAGAATCTGCCGACATTCTGTGTTGTCAGCCGCATTCATTCCCAGCATGTCCTCGCCGGGAATCGTCAACGGAGCCAGCGAGTCCACGCGCTGAAACGGCTGCGTCGGCGACGAAGTTTCGCCCGGGACATCTGTCTTCGGCACTGGCTTTTCGTCGACAGGGAAGAGCGGCTCACCCGTTAGCCGGTTCAACTCAAAGACCATACCCTGCTTGGTGTTGATCGCAATGGCCGGCACGTTCTGCTTGCCGTCGGGCCCATGCCACGTGAAGAGCAACGGCTCGGCAGCCACGTCGTAATCCCACAGATCGTGGTGCGTCACCTGGAAGCCCCATACGCGACGCCCCGTAGACGCGTCGAGCGCAACGACGGAGTTGGCATCGCGGTTGTCGCCAGGCCGCAGACCGCCGTAGAAGTCAGGACTGGGTGCGCCGGTGGGGACGAAGACGAGGTTGTGCTCGGGGTCTGCGGCGATCACGCTCCACGCGTTGCCTGCACCGGTGCGCAGCTTCTGGCGATCGGCCCACGGCAGCGGCTCCCACTTCCAAAGCAGCTTGCCTGTGCGGGCATCGAAGGCACGAACCAGCCCGGACTCAATATCCACGCGGCGATTGTCGCCGATGCCGGAGCCAACGATCACGGCATCGCTAACGACGGTCGGCGGGGAGGTCATGAAGTACGGATCGTGCGGCTTGTAGCCAACGTCACCCAGCAGACTGACGGTGCCTTGTTTGCCGAAGTCGAGGCAAGGCTTGCCGGTTGCGGCATCGAGCGCCATCAGCCGCGCGTCCATGGTGGCGACGAAGACGCGTGCCGAGCAGGCCGCAGCGTTAGCGGGCAGAGGGGCATCATCCGTTGCGAGGGGCCACGCCGCTACGCCTCGCGAGGTGAGAATGCCCGCGCTGGAGACGTCGCCCAGCTTCGGATCGAAGTTCCATAGTGCTTTGCCGGTAGCAGGATCGAGTGAGAAGACTTCATCGAACGGCGAAGTGAGCAGAAGCGAGCCATGAAAGAGAATCGGCGTGGCTTCAAACGAAGAGCCTGCGAGGCCCGGCCGGTTCTGTGTCAGCACGCCGGTGTGGAACGTCCATGCGGGTTTGAGCTTCTGAAGATTGGCTGGCGTGATCTGTGTCGCGGCGGTATAGCGCTGTCCGCCTGCATCGCCGCCGTAAGTAGGCCAGTCGGCGTGGGGGGAGGGATGCGCTTGTGCGGCTGCGTTCATCGCAAAGCAGGAAAGCGAAAACAGACAACCAAGAAGACGCGGGGAAAGCAAGCGCACGAAGGCTCCTTCAACTCTCACGAGTTGCCGAAAGTATATCGAGGCTGCGCGGAAAGGTTTGGTGGCGGCTGTCACATGCATCCGACGAGTTTGATCGAATGTGCGGTACATGCGTGAAGCCGGATTCTCGGGGGGCAATACAAAGGCCCCGCTTTTGCGGGGCCTTTGTGTTGCAGATGGGATAGCTTAGATTTCCTTCACACCGTCGACGAACGCCTTCAGCTTGCGCGAGCGGCTCGGGTGACGCAGCTTGCGGAGAGCCTTCGCTTCGATCTGGCGGATACGTTCGCGGGTAACCTGGAAGCTCTGGCCTACTTCTTCCAGCGTGTGCTCTGAGCCGTCTTCGAGGCCGAAGCGCATCTTGATCACGCGCTCTTCACGCGGAGTCAACGTGCGCAGCACCTGCGAGGTGTACTCCTTGAGATTCACCGAGATAACCGCATCCGACGGCGAAACCGCCATGCGATCTTCGATGAAGTCACCAAGATGCGAATCTTCTTCTTCACCGATCGGAGTCTCGAGCGAGATGGGCTCCTGCGCGATCTTCAGGACCTTGCGGACCTTCGCAACAGGGATATCCATGCGCTTGGCGATCTCTTCCGACGAAGCCTCGCGGCCGAGCTCCTGCACCAGCTGACGGGAGGTGCGGATGAGCTTGTTAATCGTTTCAATCATGTGCACCGGGATACGAATGGTGCGGGCCTGATCGGCGATCGCGCGGGTGATGGCCTGACGGATCCACCATGTGGCGTACGTCGAGAACTTGTAGCCACGGCGATACTCGAACTTGTCGACGGCCTTCATCAGGCCGATGTTGCCTTCCTGGATCAGGTCGAGGAACTGCAGGCCACGGTTCGTGTACTTCTTCGCGATCGAAACGACGAGACGAAGGTTCGCTTCGATGAGCTCGCGCTTGGCGCGCTCCGCGTCCATGTCACCCTGGATCATCTCGCGCTGTGTGCGCTTCAGATCGTCGAGTGATATGTCGGAGTCCTGCTCCAGGCGTTCGAGGTCGACGCGGCAGTTCTTCTGCTGGCGGCGATACTCCTTCTTCAGCTCTTCGCTCTTAGACGCGTCAAACTTGGCGTCCAGCGTCTTGATCTGGCGCTCGAGCGTACGCATCGAGTCGACCGTCTTGTTCACGCGGTCGAGCAGACGCTTCTTTTCTGCGTTGGTGTACTTCAGGTCGCGAACGACGCGTGAAATCTGCACCAGCTCGCGGCCCATCAGCCAGCGATACTTGCGGCGTTCCTTTTCCTTGGCCTTGGCGTCCTTGCCGGTCGGCTCTGCAGCCTTGGCTTCGTAGTCGGCGGCCTTCTTCTGGTGCTTCACCAGCGCGTCGATGCGCGTGGCTGTTGCCTTTACGCGTGCCGCAAGGATGTCTTCGGTCAGCTCTTCTTCGTCGAAGGTGACGACTTCCTTGATGTTGCGGACGCCGCGCTTCAGATCTTCGCCGAGGCCCACGATCTCGCGAATCACGATCGCCGAACGGGAGATCGCCTTCATGACGCGGAGTTGTCCGCGCTCGATACGCTTGGCGATTTCGACTTCGCCTTCACGCGTCAGCAGCGGCACGGTACCCATTTCGCGCAGGTACATGCGGACCGGGTCGTTGGTCTTTTCCAGCTGGCCGGGCGTCAGATCGAGTTCGACGTCGTCGGAGTCTTCGTCAACTTCTTCGGTATCGCGTTCAATTTCCTGGCGCGAGCGGCGTGACTCGGAGTTCAACACGTCGATGCCCTGCGTGTTGATCGTCATCAACAGATCGTCGAGCTGATCGGAGTTCGTCACGTCGCCCGAGATCATGTCATTCACGTCGCCAAACGTGAGGAATCCCTTGTCTTTGCCGGTCTCGATGATCCGGTCTACGTCTTCTTCGTACTTGTCGATTTCTTCAGCCATGAGGCGGCACTCCTGATTAGCCCGGTGCGTGAGCTGCGACCAACGCGGGCGGAAAATCAATATCTGCGGGACGCGTGTGCACCGGCTGGTACACAGACAGCTCTCCCTGGGTTAGATCGGATCGCGGGACATTGGGTTGCGGTCAGGGCCGCGGGCGCAGGCCTAAGCACATTTGGCGGATCAAAAATCCGCGCAGGGAAGGCTTTCAGGCACTCAAGGCGCACGTCTCCAGCGAGAACCAGTCTAACAAATTAGACGGGAAGTTGTGGAAAAAGATGCAGGGTTGCGGTAGCGTTTGTGGTCCGGAAGGCGGTTTTCGACGCTTAGCCGAAGAGCGTGGGCTGTGCGCTGTCGTCGCGCAGCGGTTCGGCGGCCGCTCCGCCCTGGCAGAACGGGCAAAGCCGTGCCTTGATGTCCATGCCGTTACAGCCGTACTCCCGGCTGCAGCCCTGGCACTTCATCCGGTAGATCACCTGGTTGGCCCGCAGGGTGGAGGCTGCGCCGGTGCGTGCGACTACGACCTGGGCGTTCGGGTTGCGAAAGCCCGGCTCGGTGGTGACGGCGCGTGCGCCTTCGCGCACTCCGGAACCGGCTCGCGGTTTTGACGTCAGTCTCATCCTGCTCCCAAGGCTAACGACACTGGGCGTGGATATGTGCCACGGGCCGTTGCGACTCTTGGTGCGCCTGCCGGAGCGCGGCGGCTCTTATACTTGAAGACGCCACTATGTCTGATGCCAACACCACACCGTCTATCGCCTTTGCGCCCATCGACGAGCAGCTCGATCTGATTACGAAGGGCGTCGCCGAGATGATTCCGGCCGCCACGTCCGACTCCAAGGAAGCGCTACGCGCGCGCCTCGAACTCTCTCGCCAGAACGGTGTGCCACTGCGCATCAAGGCCGGGTTTGACCCCACCGCGCCTGACCTCCACCTTGGCCACACGGTGCTGATGCGCAAGCTGCGCCACTTTCAGCAGCTCGGCCACACGGTTATCTTTCTTATCGGCGATGCGACTGCGCTGATCGGCGATCCGACCGGCAAGAACGTTACGCGCAAGCCGCTGACGCGCGAGCAGATTGCGGTGAACGCCGCTACGTATCAGGAGCAGGTCTTCAAGATCCTGGATCGCGAGAAGACCGAGGTGCGCTACAACTCGGAGTGGCTCGGCGAGCTTGGCTTTGAGGGCATGGTGAAGCTCGCGGCCAAGTTTACGGTTTCGCAGATGCTCGAGCGCGAGGACTTTCATAAGCGCTTTACGGATGAGCAGCCTATAAGCGTCCACGAACTGCTTTACCCGATGGTGCAGGGCTATGACTCGGTCGCGCTGCGTTGCGATGTCGAGCTGGGCGGCACGGACCAGAAGTTCAACCTGATGCGTGGCCGCGATCTGCAGCGAGACGCCGAGCAGAAGCCGCAGATTGTGCTGATGACGCCGATTCTCGAAGGCCTCGATGGCGTACAGAAGATGTCGAAGTCGCTGGGCAACTTCATCGGCGTAACGGAGGCTCCGGCAGAGATGTACGGCAAGTTGATGAGCGTCTCCGACGAACTGATGTGGCGCTACTGGACGTTCCTTACCGATATGCCCGCGAGCGATATTGAGCAGATGAAGGCCGAGGTCGCCAGCGGCGCGTTGCACCCGATGCAGGCAAAGAAGAACCTCGCGGAGATGATCACCGCCGACTTCCACACGAAGGACGCCGCAGCAGACGCGGCTCGCGGCTGGGCCGAGATGTTCCAGCAGCGCAAGGTGAGCGAGGATGTAGCCGAGGTGGAGATTTCGCTCGCGAGCGAGGGTCTTCTCGGCGAAGACGGCACCGTGCGTCTGCCCAAGTTGTTGGTCCTGGCAAAGCTCGCAGCCTCCGGCGGCGAAGCCACGCGCAAGCTCGGCGAGAACGCGGTCAGCGTGAACGGCGAGAAGTTTGCCGAGCGCTCGATCACGCGCGAAGCGCTGGGCGAAGCGCCTGTGCTGCGGCTGGGCAAGAAGGCTGTCCGCGTCGTTTTCACCGCCTAAGCGGCCTTTGCAGTTACCCGGCTTCCTCCGGTAACTGCAACGTGTGGCGTCACGGCAGGAAATAGTAAGACTCAGCGCACAGCGTGTGATTCATTGCCATGCGCTAAAATTCCGTTCACCATGAAAAAGCCACTTTCGAAGCTTGCTCTGCTCGCAGCGTTGGTGTTTTCTTTCTCCGCGCAATCATTGGCGCAAACGACCACCCATACTCTCCCTACCGGAAGCGCCATTGACGCAAAGGTGAAGCAGGTGATGGCTCAGAGCATGCGATGGGCCTGGCGATTGCTTTGATCGATCATGGCAGGGTTCGTTATGTGCATGCCTATGGTCTCCGCAATGAACAGGGCGATCCGCTCACCACGGACACGGTGATGTACGGAGCTTCGCTGACCAAGATGGTCT
The DNA here is from genome assembly GCA_028283655.1 of Acidobacteriaceae bacterium. NCBI lineage: Bacteria > Pseudomonadati > Acidobacteriota > Terriglobia > Terriglobales > Acidobacteriaceae > Acidobacteriaceae bacterium. The sequence continues at coordinate 3,289,686 of JAPWKE010000003.1, read as the reverse complement.
TCAGCTATCAAGAAAGATCCGGGTGGAATTCTCAAGCCGCGGCTGACTGCCTAGAAATGCGTATCTCTCTCTTTTTTCTCTGAAAAGCTTATGCAAATCTTGGAAAAAGTGTTGCCTGCCGGGCAATCAGTCTCTAAGTTAAGTAAAGCAGAATCAATAAGATCAAGGCAGACAGTCAGGCAGTCTCTGGGGGAGGGGTACCCACATCGGCACTGGCTCAAAACACCCGTAAATCGGGAATCGGAATTCTCATTCGATATCGCTATACTTCAAAGAGAAAACCGTGGTTTTTGCGGTAAAGGAACGGGCGAATGGGTTCAGCGACGATCAGTGTGGACGAGTTTCAGGCGCTTGAAGCGCGTGTGCTTCAAGCTGTCGAGCTGATCCGCAAGGAACGCGAAGCTCGCGCCACGGCAGAAGAAGCTCGTGACTGGGCTCGTGGCGAAGTCGATGGTCTCCGCAAGGAACTGGCCGACGTCACCGAGGCGAAGGGCCACGCGCAGCATGAGTCGGAAGCGCTTCGTGTGCAGGTAGAAACGCTGGAAGCCAAACTGGCGGAAACGCAGAACCAGCTCGCCGGAGCCCATGCGGAAGCGGCTGGATTGCACGAAAAGCTCGCCGTAGCTTCTGCCTCGCAGTCGGAGGTCGAGAACCTGCACCGCGAGCGTGAAACGGTTCGGCTGCGGGTAGAAAAGATGTTGTCGCAAATGGATGAACTGCTGTAACTGGAAGTTGGGAGATTGACGTTGAACGAGATGACACCACAAACCGCTGCAGAGAAGAGCCGGGCAGAGCTTGAAGCCCGCGAGAGCGGAGCTGTCGTCGTGGACATCTACGACCAGGTCTACCAGTTGCGCGGTACGGACCCTGAGTACATCGAAAAGCTGGCCCAGTTGGTGGACGCGAAGATGCGCGCTGTCTCAGCGCACGGCGCTACGGTGGACTCGCTGCGCGTCGCGGTGCTGGCTTCGCTGAACATTGCGGACGAGCTGGTGACGCTGCGTACACGCTATGAGACGCTGACCTCGCGCTTTGAGCAGTCGCAGTCGACGGTGCGGACGAAGACCGGCTCGTTGAACGGGATGCTGGACGCGATCTTCGACGAGCGCAAGGTCGGCTAGTCTCTCTGACAAGTTTGAAACGCGCAAGGCCTTCCGTTGAGTCGGAAGGCCTTGCGCTTTGTAAGCTTGGTTATGCCTCTAGCGCCCCAAAATCTACGAACGTACTTTGTTACGACGATCTGCGCGCAAAGGAAGCGAGTCTTTCACTGTAACGGAGCAGGACTTACTCTTCGCCGACCTTGAGCACAGCGAGGAAGGCCTCCTGCGGGATGTCGACCTTGCCGATGCGCTTCATGCGCTTCTTGCCTTCTTTTTGCTTGTCCAGCAGCTTGCGCTTACGCGAGATGTCGCCGCCGTAGCACTTGGCGATGACGTTCTTGCGGATCGCTGTTACCGTCGAACGCGCGATGATCTTTGAACCGATCGCTGCCTGAATGGCGACTTCAAACATCTGGCGCGGGATCAGCTCGCGCATCTTCTCTACCAGCACCTTGCCGCGGTCGTACGCGGAGTCGCGATGGACGATCAGTGAGAGTGCGTCGACGGGGTCGCCGCCGATCAGGATGTCCATCTTCACCATCGGCGATATCCACGTGCCGGCGAGGTGGTAGTCGAGGGAAGCGTAGCCGCGCGAGACAGACTTCAGGCGGTCGTAGAAGTCCAGCACGATCTCGTTCAGGGGAAGTTCATAGGTGAGCATCACGCGCGTCTCGGAGACGTACTCGATGTTCTTCTGCAGGCCGCGCTTGCCTTCCACCAGCTTCAGGATGTTGCCGACGTACTCCTCGTTGGTGAGGATCTTGGCCTCGATGATCGGTTCCTGGATCTCGGCAATTTCGCTGGGGTCGGGCCAGCGTGAGGGGTTGTCGACGATCAGTTCGCGGCCGTCGGTGAGCTTGATCTGGTACTGCACGCCGGGCGCAGTGGTGATGAGGTCGAGGTTGTACTCGCGCTCCAACCGCTCCTGGATGATTTCGAGGTGCAGCAGGCCGAGGAAGCCGCAGCGGAAGCCGAAGCCGAGAGCCACGGAGGCTTCGGGCTCGAAGTTGAAGGACGCGTCGTTGAGGCGCAGCTTCTCAAGCGCATCGCGCAACATGCCGTGCTCGTGCGAGTCCACCGTGTAGAGGCCCGCGAAGACCATCGACTTGATGTCTTCGAAGCCCGGCAGCGCATCGGCGCAGGGCCGGTCGCTGTGCGTGATGGTGTCGCCGACCTTGGTGTCTGCAACGTTCTTGATCGTGGCGACGAGGAAGCCGACTTCTCCAGCGGAAAGCTCGCTGAGCTCCAACGGCTTTGGTGTCATCACGCCCATCGAGTCGATCAGGAACTCGCGGCCGTTGGACATCAGCTTGATCTTGTCGCCTTTCTTCATCGTGCCGTTGATGATGCGCGCGAGAATGATGACGCCCTTGTAGGGGTCGAACCATGAATCGAAGATCAGCGCCTGCAACGGCGCGCTGGGGTCACCCTTCGGTTGCGGCACGAGATGCACGACCGCTTCGAGAATGTCAGCCACATTGAGGCCTGTTTTTGCGGAGACGGCAACGGCGTCGTCCGCGGGCAGACCCACGGACTTCTCGATCATCTCTTTGGTGCGCGGAATATCGGCGCTGGGCAGATCGATCTTGTTGATGACCGGAATGATTTCGAGGCCGTTCGAGATGGCGAGGTAGGCGTTCGCGAGCGTTTGCGCTTCTACGCCCTGCGAGGCGTCGACGACCAGCAGCGCGCCTTCGCAGGAAGCGAGCGAACGCGAGACTTCGTAGGAGAAGTCGACGTGGCCGGGGGTGTCGATCAGGTTGAGCTGATAGTTGTGGCCGTCGGATGCCTTGTACATCATGCGCACGGTGTGCGCCTTGATGGTGATGCCGCGCTCGCGCTCGAGGTCCATGGCGTCGAGCACCTGGGCCTGCATTTCGCGCTGTGTGAGCGAGCCGGTGATTTCCAGCAGGCGATCAGAGAGCGTCGATTTGCCGTGGTCGATGTGCGCGATGATCGCGAAGTTACGTATGAATTTCGGGTCCATGAATAGAAGGCGCGGCGAATAGCCTGCGAATCTCTAGGATAGCAGTGTAGGGCGGTCAGGGCGGTGCCTGTTTCCAGATGGTGAACCACCTCACGGAAGTAGCCGGGCTGCGTCATACAATGGCAGGATGCAGGGGAACCGCCGCGCCATCATGGGTAATCGAAAATTTCTGACAGCGTTGGCGGTAGCTCCGTTGCTTGCTGTGTTGACAGGATGTCCGAGCGACACCGCGCAGGCGGGCGCACCAAACAGCATTCCCGCGTACGGCAAAGCGCCGACGACGGTGGCTCAGCAACAGCAGCAGAGTGCAGCGGCCACGGCGCAGAGCGCGGACAGCCAGCATGATGCTAAGGTGGCCGCAATTATCTCGCGCGCGGAGACGAGCTACGCCTCGGGCGTTCGGAACTACAACGCAAACCGGCTGGATGCAGCTCGTCAGGACTTTGATTACGCCGTCGACACGATGATGTCGAGCGGCATCGACATCAAGAGCGACCCGACGCTGAACGATGAGTTTGAGCACCTGCTCAGCGCGATCAACTCGCTGGAGATGGTGGCGCTTCGCGAGGGCAACGGCTTCAGCCAGCGGCTGGACGACGCTCCTCTGCAGGGGCAGACGGAGACGACGTTCCCCGCCAACCCGCAGTTGGTCGCTCAGTTGAAGAGCGAGTTGAATACGACTTCGGATCTTCCGCTGATCATTAACGATCAGGTCGCCGGTTACATCAACGTGTTCTCGCAGTCGAACTCGTTCCGCGCGCACATGTCGGCGTCCATGCAGCGCCTTGGCAAGTACCGCACACTGATCCAGAACACGCTGAAGGAAGAAGGCGTGCCGCAGGATCTGATTTATCTCGCCGTGGCGGAGAGCGGATTCCAGCCGCAGGTCGTGAATTCGCACTCCGGCGCGGGTGGCATGTGGCAGTTCATGACGTACACGGGGTCGGAGTACAACCTGACCCGGAATGGCTACTTCGACTACCGGTTCGACCCGGAAAAGAGCACGCGGGCCTACGCCAAGCTGATCAAGAACTACCATGCGTTGTTCAACGACTGGTACCTGGCGATGATTGCGTATGACTGGGGCCCAGGCAACGTGCAGCGCATCGTCAGCCGCACGGGCTACTCGGACTTCTGGGACCTCTACCGTCATGCGTCGATGCCTGCGGAGACGCGTGCGTATGTGCCGCAGATTCTCGCCGCGATCATCATGGCGAAGAATCCGGAGAAGTACGGCCTGAACAAGCTGCCGCCGAGCCCTCCTGTGATCTACGAGACGGTGTCGACGGATTACTCGATCGACCTGCGCCTGGTTGCTGACCTTACTGGCACGACCGTGCAGGACATCGTCGCGCTGAACCCTGCGATGCTGCGCCTGATTACACCGCCGGATACGCCGTACGACCTGCACATCCCGGTCGGAACGCGTGATGTCTTCCTGGATCGTCTGAAGGATATTCCCGAGGACAAGCGCGCGAGCTGGCGCTTCCATGTTGTTCGCCCTGGCGAAACGCTGGATGGCATTGCCGATGCGATGCACGCTCACTCCTCGGAGATCGCTGAGTTGAACGACGTGACGGCCGCGAAGCCCATTCAGGAAGGCGACGAGCTGATTATTCCGATGGCGGTAGCGACTGCGCCGCGCGGAACGCAGAAGTACACCGTGCGCCGTTCGGACACGCTGGTCTCGATTGCCGATCGCTTCGATGTGACGGTGGAGGACCTGCGTCGATGGAACCATCTGTCGTCGAGCAGCGTACGGAGCGGCCATACGATCTATGTGGCCGAGCCTGTTCGCCTGGGGCCGAGCGGTCGCAGCGCCCGCGCCCGCCGTTCTTCTACGCGCAGCTCTCACTCTTCGCATGGCCGTTCGTCGCATGGTCATGCGTCGAAGTCTTCTTCGCACCGTGCAGGAAAGAGTTCCTCGAAAGCGTCTTCCCGGAGCAGCTCAAAAGGCAGCTCGAAGAAGCATCATCGCTAACGAGCAACAGGTGGATGATGCGGTTCATCTCATGAGAGCGTGTGGATGTGTGAAGGAAAAACTGCGCGCATCAAAAAAGGCTCTTGCTATTTCATTGCACCGCGCGTAATCCTGTTGCTAAGCTTCCGTGCAGTGTGTGTTGCTTTGCAAGAAGTACACACGGCGAACGAAGTCGGATAGAGACGGCAAGCGTCGAAACGCTAGAGCGATTGCAACAAACGCACGGAGACGGGGAAACGATGCACGAAGACGAAACCATCAAGCTGTACGCTGCCGCATACGACGATCAGGAACCGGAAGAAGACAACGACGACCTTGAGCCGGAACTCGATGACGAGGACGAAGAGGAAGAGTTCAGCACGACGCGTGCGGTGAGCTCGATCGTCGAAGACGATGAGCCGGCGGCTTCAAGCAATCACGCGGAAGAAGCGGAGCTGAGTGCTGCGCCTTCGAATCCGGTGGACAGCTACGAGCCTGCAGAGACGATGTCGGCTGAGCCGGTGCCGAGCGAAACAGAGAGCACTGTGGGTGAAGCATTGAAGGCTTCGGCTGCTGCCGTAAAGCCGGTGGCGAAGAAGGCTGCCAAGAAGGCAACCCCGAAGAAGGTAGCGCCCAAGAAAGCAGCACCGAAAAAGGCGGCTCCGAAGAAAGCGACTGCTAAAAAAGCGGCACCCAAGAAGGCTGCCAAGAAAATCGCCCCGAAGAAGGTAGCACCCAAGAAGGTCGCTCCGAAAAAGGCTGTGAAGAAAGCCGCTCCGAAGAAGGTCGCAAAGAAGGTAGCTCCTAAGAAAGCTGCCAAGAAGATTGCGCCGAAGAAGGCTGCGAAGAAGATTACAAGTTCTGCCGCGAAGAAGTCCGGTGCTCTGCGCGGCGGTAAGGCTGCCCCTAAGAAGGCAGTTGGCAACAAGAGCACCAGCACCAAAAACTCAACTATGAGAGGTAAGACCTTGGCAACGAAGAAGGCTGTGAAGAAGGCTGCACCGAAGAAGGCGGTCGCGAAGAAGGTTGTCGCGAAGAAGGCAGTGAAGAAGGCCGTCGCGAAGAAGGTTGTCGCGAAGAAGGTCGCTCCGAAGAAGGCCGTCAAGAAGGCTGTCGCGAAGAAGGTTGTCGCGAAGAAGGCCGCTCCGAAGAAGGCTGCCAAGAAGACTGCTGCTAAGAAGTAGTCTTACAACCACAACAGGCAAGCAAAAGCGCCCGGCTTCGGCCGGGCGCTTTTGCGTCTGCTGCTATCTGTGAGGCGCTTTGAGCTACTTCTTTTCTGCGGCGATCGTTGCCAGCACTTCGGTGGAGTGGTTCGCGATGTCGTGAACCTCCCAGCTCTTGACGACCTTACCCTGGGGCGAGATGAGGAAGGTGTCACGCTGCGCGTAGCTTGCTCCGTTGAAGCTCTTCACCGGCACGCCGTACGCGTCCACCACCTTGTGGTCGGGGTCGGCGAGCATCTTGAAGGAGAAGCCGTCCTTGGTGCACCAGGTCTTGTGGCTCTCGACGGTGTCGAGCGAGACGCCGAGGACGACCGCGTTGGCGGCTTCGTACTTGGGCAGATCGCCCTGGAAGTTATGCGCTTCCTTCGAGCAGCCGGAGGTCTGGTCCTTGGGGTAGAAGTAGAGCACGACCCACTTGCCCTTGTAGTCGGCGAGCGAGACGGGCTTGTTCTCCTGGTTGGGCAGCGTGAAGTTCGGTGCGACGGCCCCAATGGGCAGCGTGGCGGCAACGGCGGCTAGCGGCGTCAGCGACAGCAGCGTGGCAGCGAGAATTTTGCGGAGGTGCATGGTGGGAGATCTCCTTGCTGGAGATTCTACTGTGCTGGAGCGACTAAAGGGCAGGCGCTGGTTCTGCCACGATGCTGATCCCGGCCGCGTCGGCGGCTGCGACCATGGCTTCGCGGTCGAAGAGCAGGGTGCGGCCAGCTTCGATGCAGAGGCAGGTGGCTCTTGCGGCCTTCATGGTCTCGATCGTCGGCACGCCGCACACGGGGACGTCGAATCGCATGTCCTGCTTCGGTTTGGCGACCTTCACGACGGTGAGTTTGCGCTCGAGCGTGCTGGCTTCGGCGTCGAGTGTGCGGAAGAGCTCGCCTGCGCGCAGAATGGTGGCGTCTGTGCCTTCCATGGCCTCGACGGCGACGCAGGCTCCCGCGGCGATGACGACGGTCTGCCCGAGGTCGAAGCCAGCGATTCCGCGCGCGACGTTCAGGCCGTAGGCGATGTCGCCGAGTTCGGTTTCGTCGGGCGCGCGCCGTGTGAGCACCCCTGCGGGCGCGAGCATGGGCTCGAGGTAGGCGGTGGAGGAGACGAGATGGATGCCTTCGTCTTCGAGCACCTTGGCAACCGCGCCGAGCAGCATGTCCGTGGAGCGCGTGCGCAGGTTCAGCAGCAGCTTGGCGAGTCGCCAGTCGGGGCGGATGGAGGAGAAGATCTGCTTGTGTTTCACCTGCCCGGCCATCACGGCGTTCGCGACGCCTTCGCGCTGGAAGGTCTCGATGAGTTTGGAGAGTTCGCCAAGCGAGAGCCAGTGAACGCGGATGTTTTCAGGATCAGCTGTAGCACGCGCGTCGATCTCAAGATCGGTCTCTTCCTTGATGGCAGCCACCACGACGCGCAGGCCGTAAGCACGCGCTGCGTCGAGCAGCAGGAAGGGGAAGCGTCCGTTACCGGCGATGAGACCGAGCGCATTCCTATCGATGTGGGAGTGCTTGCTCATGCGACCCAGTCGAGGCCGTTCTTCTCTACGAGTGCGAGCAGCTTCAGCGATGGTCCGCTGGGCTTCTTTTCTCCGCGCTCCCATTGAGAGATAAGGCTGACCGTCACGCCCAGGTGGAAGGCAAAGACCGCCTGGCTGGCCTTTTCGCGACGGCGGATAGAAACAATCTTGCTCGGTGTAAGTGGCCTGGCAGGCGTGAGGCAGAGTGTGTCGAGATCGCGCATAGTGCGCTTCTCCAACATGCCAGCGTCACTGAGTTCCTTGGCAAGTCGATGAGCCGTCCCCAGACGTTTGCTCTTGTATACCGCTGCTTTGATCGTCATCGCTTTATCTCCACGAGAACTTTGCGTTCGACTGCTTCTGCAAGTTTTTGTTTGTCGTAAAGGAGACCCTTCGCCACCATCCGGAAAGCGAGGAGCTCCTCGGTCGTGATGTTGTCTCTTTCGCTTTTGGCAAAACCATCCACGAAAAGAATCAGCTCACCGGCACGCATCAGAAGAATGGTTCGAAACCCGCCAGACTTTCCTTTGCCGGGCCTTGCAACGCGCTGCTTGTAGACCCCGCCGCCAAGGTCTGCATCGATTAATCCGCTCTCAACCTGCTCCACGGCATGAAGCAATGCTTGATCACTAAGCCCGGAGCGCTTTGCAAAACGAGCAAACTCGCGGCTTTTGAAGATTCGAAGCACGGAACGAAGTATAGCACTCCGTGCTATAGATGCATTCGTTATTTGATGACTCCGCGTTCGCTCTTCTTCACGAAGTCGAGCAGGTACTTTACGTGCTCGCCCGCGCCGCCGGATTCGACCATGTCGGTGATCTGTTCGCAGGCCTGCGTGGTGTTCAGCTTGCCGCTGGTGAGCGAGCGCATCGCCGATTGCAGCTCGCGAAGCTCTTCGGCTGTGAAGCCGCGGCGTTGCAGGCCGACCTTATTCAGGCCGTAGGCATGGTTCTTGCGTTCGACCGAGGTCAGCGAGTAGGGCAGCACGTCCTGCGTGATCGTCGTGCCGCCGCCGATGTAGGCGTAACGGCCGATCGTGCAGAACTGGTGCACCGGTGCGTTGGCGCTGAGGACGGCGAAGTCCTCCACCGTGACGTGGCCCGCCAGCGTGGCGCCGTTCGGCAGAATGCAGCCGTTGCCGATTACGGAGTCGTGGCCGATGTGGACGTACGCCATGACGAGGCAGTTTGAGCCGAGGCGTGTGATGCCGCCGCCGCCGACCGTGCCGCGCGAGATGGTGACGTACTCGCGGATGTCGTTGCCGTCGCCAACGAGGAGCTGCGTGGGCTCGTTGTTGTACTTCAGGTCCTGCGGTGCGATGCCCAGACAAGCGAACGAGTAGATGCGGTTCTTCTTGCCGAAGATGGTGTGGCCGTCGAGCACGACGTGCGAGATCAGCTCACACTCGTCGCCCAGCGTGACGTTGGCACCGACGGTGCAGAAGGGGCCGATCTTGCAGTCTGCGCCGATCACCGCGCCATCGGCGACGATGGCCGTGGGGTGAATGCTCGCGGTGGGATGAATGCTCATCGTCCGTTCTTACCTCAGCGGCTAAAGCCGCGATCGTTTTCGGTAGCGGATGTCACGGCTGAAGCCGTGACCTACCGTTCCTGCCTCACCTGTAACGTAAGCGCTTATGCCTGCGGTTCAGCTACAGCTTCGGTCTTGCGCGGACGCGGAACGAGCTGGCAGGTGATCGTCGCTTCTGAAACCGGCTTGCCATCCACGGTGATGACGCCTGCCATCTTCACGGCACGCGAGCGCCAGTTCACCACGGTGACCTCAATGCGGAGCTGGTCGCCCGGGGTAACGGGGCGGCGGAACTTCGCTTCTTCGATGCCGGTGAAGACCATCAGCTTGTCGGCGCGATCGGGGATTTCGGTCAGCAGCAGAGCGCCGCCTGCCTGTGCCATCGCTTCGATCTGCAGCACTCCTGGCATGATCGGGTAATCGGGGAAGTGGCCGGTGAAGTGCGGCTCGTTCATCGTCACGTTCTTGATCGCGACGATGCGCTGCTTGCGCTCCATTTCGACCACGCGGTCGATCAGCAGGAACGGGTAGCGGTGCGGCAGGATGGACATGATTTCAACGATGTCCATGGTCTGTTTTGCGGGAGTCTGCTCCGCGACAACTTCGGGTGTAGTGGAATCACTCATCGCTGGTCAGAATATCAAGTTTGCCCCGAATGTGGGCTGCGGACGGGGGCGGGAGACATTAGACCGCGAGACGTTAGACATTAGAGCTTCGCTCGGCTTCAGGGAGGCGATATGTGCCGGGGGCCTGAGGGACTTACATGGGAGAGGCTTCTGCGCTCCCTGATGTCTAGTGTCTTGTCCTTTCTAATGTCTTACCGGTGCGCTATTTCTTCACTTTCTTTAGCAGGGGGCGGTCGGGATCAAAGGTGTCGTCGGGCAGAGGCTTGTCGTAGTCGATGCGCGTGAGAAAGCGCTGGGCGACCATGTCGCCGTTCTTCAGACGAGTGATGGTCATCGGTGTTTCAACTCCGTTGAAGGTGTGCCAGTCGTTGTATTGCTCGGTCCAGGTGTCGAAGTCCTTGTAGGTCTCGTTGCGGCTCTGGAAGGTGCAACTCATGGGCAGGTGCGTTCCTTCATCGAGGTAGAGCGAGGCCGTGTCATTGGTCGCGGTCATCAGCGTGATCTTGTCGGCGAGCTTACGATCGACGACGTCCGAGCCGTCGTAGGTGATGATGAGGCCGGGCTGCTTCAGCCAGTCGAGCACGAGCACGTCCAGCGCGTGGGAGCGGCGCAGTTTGTACTCTTCAACGACCTCCTTCGGCAGCGGCTTCTTGCCCTTGTAGGTAACCTCGTAGCCTTTGTCGCCGGTGAAGATTTCAGCCACGTCGCGCTTACTGGTGGGGATGAATACACCCTGCTTGGAGACGATGACAACGCGCTGTGCGTAGGGCCGCAGGCGGATGTACTCCTCAAACTCGGAGATGTAAGGGTTTGGCAGGCCTTTGTAGAAGCTGGCGGCTTTGCCGTACTCGGCCCACGCGCCGCGATGCATCCACTTCTCGCCGCCCATCGCATCGATCATCTGGTCCAGCAGCTTGCGGCCACGTTCGCCGGTGTTATCCGGCGGGTTGGGCGTGGCCGAAGGCAGCGCCGAGGCCTGCGCGTGCGAGAGCAGCGGTGTGGTGACGAGAGCAGCGGCGAGCAGCAGGTGACGGAGGCGCATTGAGGATCCTTGCAGGGTGTTAGCCGACGAGTACAGCGCCGCCGTTGACGTTGAAGATCTCTCCAGAGACGAAGCCTGCCCACGGCGTGCAAAGGAACAAGATGGGCCCGGCGATCTCTTCGGGGTCGGCCGCGCGGCCGAGAGGAATCAGTCCCAGCGCTTTCTTGGACGCGATTGGGTCTTCCAGGGTTCCAGCCGACATCTCGGTCGAGACCCAGCCAGGAGCGACGCAGTTGGCGAGAATGCCCTGCGGGGCGAGTTCGCTCGAGAGGCTCTTGGTGAACGAAAGCAGTGCGCCTTTGCTGGCGGCATAGTCAGCGTGGAAGGCCTCGCCGCGCTGCGCTGCGGTGGAGGCGACGAGGACGATGTGGCCGAGCGGGCCGCTGGCCGGTGCGTCGTAGTGGATGTGGTCGCTGTAGACGCGCTCTTCGAGCAGTTCGGTCGCATCGACGGTTTCTTCCGCAACGGTTTCCGCGGTGGGCAGGCCGGAGCCGAAGCGGTGTGCGCCGAGTTCCGTGGTGGGGTCGCTGGCTTCGCCGCGCGAGAGCATGTGTGCGGTCGCCGCCTGCACCAGCCCGAAGGTGCTGTCGAGGTTGATGCCGAGCGTGGAGCGCCACTGCTGCGCGGGCATGGAGTCGATGGGTTGGTCATGCGGCGGCCAGACGCCGTGGTTCACGATCAGGCAGTCCACGCGACCGAAGGCGGAGATGGCGGCCTGCACAAGGGCCTGTCCTTCGAGGATGGAGGAGAGATCCTGCTGCACGGCGTGGCAGAACTCGCTGCCACCGCACTCTGCTACGAGAGCCTCGGCTTCTGCCACTCGCAGGCGATAGCTGAAGACGACGCGCGCTCCGGCCTGGCGGAAGAGTCGCACAGTGGCTGCGCCGATGCCGCGGGAGCCTCCGGTGACGAGTGCGACTTTGCCTTCGAGCGAGAGCTTGATTCCGTCCATTACCTGCGGTGACTCCATTGAGTGAGATTTTGCTTGCATAGCTTGGATGCGTCGTTCAGGCTTACGGCAAGCGTTCATGACGTTGCGTGCGCGGGGCCCGAAGTTTCTTTATCTTATGCGCCACGCCTGCCAGCGTGCGTGAAAGCGAGTTCCTCTCCATGAAGATCGTTGCCTTGGTCTGTCGCGTTTTGCTTGGCCTCATGTTCGTTGTCTTCGGCGCGAACATCCTTCATCCATTTCTGCCCATGGGGCCGATGCCTCCGGCGGATTCTCTCGTGGGCAAGTTTCACGCCGTCATGATGGTGTCCGGGTGGATGAAGGTGGTGGGTGCCGGGCAGTTGATCGGTGGTCTGCTGGTGCTCTTTGGCGGAACGCTGCCGCTTGGGCTCTGCATCCTGTGCCCCATTACGGTGAACATCCTGTGCTTCCACCTGTTCCTGACCGGCGGACACGAGATGGCTCCCGGGCTGGTGGCGACGGTGCTGGAACTGGTGCTGGTCTTTGCCTACCGCGAAAGCTTCACCGGCATCCTCAGCACGCGCGAGCAGCCTACGCTTTAGGCTTGCGGGGCTTCTTTGCGGCAGCGGGCGCGGCCTTGGTCTCTCGTTCGCGGAAGAGCTTCTGCTGCTCGCGTGCGGGGAGCAGAAGCGCGGCCTGTACGCGCTTTGGCAGCTTGTCGTGGACGATGGCGCAGGCTGCGCGCAGTTCGTCCTGCCACTCGCGATCGCGCAGCGCCGTCCACTGGCGGGCTGCGACCCAGTGGGCCCGCGCAAGATAGCGTGCGGGGAAGAGGCCCTCCTGCTCAACGAGTTCGTGGAAGCGCTCCGGCCCCGCGGCCCAGCATGCGACACCGTGCGAGAGTTCGCCGTCGAGGTCGAGAAGCGCAAACATCTTGCCACCCAGCCGCTTGTCCCCCACCCAGAAGACGAGGTTGTCGCCCCACTGCGTGGTCTCGACCACATGCGGCAGCGTCAGCAGGAACTCTCGGGCTCGTTCGGCGTTCATGGAAGAAGTGTAGGCGAAGGGCATGAGAGGAAGAGGTGTGGAAGCGCAGGGATTCGTGGCGAAACTTCGCGGAGCTGGCGTCGAGTGTCTTCTTTTGTTTTTTAGAGAGCGCGTCCGAGGATGTAGTCAGAGCAAGTCTGTTCGCCAACCTGGAACGTGCGCGTACCCACGATCTCGAAGCCGTTACGGCGATAGAAGGCGATGGCCCGGGCGTTGCTCGCGTGGGTGCCGAGCAGCAGCCGCTTTGCTCCCAACGCACGAGCGTCGCTGATCGCGGCGCTCATCAACGCCTGTGAGGCTTTGATGCCTTCGACCAGATGGCTGCGAAAGCGCGAGAAGAGGTAGATGCGCTTGAGCTCGATGTCTTCGTTGCTGGTCGTGGCGGTGGGCAGGTCGGGCGCGGAGAGCATCGCGTAGCCTACCGGAGCATCCACGCCAGCGACGGCGAGGGTGATGCGTGTGGTGGGTTGCGCGAGATACTCGGCATACTTCGCGGCCGTGTGGTGCGTGGCGCAGAAGTCGATGATGTCCGCGCCGGGAAGCATCCAGGTGTACGCCTCGAGGAACGTCGCACTGCCTACCAGCGCGAGCGCGGCGGCATCTGCGGCGGTGGCGCGGCGCAGCGTTACGATCTCTGGCGAGTCGGCGGTGAGGCCTGTAGGGGTTGCGGTGGAGATGGGTTGGTTCATGCCACTGTTGAGTCTCGCCCAGGCTTACGGCTAAAAGCAAAAACGGCGAAGACCTGCTTGCGGTCTTCGCCGTTGGTTGTTGCGTGTCCTGCCGGGTTAATTGGTTGGCAGGGTGTTGAAGCTGCTGTTCTTGAAGACGGTGCTGAGAGGCGTGATGACGGGCGAGGCCGCGCCGAGAATTTCTGTCAGCGTGAAAGACGTGGCCGAGCAGCTCGCCGTGGTGCAGCCTGCGTTGCTCAGCCACACGTTTCCACTGCCATCGATGGCGATGCCGTATGGCTTTGTCGCCGTGCCGCCGTGACTGGTGCCGTGCTGGTATGCCACGGAGGAGGGGGCGGTGTAGGTGGCTCCGTTGGAGGAGAGCGTCACGTCAAGGATGCTCACCGAAGCATTGCCCGCATTGGCGATCCATGCGCGGTTGGCGCTGTCGAACGCGACACCCATCGGCGTGCTCATACCGTTGCTGTACGTTGTGCAGCCCTTGCGGACGGTGCAGAACTGGTTGAGCGTGCTGGCTGTCATCACGTAGTCCCAGTCGTTCGTGCTCTGGTAGTCCATGGCAACGCCGCCCGCAACGCAAGGGCTCGAAGAGGTGCTGAGCAGTGTGTTGCTGGAAACCGAGGTGCCGGTGTCGCTGCTGTTGCCATACAGGTACATGCCGTAGCACGCTGAGCTGGCACCGTTACCGGCAGCTCCAGCGAGCCCGTAGTCTGTAGCGGGGTAGCCGCTGTAGGCCGTGGGGATGGTCGCAAAGGTGTTGCTGCCGCCAATGTTCTTGGTCGTGCTGGCTGTGCTGAGCAGAACGTAGTTGGTTGCGGTGGTTGCCGTCTTCATTCCGGCGAAGGCGACGTTCCCGTCGTTGTCGACGAAGAGAGGGCCCGTGGAGACCAGCGTGGATCCGTCGCCTGTGGCGTAGGAGGTGCCGGTCGTCGTAGGAGATGAGATGGAGGTTCCACCGACGTGTCCGGAGGTGGAGTCGTTGCCGTAAACGCTGGGTGTTGTCGTGTTGCTGACGGCAACATACTGCGGGTGCGTCAGCGTTGTGGCATACGGGCCGTGGAAGCTCTGGTCCGTGGGATCAAAGTACGCCAGCCCATGGGAGGACGCGGTATTGGTTGGGAACCAGACGCTGCCGTTGGCATCGACACTCATCGTGCTGCTTGTCGCCGGGTTCACTCCCAGGCCGAAGGCGGAGGAGGTGTACGAGACAGCGACGGTCCAGTCGGAAGGCGCGGCGGTGAGCCCTGTGAAGGGAGGCGTGGGAGGTGTCGTGTTGTAGAGCGAGGAGACGTTCTGGTACGGATACAGCGCCATCATCAACGCGGCCTGCAGGGTTGTGTACGGACGCGTGGTTGCGTCGGAAGGCGTGGTGTATTTGAAGAGCTGCCCGCACCCGCTCGAAGTCTCGGTGGAGGAGGTCTGTCCTGTCGTGTTTACGCACACGGCCAGAATGTTCGCGATGGAGTTAATCTTCGCGGCTTCGGTCGTTACCGTGATGCCTGCGCTGGTGGTGTGTGTGGCCACAGCCTGTCCGCTGCTCTTTGTCAGCACCGCCGGCAGCGTTTCATTCATGGCCGAAAGCAGGCCCTTGTTGAAGGTGCCGGAGGCGCAGCCCGAGCATGTTGCGCCGATGTCAGGCGTCGCGCTGGAACCAAGGGTGGGGCTCATGTACGGTGCCAGCACGATAGCCGCAGCTGCCGTGGAGACTTCGTTCATCACGAAGAAAGAGGTGCGGCCAGCCTGGCAGGGGCCGATGACGGCAAGCTGCATGACGTTGGCGTTGGTACCGCCGCCGGGGTTGCCACCTGCGCCTGTCAGGTACATGGGCGCGTTGGAGCTGGTGCAGGTGTAGGAGCTGCTGGCGAAGCTGAAGTTTCCGTTGGCATCGGTAGTGGTCGAAGCCATTTTGGTCGCTCCCTGGCCGTAGCCTGTGGAGCCTGCCTGCCAGACCGTAATGGTCGCGCCGGAGATCGGTTGTTGGCCACCCATCAGGGAGCCCTGGATTTCATCGTTTGGTCCGCCCACGGCGGCCCCGGTAATCCCACAGCCGGTGGTAGCAACACACATGCAGAGAGAGAAAAACAATACAGCAGAGCGAATCATTACGTTGTCCTTGAAGTAGCTGGCGACGGCACTTTGGCGGCCTATAGCTAGGGTCAGGACTAACCTAAATTGAAACCATTCAACGTTGGGTGCAGTGGCTGCGGACGACAGTACTTGTTTTCAATTACTCGCAGATTGCAGCAAACAGGCCTTTGCGGGCAGAAAAATCCCCTGTCTCCATAAGAGGCAGGGGATTTGGTTACTGCTTCCCGAAATAGAAGGACTATTTGGAAAGTGATCAACACCCAAGGTTTACTCCACGCGCAGGATCAGGCACTTGAGGTAACTCGTTTCGGGTAACGCGAGTACCTCGGGGTGATCGGGGGCTGCGGCACGTGTTTCGATGAGCTGAACACGACGTCCTGCATCCCTGGCGGCGGAGGCCACGGTTTCCATGAACTCTGCGAGCGAAACGTGGTGGGAGCAGGAGTTTGTGATCAGCGTTCCGCCGGGGTTCAGCAGGCGCATGGCACGCAGGTTCAGCTCCTTGTAGCCGCGCAGAGCGCCCGCGAGCGCCCGCTTGGACTTGGCGAACGCCGGTGGGTCGAGCACGATGGCGTCAAAGCCTGTGGCGACGTCCAGCGGAAGCTCCGGATTGCGCGGATCGGGCTTGTTGTGGGCATCGTCGAAGGCGCGCAGCAGGTCGAAGGCGTCGGCCTCGATCCAGTCCACGCGGCCTGCGAGTTGCGGGTTCAGGGAAAGGTTCCAATCGGCCGTCTCGAGCGCGCCGTGCGACTGGTCGATACCGGTGACGTGCTCGCAGACCGTGGCAAGGTGCAGCGCGAAGCCGCCCTGATAGGTGCAGACGTCGAGTGCTCGGCCGGTCAGTCCGCTGGCCTTCACGTGCGCGGCAGCGGCGGCGTAGTTCAGACGCTGATCGAGGAACGCGCCTGTCTTCTGGCCGGTTGCGGCCGAGTAGTGGTAGCTCAGGTCGTTGAGCGCGAAGGTCGCCGTTGTGGGTTTGTCCGGCTGGTTGGAGTAGAGCAGGCCATCGTTCGGCGGCGGTGCGAGCTCTTCAAGTTCGCGAATCTTGGGGTCGGGACGCTCCCACATCGTGAGCGCGGCTTCGTTTTGCTCGAGGTGCTTGCGCATGGACGCGACGACGACGGCACGGACGTCGTCCTGCGCTGTGCCCTGCGTGAGCAACTGCACGAGCACGAGTTCGCCGTAGCGGTCGGCGATGATGCCGGGCGTGTTGTCGGCTTCAGAGAAGAGCAGACGCTGCGCGGTGGTGTGTACTCCCAGCGGCGCGATGATGGCGCGGCGGGCAAAGGCTTCGTCGATGCGTTCGGCAAGCTGCTGGAGATAGAGCTCGCGCGTGACGCCATGTTCCGGCGAGACGAGGCGAGCGATGATCTGCGAAGTGGACGAAAAGAGTGCTGTGCCAAGGACGGCGTTGCGTGCGTCGGTAACTTCAACCAGCGAGCCGGGGGCAGGCGCAGGTTCGGGAAGTTCAGCGTCGGAGCGGTAGACCCAGAGGTGGCCAGCGCGAAGGCGCTCGGCGGCACGGCGGGTAACTTTCAGCAGGGGGAGGGTTTGGGGTTCGGAGTTCACAGCTAATCCAGTGTACCGGGATGGCTGGGTTTATCGCGTGCTGCGTTCCATGCAGGAAGCCGTGAT
Source organism: Acidobacteriaceae bacterium (assembly GCA_028283655.1). Lineage (NCBI taxonomy): Bacteria > Pseudomonadati > Acidobacteriota > Terriglobia > Terriglobales > Acidobacteriaceae > Acidobacteriaceae bacterium. Next base: position 3,272,348 of record JAPWKE010000003.1, on the reverse strand, counting down.
GCTACGCTCCGCCATCTCGCGCACGAGAAAAACAGAGACAGTGATGGGTGGCATTTTGAGCAGGCCGCTGGGGCTTAAAAGCCTGGGTTGAGCTGGAATAACCATTGAAATACCCTCAAAAAAACAGAATGAAAAGATCTGGGAGAAGGTCTTTCCTGAAGCAGCTTTCCTCGCCAGAAAGAGCCGGAGCCGTGCCCGTAAGTCTCTGCCGATAAAAGCGTTCTGCGACGCCTCTGTAAGGAAAACGTTGCAGGAGGTGAAGTGGATTGCCGCTCTTCTGAGTTTTTTGCGGGTAACTTCGCGAGGCTATGCCGCGATGCTGTTGCGGAACCTCTGGAGGAAGAGGTCCATCGTTCCGCCTTTGAGCACGATGGAGAAGATGACGACGGTGTAGGTCGCGGTGAGAATCCAGTTGCGGCCGAGCGCTTCTGGAATGCTGAGGGCCAGAGCGATGGAGAGGCCGCCGCGCAGGCCTCCCCAGCCGAGCACGAGCAGCGAACTGCGGTGGCCGGGTTGTAGCCGCTGGATGAGGCCGAGCACGATCGCTGTGGCTGCGAAGCGGGCCGCGTTGACCACGGCAATCGCAAAGACGCCGGTCAGCAGGGATGTGCGGGTGAAGGTGACGGCGAGGAACTCGCAGCCCATCAGGACGAAGAGCACCGAGTTCTGGACCTCGTCGATGGCGGTCCAGAAGTGCTCGATCTGTACGTGCGAGATGGCTGCCGGGTGGCGAGCGTTCATCCAGCGCAGCGCCAGGCCTGCGGCAACGGCTTCGAGCGGAGCGGAGAGGTGCAGGTTATCGGCGATGGCATAGCCGCCGAGCGCGAGTGAGAGTGTGAGCAGAATCTCCACGTGATAGGTGTTCACGGCGCGCATCATGCGGGAGACGGGCATGGCCAGTGCCACGCCGAGCAGCAGTCCGCCGCCTGCTTCGATAAGTAGCTGCGCGCTGACCTCGCCAATCGATGGCACCTTGCCGCCTTCGGCGATGCCGAGCACGGTGAGGAAGATGACTGCGCCGACGCCGTCGTTGAAGAGGCTTTCCCCGGCGAGTTGTGCCTGCAGGTAGTGCGGCGCAGCGACGCGGCGCAGCATCTCCAGCACGGCGATGGGGTCGGTCGGCGAGATGAGCGCGCCGAAGAGAAACGCCTGCGCCCAGGAGGGGTGGAAGCCGACCAGCACCGCGCCGTAGTGCATCCCCACACCCACCAGCACGGTGGACAGCACGGTGCCGAGACCGGCGAGGAAGCCGACGGCCAGCTTCTCGTTCAGCAGGTGCTCCAGGTCGAGCAGGAAGGCGCCAGCGAAGAGCAGAAGCGAGAGCAGGCCGTGCAGGATGAACGGACCGTAGTCGATGCGCAGCACGGAGTGCATGGCCCAGGCGTGGACGCCCGGGAAGAGCTGGCTGGTGAGCGCGAGCACGATCGAGAGCAGCACCGTCAGCAGCATGGTGCCGACGGCGATAGGCAGTTTCAGCCATCGAGTGCTGACCAGACCAAAGAGGGCGGCCAACGTCACGACTGTGGCGATCAGAGCAAGCATTCTTTGATTCTATGGATTTTGCGGGGTGCCTGTGCCGGTATCGGAGTGCGTGGCGTGGAGGCAAGGAGAAGGGCGCAACCGAAGTCGCGCCCTTCTCCTTGCAGATGTTTGTGGAGTTACGCTGCGCTCTCGGCCTTCAGACGCTCGGCGGTGTCGTGCGCGATCAGCGCATCGACCGTAGGCTGCAGCAGGCCTTCCATCACCATCGCAAGCTGATGGTTGGTGAGGCCGATGCGGTGGTCGGTGAGGCGGTTCTGCGGGAAGTTGTAGGTGCGGATCTTCTCGGAGCGATCGCCGGAGCCGACCTGCGACTTACGCGCTGCGGCCTGAATCTGGTGCAGACGCTCCTGCTCGACCTCGTAGAGGCGTGCGCGGAGAACGCGCATGGCCTTTTCGCGGTTCTTGATCTGCGACTTTTCGTCCTGGCAGCTCACCACGGTGTTGGTGGGCAGATGCGTGATGCGGATCGCCGAGTAGGTCGTGTTCACCGACTGTCCGCCGGGGCCGGAGGAGCAGAACGTATCCACGCGGAGGTCCTTGTTCTCGATCTTCACGTCGACTTCTTCGGCTTCCGGCAGCACCGCAACGGTGATCGCCGAAGTATGGACGCGGCCCTGCGTTTCGGTGGCCGGAACGCGCTGCACGCGGTGAACGCCGGACTCATACTTCATCTGCGAGAAGACCTTGTCTCCTTCAAAGATGGCCGTGACTTCCTTCAGGCCGCCCACATCCGTCGGCGACTCCGAAAGCACTTCCACCTTCCAGCGATGCTGTTCGGCGAAGCGGAGATACATGCGGAAGACCTCGGCTGCGAAGAGCGAAGCTTCGTCGCCGCCGGTGGCTGCGCGGACTTCGATGACGATGTTCTTGTCGTCGTTGGGGTCCTTGGGCAGCAGCAACACCTTCATCTCTTCTTCGACGATTGGCAGCCTGGGTTCGAGGTCGGCGAGTTCCATCTCGGCCATCTCGCGCATGTCGGCGTCTTCGAGCATGGCTTTTGAGTCTTCAATGGCCTGCTTCAGGCGGCGAAACTCGCGAAACTTCTCGACGGTCGGTTCGAGGTCGCGGTGCTGTTTGGCGACCTGCTGGAACTTCTTCTGGTCAGAAAGCAGGGTGGGGTCGCCGAGCTGGCGGCCAAGGTCTTCGTAGCGTTCTTCGAGTTGATCGAGCTTGTCAAACATGGCGAGGTATCCGAGTGGTCAGGTTCCAGGGCCGGGGGCCCAGGTTGTTGCTGAATGTCAGTGGGGAAACGAAGGGTCGCGTGTAGGCGCAGCTAGGCAAAGTCGTGGCGGTCAAACGCCACGCGGGAGGAGTTCACCGAATTTGCCGTGCACAAACGCATCGCTACTTAGATGGTAACGCGTTTGTGTGGGATTCAGAGCTGAACTTAGTGGGCCGCTGCTGCGTCAGGGGAGGGATAGCTGGGCATCTGACCGACCATCTCGACACCACAACGCTCGATCTTTCCATCTGGCAACCACATGTAATACGTCTGGCGCAGATCGTAATCGGGTCGTTTCTTGTCGCGAGCTTCTTTGAAGGCTTTGTAATGGCCCGGCGCCAGAAGATAGATGTCGACCGAGTTGTACAGCGTGCAGCCCAACCATTCTCGCCTGCCTTCAACCTCGGCATAGATGCGGAGGTCCTGATGCGAAAAGGCAGAGCCCAGGATCGTAACGTCGAGGTTATAGCTGGCCGGATCCTTCTTGTCGGGGCCGGTGGCTCCGGCGCACAGTGGAAGGGCAACCATCAGGGCTGCGACGGGAATGCTCAGCATCTTCATGCGTGACGATACGTTTGCGTTGTCGCAATAGTTGCAGAGAACTCGATAAGGCGGTGGCTGGCGACGCCGTGCGGTGCGAGGCTTATCGCGGCCTCAGTGGTGCGGGCTCGTCTTTGGGATTACCGTCCGGGGGATTACCGTCCTGCACTTCGGTCGCATCGGGCAGGATGCGGATGGTGGCCTTGAAGAGCTTGCAGTCGGTGAAGTTCACGTCTTCGCGCTCGATGTCCTTGCCGTCGGCCTTCTCGCTCTCCATGTGCGAGGCCAGGCGATAGCTCTTCTCGCCAAGCTGCACGGTGCTGATGTCGACTGCGGCGAACGGCACGGGCCAGCCTTCAGCATTGACTTCGGGCAGAAGCCGTTCGAGGTGGTTGATCTGCCCGCTCTCGTCCCAGGTGAAGAAGCCTTCCGTGCCGGGGTAGTTCTCGCACATCACGTTGAACGGCCGGCGATTCACGAAGTTGATGCGGCGTGGATCTTTGTCCGAGACGGTGAAGTGATAGCAGGGCTGGTAGGCCGCGGAGACGTACGTCAGCACACGGGTGAAGGCGTCGTGGACGTAGTAGGGGACCTCGGGGTGCTTGCCCACGGGACGGCCCTTGATGGTGGTGAACTCGTGCGTCTCTTCAATCTGGCCGTCCGGCTGGCGCACGGCGCGAATGACGCCGGTGAAGGGAACTTCCTTGCGGACCTCGTCGTTACGCAGAAGCTGGCTGACGCCCTGCTCTTTGCAGGTGAAGCTGGGTAGCGTGGTGCGAAGCTTCTGCTCCTGCCTGGCGGCGCTCGCCATGGCTGTTGCCAGAGCGGGCTCGTAGGTTTCCGGCTGGGGCATGTGCAGCACCTGTGCGCTCTGCGGCGGGGGCGTTGCGTCCTGCGCGGTGGCAAGGCCGGTGAGCGAAAGGCTGAAGAGGACGGCGACAATGTTTCCAGGCAAACGCATACTTCTCCAGAGTCCCACAGAGCACGCTTCAGGGCTGCAATTCCTTGCTGCTTTCTGCCGTCGGCTTGCCTTTTCCATACTTGGGGACACCGGTTGAGACGGCTTTGAGCACGAACTCGCGTACGAGGTTCACGACCGCTGTCCCGCCGATGCCGATGACGGTGTTTCTTGCGGCCAAACCAACCGCATTGTTCTGATCGGGGTGATAGACGCTGGAGATGTACCCTGCCGTGAAGTTGCCGAGCAGATGCGAGTAGTTGATCTGGGTGTGGCCGTTGTTGCCGCGGCAGAGCAGGCCGCTGGCGATGGCGTGGTACGCACGTTCTTTGGTGGGCGAACCCGGCCCCATGTAGAAGTAGCGCGGGTCCTGCCGGAAGATGGCCGGAAAGACGGCGTAGCCGAGCATGCGGCCGATGAAGGCATCGCCATACGCTGCGCCGTAGCGTTTGCCGAAGCCGCTTGCGCCGTCGCCATAGCCGGGGAAGGTGTTGTTCACCTGCTCACTGCCTGCAACGATGCCAGCGGTGATGAACGCGGCGGGATCGGTGACGGCGCGCAGGCTGAGGTGCATCTTCTGCCGTGCGTTCAACGGCGCGGCGTTCCAGACGTAGCTGGTGTTGAAGTTTGGGAAGATGGCCAGCACGCGCTGCTTTTCCTCGTCGTGCATCTCCTGCTCGGCCACCTGCTCCGTTGTCATCGTGACGGTGACGTCAGCGTGCGTGGCGGCGACGTTGAGCACGATGCCCTGCACGAGCGCGTAGCCGCCGGGATGGACGACGATCTTGCCTTCCTCAAACGGTCGAAGCTCGGGCGCGGTGACGTGCAGCGTCCAGGTGCCTGGGGGAACGTCGTGGAACTCGAAGTGGCCGGCAGCGTCGGAGCGCATCTCCAACCGTTCGGCGGCGACGTTGTTCTCGGTCAACACGACGGTGGCGTTGGGTACGAGGTCGTTGTCGGCGTCGATGACGTTGCCGAGCACGGTGCCGCTCTGCGGCTTCGGTGCAGACGGCAGAGATTGCTGCGCGTGGACGCAGAGGGTTGTGAGCAAAAGCGCGAATGCAGCAGAGGAGCGGCGAAGAACGGACAAGTGAAGAGCCAAGGCTGTTTCCTAGATTTCTAGAATGCAACCGCAAACGCGTTTATGGGGGATTGTCGTGCTGCGAAAACGAAGAAGCGTTTCGTAGCGTTGAAAAAAGCATCTCTACAAAGCATGGAGAACACATTGTTTGCCGAGGTTGCTTCGTTGGCCGATGCTTTGGCAAAAGAAAGCAGCAGGCTGAAAAAGCGCTCGTCGATTGCAGTGGTGGTGGAGCGAGTGTACCGCGAGGGCGCGAGCGGCGATCTGTCGCGGCTGGTGCGTTACCTTGCAGGCGAGCCGTATGCAGAGGCTGACCCACGCAAGCTGAACGCTGGCGGGGCGATTCTCTCGCGTGTGGTGAAGAGTCTTTCCGGCGCCACGGACGCAGAGTTGACCGCCGCCTACCGGCGCCACGGCGATCTGGGAGAGGCGGCGTTTGAACTGCTGGGCAAGGCTCCTTTGCAGGCTACGTTGACGCTGTTGGACGTGAGTTTAGCGTTCGATGTCATGGCCACGGCGCGTTCGACGCAGGCCCGGGAGGTTGCGCTCGTGGGCATGCTGCAAGCGGCGACGGCGCTGGAGGCGAAGTATCTGCTGAAGCTGATGCTGGGCGACATGCGGATCGGGGTGAAGGCGAGCCTGATCGAAGAGGCGATCGCCGTGGCTGCGACGAACGCGGGCCAGGTTGCCGATGTCGCGGCGGTGAGGCACGCCGTGATGCTGGAGGCGGACCTCGGTCGCGCGGCGGAGATGGCCTTTGCCGGGACGCTCGCCCAGGCGAGGATGCGGCTCTTTCATCCGCTGGGCTTCATGCTGGCTTCTCCGGTGGAGTCGCCCGAAGAGGCGGTCGCGCGGTTCACTGCGAAGCCGAAGCCAGTGAGCAAGCCTAAGAAGCGAGCCGGGAAGGTTGCTGGAGAGCTTGCCGTGGATGCTGCTGAAGAGGCGATGGCCGAAGACGTAGCTGCCGAGGCAGGCATCTCCGACGAGAGGGGCGATCCTGGGCAGGTTCACGCATTGCTTGAGGACAAGTTCGATGGAATGCGCGCGCAGCTTCACTTCGGCGACCCTGAGCAGCCGGGGCGCGTTGCGATTTACTCGCGCAACCGCGAGGACATCACGCAAAGCTTTCCCGAACTGGTGGAGGCGTTTGCCAAGGCGAACGCGACGGGCGCGACGATTCTGGACGGCGAGATTCTCGGCTGGGAGTTTGCCGCGAGCCGAGCGCTACCGTTTGCCGTGCTCGGCCAGCGCATCGGCCGGAAGCGCGTCGACAACGATCTGCGACGGACGGTCCCGGTCGTCTTCATGGCCTTCGACGTGATGTTTGCGTCGGGCGATCTGCAGCTGCCCAGGCCGCTGCGTGAGCGTCGGGCGCTGTTGGAGCAGCTTGCAGCAGCGTTGCAGCCGCAGGCTGTGTCCCCGCTGGAGCTCGACGCTGCGTTTGTGCCCGGTGGCCTGTTCGCTGCAGAAAGCTCTGAGGAAGCAGTGGAAAGGCTGAGGATATCGCCTGCACAAACGGTGGAATCCGCCGAAGCGATCGATCGCGCGTACGCTGACGCTCGCGCCCGGGCGAACGAGGGCGTGATGATCAAGGCGGCTGGCTCGGCGTATCTGCCGGGGCGTCGCGGGCTGGCGTGGGTGAAGCTGAAGCGCACGCTGGAGACGCTGGACGTTGTGATCACCGGTGCGGAGTTCGGCTCAGGCCGGCGCTCGCAGGTGCTCAGCGACTATACCTTCGCTGTGCGCGGCCCGGGCGGCGAGCTGCTGAACGTCGGCAAGGCGTACTCCGGACTTACGGACGTCGAGATCGCAGAGATGACCGAGTGGCTGAAAGCACACACGCTCGCCGACCACGGGCACTTTCGTACGGTGGAGCCTCTGCGTGTGCTGGAGGTCGCGTTCAACAACATCATGCGTTCGGATCGCCATGCTTCGGGCTTCGCGCTGCGGTTTCCGCGCATCGTCCGGCTACGTGACGACAAACCGGTGCAGGAGATCGACACCCTGGAGCGAGTGGAGGAAGTCTTTCAGAGTCAGCCAGATAAGCCGTTGGAGGGGGTTGAGGGCGAGCGTGCATGACCCGTAAGTGAAGGTTTCTGCGACAAAAGCATTACAGGGCATAGGGCAACTCCTGGGGAATCGGTGGGTAAAATTGAAGTAGGCGAATGCGAGATTGCAAATGCGATTTGGTAAAGCCGGTATCTGACACTCATACTCTGGAGTTTGTTTCTTTGAACCTGATCTCCTGCCTGTCCCTGTCTCGTACGACATCCAAACTTCTCTCTGCTTCGCTTCTTTTCGGCTCACTGGCTGGGATGAGCGGCTGCGGTATCGAGCGCCACACGGAACCCGTGACGGCTGCGGCCGTGGACACGGCTTCTCCCGAAGGCACAAAGTACGAACTTCGCCTGCACCACCTGCACACCGGCGAATCGATCGATGTGGTCTACCGGATCGGCGACAAGTATGTGCCGGAGGCGATTGACCAGTTGAACCACTTCCTGCGTGACTCGCGCACGGACGCGGTCAGCCACTACGACCCCCGCGAGTTCGATACGTTGCATGAGCTGCTGGCGACACTGCACCGTAACGACGCGACGATCGACATCGTCTGCGGCTATCGCACGCCGTGGTCGAACAACTTCCTGCGTACGCGCAGGGGGCGGGCGAGCTACAAGGCGACGGGCGTAGCCGAGCACTCGCAGCACATGCTGGCGAAGGCGATTGATATTCGTGTGCCGGGCGTGAAGACGCTGGTGCTGCGGAATGCGGCGCTGAGCCTGCACGCGGGCGGCGTGGGCTATTACCCGACGAGCCAGTTTGTGCACGTGGACGTAGGCCCGGTGCGCCAGTGGACGTATGGCGGACGTCACAGCCGCGAAGGCTAGAGCGTTTGAAAAGAGGGCAAAAGGCGCGGGGGATCCCTCCTGCGCCTTTTGTCTTTTGTTTTCTTGCCAACCAGTCGCTCTCTTCAGCCATCGGTTTCGTGGCGTTTTCTTTTTGCAGGCTTTGGCTTAGCCTGCACAGCTTTGCGCCGGATAATGAAAGCCTGGATGGGACAAGCTTTTGAAGAGCTGGATTGAAATTTCCGCTGCAAACCTGGCTTCGAACGTCACCGCGATTCGCGAGGTTTCTGGGGCCGAGGTTCTGGCGGTGATCAAGGCCGATGGTTATGGCCACGGCGCCGCGAGCGTTGCGCCGCTGCTGGCGCAGGCTGGCGTCCGTTGGATGGGTGTTACCGATGTGGAAGAAGGTCGCGTGGTTCGCGAGGTGGTGGGGCCCGCGATAGATCTACTGGTGATGAACGTTATCGAGCTGGCGGACGCTGCTGAGGTTGTTCGCTGGCGTCTGACGCCGAGCGTCTGGACGTCGAAGCATGTCGCCGCGTTGGACGCTGCGGCGAATGAGGCTGGGGCGAAGGACATCGCGGTACACGTTGAGGTCGACACGGGCATGTCGCGCCAGGGTGCTGCTCCGGGTGAGGGATTGGTAGCTGTGCTCGAAGCGATCAAGCGTTCGAAGCATGTGCGTTGCGACGGCGTCTTTACGCATCTTGCGGAGTCCGAGGTGGCGGCCTCGGTGGTGACAGCGGACCAGCGTGCGCGGTTTGGCGAGGCGCTGCAGCAGGTTCGTGAGGCAGGCCTTACACCGCACTGGTTGCATATGGGCAACAGCTCGGCGGTGGACGAAGGCTCGACGATGCCGTGGATTCATGAGCAGGCGAAGAGCTTTGGCTCTCGCGTGATCGTGAGGCCGGGGTATGCGACGTACGGCCACTGCCTGCCAGTGGTGAACGGTACTGGCAAACTTGTGCAGAAGCTGAAGCCTGCGATGGAGTGGAAGACCTGCGTGATTGGCCTGCGCAGCATTGCGCCGGGGACGACGGTAGGCTACGGCGCAACGTTTGCGGCCGGGCACGAGATGCAGCTTGCGCTGCTGCCGGTGGGCTATGCGGACGGCTTCCGCCGAGCGGCTTCGTCCGGGCTGGGGAATGGCTGGGTGATGATTGCAGGCCGTCGCGCGCCGGTGGTGGGCCGCGTGTCGATGAACCTTCTCGTTGTAGACGTGACCGGGCACAACGGGGTGGCGTTGGGGGATGACGCAACGTTGCTTGGCGAAGGCGTTAGCGCAGAGGACCACGGCGTGTGGGCCAACACGATTGGCTATGACATTCTCTGCGGTATGCGCGGCCACATGGTTGTGCGCTAGATTCGAGCAAGCCGCAGCAAGTACACTGGATAGATGTTTTCGAAGCTCTACGCAAAGTGGATGTACGCATGGGAAACCGCGTTGACGACGCGTGATGAAAACCGTGTGGAGCGTCCGCTGGAGTGGGGCTTTGACCGGCTGGGAAGAGTTGGCGGTGACGAGATGGCCGCACGCGTGGAGCGTGGCGAGATCTCCGGGCTTGACGCGATGATCGAGCTCAACCGTCGCATCGTGGCTGACCCTGACGCCTACTTCGCTTATGAGACGCCCAAAGACTTCCGCATCGAGCAGCACTTTCCCGAGCTTTATCCGACGAACGTTCGTCCGGAGACGCTGGAGCAGGAAGCGGAGTGGAAGCGTCGTGCCGAAGTAGGCGAACTGCGCAAAGAGCCGTTCCTGCGCTTCACCTCGGCGGTGCAGACGCAGTATGCCGAAAACGACACGGTGAACGCTCGCTGGTACGAAGCGAAGCAGAAGCCCGGCAAGCCGAAGCAGGCGATGATCGTGATGCCGCAGTGGAACGCCGATGCGTTCTCGCACAACGCGCTTTGCGAGATCTTCGCGCATTGGGGCGTCAGTTCGCTGCGCCTGTCCAAGCCGTACCATGACGTTCGCCGTCCGGCAGAGCTGGAGCGCTCCGACTACGCGGTGAGCGCGAACGTGGGGCGCACGCTGGAGGCCTCGCGGCAGGCTGTGGCGGACATTCGTTCGTGCATCGACTGGCTGGCCTCGCAGGGCTATGAGCAGTTCGGTGTGCTCGGCACAAGCCTTGGAAGCTGCTACGCCTTTCTGGCTGCGGCGATGGACCCGCGCCTTGAGGTCTGCCTCTTCAATCACGCGTCGACGTGGTTCGGCGATGTGGTGTGGGAAGGGCAGAGCACGCGGCACATTCGCGCGTCGTTTGAACGGTCAGGGCTTACGCAGGACCTCACGCGCAGCATCCTCGCCGGAGCCAGCCCGATGAGCTACATGGAGCGCTTTGCGGCAAACTCCAAGCGCGTGCTCGTGATCCACGCGACGTACGATCTGACGTTCCCGCTGGAGTTCTCGCTCGATGTGTTGAAGAACTTCCGCGAGCACCAGATCGACTTCGTCTCGCGCGTGCTGCCCTGCGGACACTACACGACCGGCGAGTTCCCGTACAAGTACCTCGACGGCTATTACATGGGCCAGTTTGTGTGGAGTTCGTTCAAGCGGCTCGGCGAACGCTGGAGCGCGACGCGTACGAGCTAGGCCTATCAGGCTGTTCGTGCAGGGAAGACGCGGGCCAGGATTCGCTGCCACAGGTTTCCATGCGCACGCGAGGAGGCGGGGCTGGCAGACGAGGGCATCTGGCGAATCTTGCGTTCGCGGTCCGCACGTTCTGCAATTTCCTGTTCCACCTGCTGCACGATGCGAACAGCCTGCTGCATGGAATGGCTGCCGTTCTTATTGCCAGCAAGCACCTGTGTTGCCGGTTGATGATCTTCGCCTACCAGCAACAAGCCGCGATGGCGGCGAAGCTGAGCGGGTAGCAGTTGAGTGGGCAAGAACGGTCGCGTGGCTCCCTGCTCGGCAGCCTGTTCGGGCTGGGCTGGAACCACAAAAAGTGCGGCCCGTGAGGGTGTAGCAAGCTTTTTTGCGCGATTCATCCTGCCACCCCTTTCGCCTATGTACTGATGTTGCTGCCTTTCGTGGCGGAGAGACCATTCCAAGAGAGTTCTAAGCTTTCCCCCATCCGTTCGGCGGCTACAACCTATGGGGCATGCTGGTTTGAGGGGCGAAGGTAAACTAGCGGTATGCCGATTGACCTGAACGCCCCTCTCGCCTCCGTCGACCCTGAAATTGCCTCGCAGATTGCTCTTGAAGCTGAGCGTCAGCACGAGGGACTGGAGATGATTGCGAGCGAAAACTTCGTCTCGCGCGCCGTTCTTGAAGCGGCAGGAACTGTTTTTACGAACAAGTACGCCGAGGGCTATCCCGGCAAGCGCTACTACGGTGGCTGCGAGTACGCCGATGTGGTGGAGAACATCGCCCGCGACCGTGCCAAGGAGCTTTTCGGTGCCGAACACGCGAATGTGCAGCCGCACTCCGGCTCGCAGGCGAACGCTGCGGCATACATGACGATCATCGATCCGGGCGACACGATCCTCGGTCTGGACCTCGCCAATGGCGGCCACCTGACCCACGGGCACAAGCTGAACTTCTCCGGCAAGCTGTATCGGGTGGTTGGCTACAAGGTTCGGCAGGATACGGAAGTCATCGACTACGACCAGCTCGAAGAGCTCGCCGTGGCGGAAAAGCCGAAGGTGATCGTGGGCGGCGGCTCGGCGTATCCGCGTCAGTTCGACTTCGCTCGCATGCGCGCGATCGCGGATAAGGTTGGCGCGAAGCTGATGATCGACATGGCGCATTTCGCCGGTCTGGTCGCGGGTGGAGCACATCCTTCGCCGGTGCCGTTTGCTGACATCGTCACCACGACCACGCACAAGACATTGCGTGGACCGCGTGCCGGCATGGTGCTCTGCAAGCAGGAGCTTGCTGCAGGTGTTGACCGCTCGGTCTTCCCCGGCCAGCAGGGCGGCCCGCTGATGCACATCGTTGCGGCCAAGGCTGTGGCGTTTGGCGAGGCCTTGCAGCCTGAGTTCAAGAGCTACGCCGCGCAGACCGTGGCGAACGCCAAGGTGCTGGCAGCAGCGCTGCAGGCTGAAGGCTTCCGCGTCATCTCCGGCGGTACGGACACGCACCTGATGCTGATCGACGTCTTCGCCAAGGGTATGCTCGGCTCCGAAGCCGAGGTTGCGCTGGGCAAGGCTGGCATCACGGTGAACAAGAACGCGATCCCGTTCGACACGAACCCGCCGATGAAGCCGTCGGGCATCCGCATCGGCACGCCTGCACTCACCACGCGCGGCATGAAGGAAGCGGAGATGACGGTGATCGCTGGATGGATCGCCGAGGCGCTCGAGAACCGCAACGACGACGCGAAGCTGAAGGACATTGCAGGCCGCGTCACCGAGTTGGCCGAGCAGTTTCCACTCTACGGTTTTCTTCGCCCCTAACGAACTTTTACGGAGCAGCTTCTGACAACTTCAACTTGGCATTTGCTGTGTGGGCCAACGGGCGCTGGAAAGAGCTCGTTGGCCCGTTCCCTTTGTGCGGATGGCAAAGCCATTCCCTTTGCCATCGACCAGTGGATGCAAACGCTTTTCTGGCCTGACCTGCCGGAGAAGAACGATTACGCCTGGGCTATTGCGCGCGTGCGTCGCTGCGAGGAGCAGGTGGCCGTTATGACACGTCAGCTTGCTGCCATCGGTGTGGACGTGGTGCTTGATCTAGGCTTTACGGATCGGGCTCAGCGCGAAGCCTGGCTGCTCCGCGCCCGAGAGGCTGGTGTGCGCTGTGCGTTGCATGTGCTGGAGGTTTCTGCCGAGCTCCGCTGGCAGCGCATAACGCAGCGCAACGAAGGTGCCAGCGCGACGTACTCCTTTGTCGTGACGCGGGAAATGTTCGATGCGATGGAAGCCTTATGGGAGCCGGTCACGGACGCAGAGTCTTCCGTCTTCGATGGTTACCAACGGTACAGCCGATAAGCTTTCGCTGGCCGTATACTCGACGCACGATGTTGAGCGCAATTCTCTTCGGCGTGGTGACGGGCTCTCGAGCGATGACGGGCATGGCTGTGTTGTGCTGGTTCGCCATGCTGGAGTGGGTGCCGCTCGACCACACCTGGGCTTCGTGGACTGGCAAGATCGTTCTAACGGTCATCTTCTCGCTGGCGGCGCTCAGTGAGTACGTCTTCGACGTGCTGCCCTCCACGCCCAGCCGCAAGCTGATTGGGCCGTTCGTCTCACGCATCGTTCTGGGGGCACTGTGCGGAGCGATCTGCGCTGCGGCCATCCTGGAACCGGCTGCTGGCGGAGCGATTCTCGGAGCCATCGGCGCGGTGGTGGGCACGTACTCCTGCTACGCCGTTCGCATGTCGCTGGCGAAGCTCTTCAAGCGCGATCTTCCGGCAGGTCTGCTGGAGTCGCTCTTCTTTCTTCTGCTCGCCATCGCAGCAGGCATACTGCTGCATCACGACGCGCTGAACGCGCAGGCCCTTGAGTTCAGAGTTGGCTAGCTTCGCTCATTGAGCGTGGCCGCACCGCGAGTACATGGCGTGGGATGCCTGCGAGATCGTCGAGGAAGCGCACCTCACTCCACTCCTTCAGCAACTCGGCGATGGCCTCGCGCTGACCGAAGCCAAACTCCATGGCGAGCAGCCCACCGTGCGGCAGCACGTGCGCGGCCTGGGGAATCAACCTGCGATAAACGGCCAGGCCATCGTCTCCGGCGAAGAGCGCAAGGTGTGGCTCGTGGTCGGTGACTTCGGGCTGCATGGTGGGCAGGTCCAGCTGCGGCACATACGGCGGGTTGGAAACAACGCAGTCGAAGATGCCCTCGTTCATGCCGGTGAGCAGGTCGTTCTCCAGGAAATCGATCCTGCGGTCGGCGGAGTGCGTCCGCGCGTTGGCTTTTGCCACCTCCAGCGCGCGGGGGGAGATGTCCACCGCGGTCAAGCGTACCCCGGCAACATGCGTTGCGAGCGTCACAGCGATGGCACCGGAGCCCGTGCCGACATCGACGATCTGCAGCGTGCGTGCGGAGTTCCTCTGCGTGGCCCAGAGCTCGACAGCCTCGACGAGCAGTTCGGTCTCCGGACGTGGAATGAGCACGGCGGGCGTGACGGCGAACTCCATGCCGTAGAACTCCTGCACGCCGAGGATGTACTGCAGCGGCTCGCGCGTGGCGCGTCGTGCGGTGAGCGCCCGCAGCGTTTCGAGCTCTTCGAGGCTGATGGCATCGTCCGCATGGGCGAGCACCCATGCGCGCTCGCGCTGCAGAACGTGGCCCAGCAGCACCTGCGCATCGCGCGCAGAAACACCTGCGGCCTCCAGTGTGACAACAGCTTCGGTCGTAGCTTCGCGGACAGTCATGCGGTTCCCTTCGTAGAATGGTAGATGCCGCGCAGCACAATGCGCGACGAATTGAGGACCCTTTGCATGTCTGCTTCGTTTCCTGCTGAACTTTGTTCTATTGCTGCAATTGAAGAGCGTCTGGCTCCGCTGCGAGAGCAGCTTGCCAGCCATCCGCTTTACGCGTCGATTCAGTCGATTGCCGATGTGCGCGTCTTCATGGAGTCGCACGTCTTCGCCGTGTGGGACTTTATGAGCCTGCTGAAGGCGTTGCAGCGTGGCCTGACCTCGGTCGATGTTCCGTGGGTTCCGTCACGGTTTCCGGCCAGCCGCCGTTTCGTGAACGAGATCGTGCTCGGTGAAGAGAGCGATGAGTACAACGGGCAGCCGCTCAGCCACTTTGAAATTTACCTGCTCGCCATGCAGGCTGCCGGGGCCGACGCGGCACGGATGCAGTCTGTGATCGACGCTGCGGAGAGTCGTGGATACTGGCAGGCGGTTTTACAGAGCGCGCCTGAACCCGCCAAGGCATTTGTCGAAGAGACTTTCCGCGTCATCCGCGAGGGTTCGCTGGCGGCACAGGCGGCAGCGTTTACCTTTGGCCGCGAGGACGTGATCCCCGACCTATTCCGCGGTTTCATCCGCGAGTTGAACAAGGAGCTTGCCGGCTCTCTGAGCACCTTCATCTGGTACCTTGAGCGGCATATTGAAGTCGACGGCGAAGACCATGGGCCGCTTTCGCTGCGCATGGTTGCTGACCTCTGCGGCAACGATCCTGCACTCTGGCAGGAGGCTACAACAGCTGCGGAAGAAGCCATCCGTGCGCGTCTGGCGCTGTGGGATGGTATTCAGGCAGCGGTGGAGGCGAATCGGAGTTAGTGGTTAGTGGTTAGTGGTTAGTGCCACAACTCTGTCGGCTAAACCCTAAACCCTAAACCCTAAACCCTGGGCCCTGCCTCAGACTCCGGGCTCGCACCTGTCGTCGTCGCTGCGGCGTTCCAGCAGTTCGATGGGGACGCGGTCGTTGCCCATCAGCCAGCAGATGCGGCGACCCGCGAAGGCGACGGCGGGTGTTGGGTCTGAGAGCAGCAACATGCCTGTGGCCTGCAGGCGTTCAATCTCAGCTTCCAGCGGGCCCGTGATGAAGCAGAGGTGGTGCAGCGCGCCACCGGACTTCGTCGCGGCGACCAGCTTGCCGGTCGCGCCGTCGGGTGCCACCAGTTCGAGGAGCGCGTGCTCGCCGGGCAGTTGCAGAAACTGCACATGCGCGGTCTGCGCCGGATCATGGATCACCGGCGAAACGATCGTGTAGCCAAAGCGTGAGACGTAGTTCGCGGCGGCCGCGGCAATGTCCTTGACGGCGACGCCTGTGTGATGGAGCCGCAGCGGGGCGGCGAGAGAAGCATTCATCGTTGGAAAGAGTATCACCGTTGGCGCGTTGACTTTGTGTTTGCGAACACAGGCGCGTCGTTCGCGAGTACAAAGGAAACCGCCCGCAGCGCACAGGCGCGGCGAGCGGTTTGAAGCAGGTTGGCTGTTACTTCGACTTCTTCTTGGCAGCCTTTTTGGCTACAGTCTTCACAGCTTTCTTGACGGCCTTCTTCGCTGTCTTGGGCGCAGCGGCCTTCTTCGCAGCAGTCTTTGCTGCAAGCGGCTTCGCGGCAACGGTCTTGCGCGAAGGCAGCTTCTTGCTCGCCAGGCGCTTGGCCGCAGACTTCTTCGTGGGCTTCGCCGGAGCAGCCGCCGAGGACGAAATCTTTGCCAGCTTCGCCGAGTGCTTTTCAAGCAGCTGTTCCAACTGGCGCAGCAGCTCCTTCACATGCGTCGGCTTTACGAGCATGTGGTCGGCGCCCATGTCCTGCCAGTCTTCATCGGCGATCGGGTACGCTGTCAGCAGGGCGACTGCAGGGTGGTAGGACGCCATGCGTGCCGCCAGAATCACTTCCTTACCGGCCGCGTCGGACTCCATACGCATGTCGGTGATGACCATCTGATAGACGCCGGTGCGGATCTTCGACTTGCCTTCGCGCGCAGAGGCGGCGGTATCGACATCAAAGCCCGAGATCTCGAGCACGGCCTTCATCGTCAGAAGGACGGTAACCTCGTCATCGACGAGCAGAACTTTACGCTTTGCCACTATGGATTTCTCCTAACAATCCATTTTCCGTGTTGCTCGCCGCCTGTGCAAGTAGGCAGCGTGGCGGATGTCTTCGCAAAGACAACGGGCAGAGCTGTCTGCTCTGCCCGTTGCCTCGTTGCGTTGTGTCTTGTTTGGTCTGTTACCAGACGTGGCAGGCGGGTTTGTGGACCATCGGCTGGCTGGCCTTGCAGCCGAATGCCTTGGCAAACTCCGGCATGTTGCCGACCGTGTTGTTCACGCGCAGTTCGGCCAGCGAATGCGGGTTCGTCATGACGATCAGACGCGCAATCTCGGGTCGCTCGGTGCCGCACCAGTCATTAGCAAAGGCCAGGAAGAAGCGTTGCAGGTTGGTCAGGCCGTTGGAGTCCTTGTCCTCGAGTGTCTTGCCCTGCTGCTTCAGGTCGAAGGTCAGCGCGCTCAGCGAAAGGTTCAGGCCACCGTTGTCGGCGGTGTTTTCGCCCTGGGTCAGCTTGCCGTTCTGCTGCACGCCTTCCACTCCGGGAGCAGGCCCGCTGTACTCCTTGGCGATGCACTCGCCGCGCTCGTCGTAGGCCTTCGCGTCGGCGGGCGTCCACCAGTCCTTCAGGTCGCCGTTCAGGTCGAACTTGCGGCCCTGATCGTCGAAGTTGTGGGTCAGTTCGTGGCCGATCACTGCGCCTTCCGCGCCGTAGTTCAGCACGTCATCCGCAGTCGGGTCGAACATGGGCGGCTGCAGAATGCCGGCAGGGAAGTTGATCGTATTCGTCTGCGGATCTTCGTAGGCGTTTACGGTCGGCGGCGTCATGCTCCACTGCATCCGGTCCAGCGGCTTGTTGATGAAGCCAAGCTGGCGCTTGAACTCGAACTTCGTGGAGTCCGAAACATTCACGGCGTAGCTGTCGCGCGTTATCGTCAGCGAGCTGTAGTCGATCCACTTGTCCGGGTAGCCGATCTTGTCGAGGATCGCGGCGAGCTTCAGATGCGCCTGACGCTTCGTCTCCGGCTGCATCCAGGTGGCTTCGTCGATGTCGCGGCCCATCGCCGCCTCGATGTTCTTCACCATCTTCTGCACGCGGGTCTTGCTCTCCGGCGGGAACGCCTTGGCGACGTAGACCTGGCCGAGCGCTTCGCCGAGAGCCTTGTCCGTGTTGATGCTGCAGCGGCGCCAGGTGGGCGGCTGCTGTTTGGCGCCGGTGATGGCCTTCGTCAGCTCAAAGCTGACCTCGCGCCACTGGTTGCCGAGCGACGAGCTGGCCGTGTTCAAAAGCTGTGCGCGCAGATAGATCTTCCAGGTATCCAGGCTCTCGCTGGCGATCATGCCGTTTACCGTGCGGAAGAACTCCGGGGAGGAGACTTCATACAACGGCGCGCTGGGGGCGCCAAGGGCACCAAAGTAGGCGGTCCAGTTGAAGTTCGGCGTCAGCGTTTTGAGCTGTGCCGGGGTGAACCGGTTGTTCGTCTTGTTCGGATCGCGACGCGTCACGTTGTCCATCTGCGCCTTGGCGAGGGCTGTTTCGAACTTGAGAGCCGTCGCGGCGGCCGAGTTGGCGGCTTCGGCGCTCATGCCGTCCATCGTCAGCATTTTTACGAGATAGGTTTCGTAGTCTTTGCGGATGGCGACGCTTTTCGCATCGTCCTTCAGGTAGTAGTCGCGGCTGGGCAGCACCAAGCCGCCCTGATCGAGCCCGGCGACGACCATGCGTGCGTTGTTTGCGTCTGGAGTGGGGCCAAAACCGAAGAGAGCGATGGAGGTTTCGTTGTCGTTCGCGCTCCAGACCTGGCCATAAGCCGTCTGCACGGCGGCGAGCACGGCGGGCAGGTCGCGCTTGCTCTTCATGCTGTTAATGCGCGCCACCAGGGCGTCGATAGCCGCACGGTCATCCTTACCGGAGTCTGCCTGCTGTACGCAGCTTGCGTAGAAGTCACCTATTTTCTGCTGGTTGGGCGTGCGTGAGGAGCTTGGGGCCATGTTTGCTTCGAGAATCTCGTGCATCATCTGCTGGTTCCACATGGCCAGCTTGTTGAACGTGCCCCACATCATCTGGTCAGCCGGGATGGGGTTTGCCTTGATGATGTTGCTGCAGGCGTACTGGAAGAAGTTATCGCAGGGGCTTACGCTCTTATCGACGTTGGTGACGTCAATGTGCTGAAGCTTGATGGGTGCGGGCGCAGATTGGGCAAAAGCGGCCGTAGTACACAGGATGGCGGGCGCGAGCAGCGCAAAGGCGACGCGGTTCATAGGAGGAAGGGCTCCTGGCCGGAAATATCGGGTGCAGACAGTCTATATGCGCCCTTTCACCTTGGACTGGTATACTCGCGAGTGCGTCGTTGCGCCGTTTTGGCTGGTAGGCGCATCATAAGAACTGAAAGAAGCAGCGCCGCAACCCGGCGCGCTGGAGACACAGACTATTCCACCTCTCGATAAACGCTCGCAGAAATCCTTTATCCGCACCAACGAACGCATTCGCGCGCGCGAAGTCCGCGTGATTGACGAAAATGGCGAACAGCTCGGCGTGATGGTGCCCTTTGAGGCGCTGAAGATCGCCCGTGAGCGCTCGCTCGACCTGGTCGAGATTTCGCCCAACGCTGTGCCGCCCGTGTGCAAGATTCAGGATTACGGCAAGTTCCTGTACGAAAAGGACAAGTCCGAACGCGCGGCGCGCAAGACCCAGAAGGTCATCGTCATCAAGGAAGTGAAGTTCTCCGTAACTGTGGACGAACACGACTACCAGACAAAGAAGAATCCAGGCTGTGCGCTTCCTCGGCGATGGCGACAAGGTGAAGGCCAGCCTTCGCTTCAAGGGCCGCCAGATGGCGCACCGCGACCTGGGCTACAAGATCATCAACCGCCTGATCCAGGACATCGGCGAAGCCGGTGTGGTCGAGTTCATGCCGCGCATGGAAGGCACAACGCTGCACGCCATCCTCGCGCCCAGCAAGAAGATCGTTCCTGCGGCACCCAAACCGCCGCGCCCTGAGGCTCCCAAGCCCGAGGCTCCGGCAGCCGCTGCGCTAGAGGCACCTGCTGCTGTGGCCGAGCCGGTCCAGAGCTAACAAGCATTGCTCAGCATCGAAGGCCAGCCCCTTTCAGGGGCTGGCCTTTTGTTTTGCCTGAAGACCTCTCCGTGGAGAGGTAGTTTCTATCGAAGCGGCTATCTCGTGCCTGTTGCGGCGTCTTCGATGACCTTCGCTACCTCTGCAGGATAAGAAAGCATCGCAACGTGGCTTGACGGAAGTGTCGTCGTCGCTGCGTTGAGTTGCTGCGCCATGCTTGCCTCATGTTCGGGAGCGATCATACGATCGTGGCTCGCGACGATGTACCACGATGGCTTGCTGCGCCATGCTGCCTGCGTCGGCTGTGCAACGAAGATCGCGCCTGATGTCTGCGGTTGGCCTGCGGTGAGAAGAGCTTTTTCCTCCTTGCTCAGATCCTGGGCGAAGTCCGTTTCGATGCCCTCAGGAGACAAGAGCAGAAAACCATCGCCTACTGGAACAGCTGTCTGCGGCCCCGGAGGCGGCGGGAAGGGCTTGCTGATGTCCACAATGGACTGCCCGGCGTCGGGAGCGAAAGCTGCGACGTAGACCAACCCCACAACCTTAGGATCGTTGCCTGCTTCTGTGATGATGACGCCGCCGTACGAGTGCCCGACCAGGATGACCGGGCCGTCCTGTGCCGCGATCGCGCGCTTCGTAGCTGCAACATCTTCCTGGAAAGAGGTGAGTGGGTTGGAGACGGCGGTCACCTTGTATCCCTTGGCCAGTAGCAGAGGGATTACCTTGGACCAGCTTGATCCATCGGCAAAGGCGCCGTGAACCAGGACGATGTTCTTGGAAAGAGTGGTTTGTGGCATAAGTATTCCTCCAGCAGCATTAGATCGATCACGATCCAGCAGTGATCTCTGGAAGAGACCTCTGCTGGCCGTTAGTGCTGATTGTGAAGGGAAAGCCGGAGATTACTGTTACCAGAGATTGCTGTGACTTGCCGGTTCTTGCTTATTGCTGGAGCTCGTTTCGGAAGGTTGAGGGAGGCACACCGACCACACGACGGAAGGCGCGAGAAAAGTGGCTCAGGTCTTCAAACCCCACTCTGATTGCAATCTCCGAGATGGTGAGATGGCTGCTGCGAAGTAAGGACCTCGCTCGTTCCACTCTGCAGTCGAGCACATACTTTGCAGGTGTTATCCCCAGGCTGCCTTTGAAGCTGCGCAGGAAATGAAAGGCGCTTAGCTCGGCAATGTTCGAGAGATCCGCCAGTGTGATGTGTCGGTTCAGATTGTCTTCGACGTAGCTTTGCACTGCGCGGATTTGCCTTGGCGCAAGTCGCGGCCCGGCCTTCATCGTGGATGGCAGAGACCTGGTGTGCTGGCATATTGCCAGAGCGATTGCCGTGGCAATGCACTCCAGGCCGATGCCTTCCTCTGTGCTCGCATCGTTGCTCTCATACATCAGCGCTCGCATCAGGTGATCGATCTTTGGTGGGCAGGCGGCGAGGGAGTGCAGGATTGTCTGAGAATGTTTCCCCTCTGAGGATTGCACTAAGTGATCGAAGTAGCTGGGCTCGAACGCCAGTGCGACACCTTCTACGCTCTTCATGAAGCGGACACCGTGTCGACTTCCCCTGGGCATGATCCACAGCGACCCGGGACGCATCCATTGGGTCCCTGTGAACTCCGGGCTCTTTATCTCTGCCTGCGCTGCCGGTCCGGTGTAGAGAAAGATGTTGTGTTGCAGGAGTTCACGCTCGGGAAACTCGGTCGGTTCCACCACATGGTGCTCCACATGCAGCCCTCGCGCAGCGAGGCCAGGATGCTTTCGCATCACCTTTGGAACGATCGGCATAATCTGGGTGCCCTGCCGAACGGTGATTGAGCCTTCCACGTTTCCCGCCCCCTGAGTAAACCGTAGCTGCTTCCGACGATTTTCGAACAAACCTGCGAAGGTTGCAAAAACTCGTACTGCCTCTCTGCTTTTGAGCTGGGTGTTGTCTTCAAGCCCTTGCTGGTTTTGCCGGGAGTCGTGGGCCACGGTCGCGGTTCATCGGGTTTCTATGCTTCGGGAGAGCCTCCTGAGACGCAGGCTCGTCTGCGTGCGATTCAGGATTAGACGTAACGCTACAACAGCTGATTGGTACTATGACGACGGCACTCCATTTTTCAGCACTGCGGCCAGAGCTGCTTCAGAAGTTGTCGAGACGCTTGCCGGGAAAAGAGCAAGAGTGCAGGCGGTCTGTCGCAAGGCCGGGCTACGTTTGCGATCTGATTGGCGAATCCATCGTTGAGTTCGTGCAGGAAGTTACTTCCACCGAAGTTATAGGACCTTTCGCAAAGAGGTCTTCTTCAAGCTTGTGCTGTTCGTGGCTGAGGTTGAATTACAAATTCTTACTTGGGCAATCAAACGAATGTCTATGCCGAGCATCCTTCTTGATACGCCCACCATTCTGATCGTGGTGGTGTTGTGCTCGTGCGTCTTCGGCTGCCTGTTTCTTTTCAACTGGAGACAGCAGCTCTTTGAGCGCGTCTTCCTGATCTGGGGCTGTGCCAATCTCAGTTGTGGCTGCGGAAGCCTCTTGTTCGGCTTGTATGCGCAGCAGGGACGAAGCGTCATTACGGCAATAGCCAATGGGCTTTTGATTGCCTTCTTCAGCCTTACCTGGGCAGGACTGCGATCATTTGATGCACGCCCCATCCGCTGGTGGGCGGTATGGGCAGGCCCGATTGGAGTTGCCCTTTTATTCTGCGTGCCCCTTCCTAGCGTCAACCTCGTCCTGTGGCACATTTACGCTTACTCGCTGGTCAGTTCGGTCTACTGCCTCTGCAGCTTTGTCGAATGCTGGCGCGGCCAGCAGCAGGAAAACCTCTTCATGCGCAGGCTCGCCATGTCGATGTTTCTCTCTGTACCGATCGTCTCGGTTCTACGCATCTCCAACCTCTTCCGGTTGCTCTCGCACGGGCAGGATGCACCGTGGATCGACGCGCTGTCCAGCATCGTCTTCCTGACGATCTTCCTTATCTGGAGCCTGTCGATCCTGCTGATGCTCAACGAGCGTTATGCGAACAGTCTGCTGCATCAGGCGCAGCGCGACGCTCTCACCGGAGTCCTGAATCGCAGAGGGTTTCGAGAGCGCGCCGACCTCGAAATCGAGCGTTGCCTGCAGGTGCGCAAGCAGGTGTGGCTCCTGCTTTACGACCTCGATCACTTCAAGACAGTCAACGACACGCATGGCCACGAGGCAGGTGACAGACTCCTGCAGGCATTCATCATGACGGCGCGCCAGTTCCTGCGCCCCGAAGACCTGATCGGCAGGCACGGCGGGGAGGAGTTTTGTCTCCTTCTACCGGACTACTCGCGGGAGGATGCTTTGCTGCTGGCGGAAGAGGTGAGGGTCTCTTTTCAGACGGCGGCTATCGAAGCGAACGGGCTTCCGGTGCGCACGACCGTGAGTGCAGGCGGTTGTCTCATCTCCACCGATAGAAGCACGTTGCAACTGGCGTTGAACTGCGCCGACGAAGCTCTTTACGAGGCGAAGCGGGGTCGTAACAGCGTTGTCTTCGTCTGAGGGCTTGCCGCTGGAGTGCGTGGTTGTTTCGCTTCGTGCGGGACAGATGGCCTCAGAGACGAACTAGCCGTGATGAGGCGAGGCGCCTGCCCCATCCTGCTCGTCCTCGCTTTCGTCCTGGTGTGACCCTGATCCGAAGTTGAAGCCTCCGCCTGCGCCCATACCGCCACCCATGCCACCACCACCTCCTCCGCTCCCCTGACGGCCTTCGGCTTTGTCGCCTTTTTCTTTGCCGCCCGAGGCGCTCGGTCGTGCCGGACCCTGGACAGGAATTTCTACATCGCGTGGGATGGGGTCAAGGTCGAGTGCTTCGCGGATGAAGATGCGCAGCGAGACGACCAGATCCTGCGTATGCACGAGCTTGCCTGTGGCGAGTTCGTGCGCGGCGTTCGCCGCCAGTCGCACCTGGTCTTCGGTGCCGAGCAGAATGATGTCCGACAACGCACCTTCCACGGCATCCCGAATCCTCCGTGCGCGGTCCGAGCCTTGAACGACGCTCTCGCTTAGATTCAACGGCGGTGCGACAGCCGGTGTCTCGGTGCTCCGGCGAAGATCGCGGAGGTGGGCAGGGTCCACCGTCAAATCCCCGGTGAAAGACCCGCCCAACGTCTTGTACGCCGCCATCAGGGCGCGCAGGCGCTCGTTGATCTGGCGGTTCATACGCTCGCGCCGCTGTTGAATGGTGACCTGCGTCAGCAGCCGGATGCCGACGCCGAGCAGTGTGATGACCGCCAGGCTTACCAGCGTGGTGAGGAGCGCGTGAAATGAGCTGAAATCGAGACTGCTGCGCAAAGTGACCTCCGGCGTTGGGAACGCGGGTATCACAGTTCAGATGCAAGCTGTCAGGGAGCGTTTCCTGCGCTTCTACGCGCCGTGGTCGCGCAGTGCTGCCAGCGCAGCGTTATGGCCGCACATGCCGTGTACACCGCCGCCCGGAGGCGTCGAGGAGCTGCACAGATACAACCGCGGATTGCTGGTGCGGTAGAGCTTCTTTGTGGGGCGGAAGAGAAGTTGGTTGAGCGTCATCGCGCCGCCGGAGATGTCGCCGCACGCGAGGTTCGGGTTCCATGCTGCAAGCTCGGCAGCGGAGCTCGCTCGGCGCGCCAGAATCACATCGCGAAAGCCTGGGGCAAAACGCTCGACCTGACGCTCGATCAGTTCGGTGCGGTCGGCGCGTGAGCCGGTGGGGACGTGGCAGTAGGCCCACGCCGTGTGCTTGCCTGCGGGGGCGCGCGAGTCGTCGAAGAGGCTCGGCTGCACCAGCAGAACGAAGGGCTTGTCGGTCTCGCCGCCGTTGAACGCCGTGTACTCCGACTGTGCGATCTCTTCGAGCGAGCCGCCCAGATGGATCGTCGCGGCGCGCAGGCAGTTCTTCGCGGTCCAGGGAATCGGCTCGCTAAGGGCCCAGTCGAGTTTGAAGATGCCGGGGCCGCGCTGGAAGCGCTCGAGCGAGTCGCGGAAGGCTGGCGTCAGCTCTTCTCCGGCGATCTTGATGAGTGCTTCCGGAATCACGTCGAAGAGCGTGGCATCCGCCGTGGGAACGTCGCTGAGCGAGCGGATCTCGTGCTCCAGCACGATCTCGCCACCGAGCGAACGGAGGTAGCTGGCGAGCGCCTGCGTCAGTCCGCCTGCACCGCCGCGAATGATCGGCCAGCCGGTGGCGTGGGCCGCTGAGGCGAGGATGAGTCCCGTGGCAGAGCTGGCGATGTGCGAGAGCGGAAGCACGGAGTGCGCGGCGCATCCGGCGAAGAGCGCACGCATGTGCGGGTCGTGGAAGCGGGTTTCCGCCAGCTTGCGTGCCGGCAGCATTGCGTCGATCCCGAAGCGGGCCATCTCAAACGGATGGTGCGGAATGCCCAGCAGCGGGTTCATCACGCCTTCGACGATCTCGGTCCAGTGCCGCAGCGACGGCGAAACAAGGTTGCGCCACGCCTTCACATCGCGACCCGGCATGTGTCGCACGGTCTCGTCGATGGAGTACTCAAGCGTTAGCGCGGTGCCGTCGTCGAACGGATGCGCCAGTGGCGACGTTGGCTCGATCCACTCCAGACCGTAGTCGGCCAGCGGCAGCGCCGCGAAGAACGGTGAGCAGACTCCGAGCGGATATACCGACGAGCCGAGGTCGTGTTTGAAGCCCGGTAGCGTGACTTCGGCGGTCGAACACGCGCCGCCGAGCATGGCGTTGCGTTCGTATACGGTGACGGCGACGCCTCGCTGGGCGAGGGTGATCGCCGCTGCGAGGCCGTTGGGGCCGGAACCGATAATGTTCGCTGTGCGCAGTGCCATAAGCGTCAGGTGAAGCGTGGTGCCGCTAAGCGCGTTGTGAGCCGCCGAGGCTGGTCAGGGCCGCAGTGATGCGTTCGGTGGAGCTGGTGATCTCTTCGTCGGTCAACGTACGTTCGGGCGACTGCAACGTCGTGCGCACCAGCAGCGAGTAGCTGCCAGCGGCCACGGCCCTGCCCTTCGGGTCGCGGAAGATCTCGACTGCAGAAACGGAGGTGAGAACGGGGATCGCGAGGCCGCGAATGGCGGTGTCGATCGCGCTCCACTGCACGCTGTCCGGGAAGAGGAACGAGAAGTCGCGCGCCACGGACTGGAAGCGCGAAAGCTCGCGAATCACAGGCTGGCGCAGCGTCGTTTCGAGCAGCGTCTGCGCGTCGAGTTCGGCGAGCACGCACGTCTGCTTCAGCTTGCGGCGTTGCAACTCCGTGGAGCTGAGTTCGCCGAAGCTGCCGGCAAGCTTGCCATCGATCAAAACGTTTGCGCCACGGCCTGCTTCGATCCACGTCGGCAGATTGTCTGCCGAGAAGCTGACCGCACCGTTGAACTTCGCGAGTACAGCCTCCAGCGCGCCCTTGGCCTCATAGAAGAGTGCGTCCGCAGCGGTGTAGAGCGCAGTCGCGAGAGCGTTGCCGGTTAGACCGAGTGCGAGCGACTGGCGCTCGGTGACCTCGGCGGTGGAACCGGTGAACGCTGTGCCCAGCTCAAAGAGACGCACGGTGTCGACGTCGCGGTTCAGGTTCAGCGCCAGCGCGGAGGCCATGTTGGCCGCAAGCGCAGGACGCAGCACGCCCGCTTCTTCGCTCAGGGGGTTGCCCATCGGCACAGCGGGCGTCGCAGCGAAGATCGCTGCCGCTTCGGCTGAGACAAAGGTGCTGGAGATGGTTTCGCTGAAGCCAAGCGCGCGCAGTGTCGTGCGGATCACGCGCTCCTGCTCGGCGTGCGGCAGGTCGATGACCTCGCCCGAGAATGTCGGCAACGTATCGGCGAAGCGGTTGTAGCCGTAGACGCGGGCCACTTCTTCGATCAGATCGATCTCGCGTTCCAGGTCGAGACGCCAACTCGGCAGCCTCGCGAGAAAATCTCCCGGCGCGCCGTTCGGCGTCAGCTCGCAGCCCAGTGCGGAGAGGTACTGCGTGATGAGTTCTGCGGAAAGTTCAGAGCCATCGAGCGTCGTGCCCAGGTGCCGCTGCACTTCGCTGACGCGAAGCTGAATCGGCTTGCGCTCGGCGGTCTTCGCCGCCAGCGCGGGGACGATCACGTCCACCAGCGGGCCTTCTACTTCGCCGCCCGCCTGTTCGAGCACGAGGCGCGTAATCAGGGCGTTGGCAACAGGTGCCGCGTTGAAGTCAGCGCCTCGTTCGAAGCGGTGTGAGGCATCGGTGTGCAGGCCGTGGCGGCGCGAGCTGGCGCGGATCGAAGCGGGATCAAACCATGCGGCTTCAACGAGAATGTTCTTCGTCTCCTCCGTCACGCGCGACTCCCACCCGCCCATCACGCCTGCCAGACCAAGGGCCTTCTTTTCATCGGCGACGACGAGGTCGTCTGCGACGAGCGTCTTCTCGGTGCCATCGAGCAGGCGCAGCTTCTCGCCCGCCATTGCACGGCGAACGACGATCGCGCCTTCAACCTTGTCGAGGTCAAAGACGTGCGTCGGCTGCCCCATTGCGAGCCAGCCAAAGTTCGTGACATCCACTGGACCGGAGATCGGTTTCTGGCCGAGCGCGGCAAAGTATCCGGCGATCATGCCTGTGGCGGGCTTCACCGTAACGCCGCGAAGGATGCGCGTCGTAAAGCGTCCGCAGAGGTCTTCGGCCTCGATACGAACGGGATAGCCTGCACCCTCGCGCGTCTCCTTTACGGGAGCCGCCAGCGAGGCGGTCAGCGGCGTCAGCGCCACGTTATAGATAGCGGCAGCTTCGCGCGCTACGCCGTAGTGGTTCATGGCGTCGACGCGATTGGTCGTGATGTCCATCTCGAAGCGCGTACCGTTGCCGTCGGCAAAGGGGAACTCGCCTTCGACGGCGATGCCGCGGAGTGTGAGGTCCTCGGCAAGCTGGCGGTCAGAGACCGGAAGGGCAGGCAGAAACGAGCGGATCCAGGGAGTTATCAGGTTCATTGCGGTTCAGTGGTCTATTGTCTCAAACGTTGAAGAAAAGATGGATATCGAAAATATTTGCATCAATATACTTTTCCTGCTCATCTTGTTCCGGTAGAGTGGTGAAACTGGAAAGCCAGGGCGCGGCAAGGTGCGACCGGCACGTTTCCCACGAGGAGATTTCGATGAAGAAGAACATGATTCTGGCAGCAGCGGCTGCGCTCGTTCTGGCGCCCGCTATGGGTGCGTTCGCACAGACGAGCACGTGGACGATTGATCCGGCACACTCGCAGTCCAACTTCGAGATCCGCCACATGGGCATCTCGAACGTGCGCGGCTCGATCAGCGGCATCAAGGGCGAGATTGTCTGGGACGAAAAGGACGCGTCAAAGGATTCGGTCGTTGCCGACCTGGATGCCAACACCGTCGACACCACGATGGAAGCACGCGATAAGCACCTCAAGTCGCCTGACTTCTTCGACGTCGCAAAGAACCCGACGATCCACTTCCAGTCCACCAAGGTTGTGCACGAAGGTGGCAAGCTGGTCGTATGGGGCAACCTGACGCTGGCTGGTGTGACCAAGCTGGTGAAGCTCGACGTCGACGGCCCGGTTCCCCCGCAGAAGGGCATGAAGGGCGGCCTGGTCAGCGGCTTCTCGGCAAGCACCGTGATCAAGCGCGCAGACTTTAACTTCGGTCCCAAGTTTGCTCCTCCCATGCTGGGCGATGAAGTGAAGATCACCCTCGATCTCGAGATCGGCAAGAAGTAACCAAGGATCGTTCGCAACGAGCATAGAGGCCGCCGGATCACTCCGGCGGCCTCTGTGTTTTTGCTTGCGTTGTTAGCGAATGTCGAACCCGTACCCACCCAGGTAGAACCCGCTCGTCACCGTCACGCTGGCCGGCGTGGTGTCGCCGGTTGCCGAGGTCGGGAAGTCGATCAGGTAGTTCGTTCCTCCGGTGTTCTGTGTCTGCATCGCCGCAAAGAGCCGGTTGGTCGCGTTGTCGATGTGCATGGTGTTCATCGCACCGGGCCGCAGCGTCGGGAAGGTGATGGTCTTCAGCGCGGTCGCCACGCCGCTCGTGGTCGGGCCGTACTCCGAAATAAACGTCGGCGTCGTGCTCAGTGCACCGGGATTCTCAGCGATGTAGACATCGCGTGAGCTATCCAGCACTAGCGAGCTCAGCGCCACGCCTCGGGTCGTGAACGAGCGCGTCGGCGTCACGTTGCCATCACTGTTTGCCGGGAACACCAGCAGCCGCCCCACCATGTTCGACGAGATCGCATACCCGACCACGCCGTCGTTGGTCAGCACGTAGAGATTGTTGTCGGAGTCAAACGTGATTCCATTCACCGAGGTGTAGAGGCTGCTGTTCAACAGCGTGTTCGCACCGCTAATTGACTTCATCGGCGTGGCTGCACCGTCAGCGGTCGGGGAAAACTCCTGAATCACATACAAATTGTTCAGCCCGCGCACGAGCCACAGATTATTGCTTGAATCAAAGGCCATCGACTGGATGCCGTCGTAGGTCGCCGAGGTCATCGTGATGGTGCGCGTCGGCGTCGCCGTACCGGTCGCACCGGCCGCGTACACCATCACCTGCAGGCCATTCGCCGCACCGGTCATGCCAGCCACATAGAGCGCGCCGTTGCTGTCGAGCGCCAAAACTTCAGGCTGCAGTCCCGTCGGCAGCGTCAGCGTGGACGAAGCCGTCACCGCGCCACTCGAAGTGGCGGGAAACGTCTGCACCTGGAACGGCGTCTGCGTCGTCGGACGCACAATCGCGTATAGCGTGCTGACTCCAGTAGGCGTCGGGACAGGGATGGGATTGGGTGTGGCGACGCTGGAAGAACTGCCTCCGCAACCAACTAGAGAGGCAATAAGAAATGGTGCAGCCAATAGGCCGCGGAGCACGGTAGACGTGCGCAGCATGGGAAAGCTCCTGAGGTGGGTGATAAGGCTAGAGCCTACCACGGAAACGTATCCACTTCTGCGCTTTCTGCTAGTTAGCACTTAGGTGATTCCGCGTGATTTCGCGACATATCGACATGCGACACTGCTACCCTTACTGACGACATCCTCACCCCGTTCGTCCGACTCCTCAGGAAAAAGTCCTTCGATCATCTGACCGAGCTGCCCGCTTTGCTGGCAGTGAGTGGAAACGTTTGTCGTTATCGGTCGGTAGAGGTTTGTCCAATCGAAAGGCAATTACAGAAAACATGCGTCAAATCATCAAGCTGAGCTTCACTTTCCTTGCACTTCTTGCCGTGGCCACCGTGACCTCCAGCGCACAGACTGAAAAGCACCACCTGATCGACACCCACGTTGGCGTCATTGCAGGTGCAGCCGCAGGCAACTACAACCTGAACGAAACCGATGGCACCAGCTATCTCAACCTGGATTCAGCTTTCTCGGGTGGTCGCGTCGGTGTTCACGGCGGCGTTGATTTCAACCTACACGGCCTCGTTGTCGGCGCTCTCGCCGACTGGTCATGGTCGAACGCTCATTTCAAGTTCAACGAGTCCTCGAACACCGGCCTTCTCGATGGTCTGCAGAGCAAGATTAAGCAGATGACTACCGTTCGTGGCCGCGTCGGACGCCGCTACCACCGCGCTCTGCCGTACGTTCATGGCGGTCTGCTTGTTGCCGACACTGAGTTCAAGGTCACCGGCGCGATCTCCAGCGGGACCGGCGTTTACAGCCAGAGCAAGGTTCACAACGGCTACGTTGCCGGCGCGGGCCTGGAGTACGCTCTCGCTCACCACGTCTCGTTCGTGACCGAATACGGCTACAACCATGTTGGCAACATTGCTGTGCCGGAAGTGCTCTTCACCGCCACAAATGGTGTGAGCTCTACGCAGACGGTAAACTTCAGCACCGTCACCGCAGGCGTCAACTACCATTTCTAAGCTTTAGCAAAACGTCGAAAGGGCCAGCATTTGCTGGCCCTTTCGACGTTTTATTTCGTTCTAGGCGAACTGTTCGAGGAAGCGTGTATCGCCCGAGTAAAGCAGGCCGATATCGCTGATGCCGTACTTCATCATCGTGATGCGGTCGACGCCCATGCCGAAGGCAAAGCCGGAGATCTTCGACGTGTCGTAGACGGGGTCCTTGCCCAGTTCGATGCGTCGTTTGTTCACGGCTTCGAAGACGTTCGGGTCGACCATGCCGCAGCCCAGCAGTTCGATCCAGCCGGAGTGCTTGCACTTGCGGCAGCCCTTGCCGCCGCAGAAGATGCAGGAGATCTGCACGTCGGCGCTCGGCTCCGTGAACGGAAAGAACGACGGGAAGAAGCGCGTTTTCACGCTGGAGCCAAAGAGAGACTTCATCGCGTGGTCGAGCGTGCCCTTCAGGTCGCTGAACGTGATGTTGGTATCCACGCACAGGCCTTCGACCTGGTGGAAGACTGGCGAGTGCGTCGCATCGGACTCGTCGTTGCGGTGCACCTTGCCGGGGATGACGAGGCGCAGGGGTGGGTCGTCCATCAGCATGGAGCGGATCTGTACCGGCGAGGTGTGCGTGCGCATCAGCAGGCGGTCGCGCAACGGTTTTCCATCCTGGTCGGCGATCACGAGCGTGTCCTGCGTGTCGCGCGCGGGGTGGTTCGGGGGGAAGTTCAGCGACTCGAAGTTGTAGAAGTCGCTTTCGACCTCGGGGCCAAGGCGCGGCGAGTATCCCATGCGGCGGAAGACTTCGACGACTTCAGCCATCGTCTTTACCAGCGGATGCTCCGCGCCAACCGGCTGCGTGGTTCCGGGCAGGGTGAAGTCCAGCGCACGCGCGGTCGACTTGGCGGATGCGCTCGCACCGGCACCGCTGATGGCGGCTTCAATTTCGTCCTTGAGCGCGTTGAAGCGCTGGCCGATAAGCTTCTTCGCTTCGACGGGCGCGGTCTTCAGCCAGACGTCGGAGAGCTGCTTCAGGCGGCCCTGCTTGCGGCCAAGCCATTCAAGACGAAAGGCCTCTGCGTCAAAACCGGGTGCGGTGATGGAGGCCTGCGCGTCTGCGAGCACGGCGGCGAACGCCTGCTCAATGGCTGCGGGAGAAAAATCTGTGAGTTGCTGAATATCCAACGTCGATCCTTACGAGGGCGCGCTGCAAGCTGCGCCAGAACAGTGCTTCTATCTTACGGGGTGCGGTCGTCTGGAGCGAGGCGGTGATGCTGGCGGGGTGAGAGAGGATCCAGGGTTCAGGGCCTCGCGTCGAGAAGGCAAGAACATTGATCTCCACAACGGCAAAGTTTTTTGGGCCTTGAATCCTGGGCCCTAAACCCTGGCTCCTAAGGCCACATGGCCCAGATCACTACCGCGGCCATGAGAACGCCGAGCAGCAGGCTGCGCTTGTCGGTGCAGGCCCAGACGACGGGGTCGTCGTGCATTTCGCCACGGCTGGCGAGCATCCACACCTGGCTAAGCCAGAGCAGAAGCACCGGCACTACCAGCCACAGGCGAACCGTGTGGTGATAGAGCAACGCGGTCTCTGGGTTCGAGATATATACCGCCATCACGACGACCGAGGCGTACGCCGCTCCCGTGCCGAGCGCGCGCAACTGTTCCAGATCGGAGACGAAGTATCCGCGGCCGTTCGTCACAGAGCTTCCGCGTTCGCGCAGGCTTTCCAGCTCGGCGAAGCGTTTGACGAACGCCAGCGAGAGGAAGAAAAACACGCTGAAACCCGCCAGCCAGGGCGAAATAGGCACACCCGTCGCGGCTGATCCGGCGAGGATGCGCACGGTGTACAGGCCGCTGAGGACGAAGACGTCCAGCAGCAGTTTTTTCTTCAGATAGAAGGAGTATGTCAGCGTCGTGACCGTGTAAAGTCCCAGCCAGCCAAGGAACGCATAGGGTTCCGTCAGTATGTAGGGCCCGGGCATGGCATCGACGATCCGGGGCAGGGCAATGGCCAGCAGAATGGCCAGCGTAAAGAGGACGGCGACGTTGGCGAAGCCTGCAAACATCGACAGATCGCCGGCTGCGAACGGGCGACGGCGCTTGCGAGGGTGCCGACGGTCGGTTTCGATGTCCAGCAGATCGTTGATGATGTACGTCGCGGAAGCGCAGAGGCCGAAGCTGAAGAACGCTGTTAGCGCACCAGCAAAGGTGGCGAGATTGATCTGGTGGCCGAGCAGCATCGGCACAAAGATCAGTACATTCTTGGCCCATTGGTGCAGGCGGACAGCTTTTAACCAGCTTTTCACCAACGGCGTGCGGTCTTCGAAGCTGGCGGCAGGAACGGTCCCTGCCTTGCGCAGTCCTGCGGTCAGGGCACCGTGCGGGTTGGCGACCATCGGGGACTGGCAGGCGTTCAGCAGCTTGATGTCGGGCTTTGCGTTGCCGATGTAGCAGAATCCATCTTTGCCGAACTGCTTCTCAAAAGCCGCGAGTTTATTGCTTCCGGCCAGGTTGACTTCGCCGTCCGAGGCCAGGGTACCGGCAAAGATGCCCACATATTCGGCGACCCGGTCGGCGAGGCTCTTGTCTGCTGCGGTGGCGAGGTAGATGGCGCGTCCGCGGCCATGCTCCTGTCGCAGCCACTCCAGCAGCGGCCGGTTGTACGGCAAATGTTCAACGTCGAGCTCGACCGAGCGCGTGACGTTGCGCTTAAAACTGGCCTTGCCCTGGGCGATCCAGCCAGGAACCTGCATGATTTTGCCGGGGTGACGGCGCACCAGAGCCAGCAGGGAGTCGTGCAGTGTGTCGGATTTTGTCAATGTACCGTCCAGGTCCACGCAGAGCGCGACGCCAGGGCGGAGGCTATCTTGTGGCAATGGCGGTACTTCCGGCAAAATGGCTCCTATAGAGGTGAGAGTGCCGGATTGGATACCGGCTCGCTTCGAAACTCTCTGCTTTTATCTCTCGTCACTATACCGTCAGTAAGATCGTCTTTCTCCGACGTATTGGCTTGCCAGTGGTTCGGCGTATAGGGTGAAGTGTGCCATGGGCGCAAACCCCAGACGTCGTTTCAGCGTCCGAGAGAGTGTCCTAAGAAACACAAAGCAAGAATCTTCCGCAGGAGTTCCCCCAGGCGTATGCCCGACGCGCACAATACCCCCACCCACCAGCAGCCCACGGTCACGGACCCCGGTCACCTTTTGCCGGCACACGCAACGGAAGATACTCCGCGCCACGGTGGCAGCGGGCGTCTCTGGATTGTGCTGCTGATTATTCTGCTCGTCATCGGCGTTATCTTCTGGCGCATTCACTCCAATAACGCTGCTACTAAGAAGGAAGCTGCCAAGGCGGAAGCTGCTGCGAATCGCCCGACCCCCGTACAGACCGTGCCGGTGCAGTTCAAGACCGTGCCTGTCTTCCTGAGCGCGCTGGGAACGGTAACGGCCTACAACACTGTCACCCTGAACTCGCGCGTCGATGGTCAGTTGCTGCAGGTGAACTTCCGCGAAGGGCAGACCGTGAAGAAGGGGCAGTTGCTGTTGCAGATCGACCCCCGTCCCTACCAGGCGACGCTGGATCAGGCGATCGGCACCCTGGCCAAGGACGAAGCGAACCTGAAGTACGCGCAGGCAGAGGCCCAGCGGTACTCGGCGCTCTATCAGGCTGGTGTCGTCTCCAAGGAGTCGCAGCAGACGCAGGTCTCCACCGCTGGACAGGCGGAAGGCACGGTGAAGGCGGACCGCGCAGCTATCGAGTCGGCCCGCGTAAACCTTGGTTACACGCGCATCTACTCGCCGATCGACGGTGTGGTTGGTCTGCGCCAGGTAGATCCCGGCAACCTTGTCCTGGCCAGCAGCACGACCGGCCTTGTGGTCATCACGCAGATCCACCCGATCGCCGTTGTCTTCACCCTGCCGGAAGATCAGCTCTCGCTGGTGCAGAAGGCGATGAAGGGCGGCAACAAGCTGGTCGTCGAAGCGTATGACCGCGCTGACTCCCACAAGATCGCCGCCGGCACGCTGCTGACGATCGACAACCAGATTGACACCACCACGGGCACGGCCAAGTTGAAGGCAATCTTTGACAACAAGGACAGCGAACTCTTCGCCAACCAGTTCGTCAACGTTCGCCTGATTCTGAACGAGCGCCAGAACGCGACCGTGATTCCGACTGCGGCTATCGAGAGCGGTACGAAGGGCGATTACATCTTCGTGGTGAACTCCGGCCCGACGCCTCAGGACAAGCTGCAGAACCAGCCCTCAGCCAGTGCGGCGAAGGCTGCAGGCACGACCGAAACGGCTAAGGACGACGGCGCTGCCAAGTACCACGCGGATCAGGTTCTGGTGCACGTGGACTTCGTCATCGGCACGCAGTCGATCCTGTCCAGCGGAGTTCTTCAGCAGGGCCAGCAGGTTGTGATCGACGGCCAGGAGAAGCTGGTTGACGGCGCGAATGTCACCCCTCTCGCTGCCAAGACCTCGCCGAAGCCGGCAGCGGCTGCCGATACGGGGAACAGCGGTCTCGTTACCGACTCATCGACACCCTCGAGCGGGAGCCATGCGCATAACGCGTCTGGCCCCGGCTCGACCGTCAACTCAACGCCCAGCGGTAGCGCAAACGGCGGAGGATCGAACTAGTGAGCCCTTCACGGCCATTTATTCTGCGGCCGGTGGCCACCACGTTGTTAATGGTGGCCATTTTGCTTGCGGGCGCAGTAGCGTACATGCAGCTTCCGGTCAGCGCGTTGCCGGAGGTGGATTACCCGATTATTCAGGTGACGACCTTCTATCCGGGCGCAAGCCCGGAGGTGATGGTGAACTCGGTCACTTCGCCGCTCGAGCGCCAGTTCGGCCAGATCCCCGGCCTGCAGCAGATGACCAGCGTCTCCTCCGGCGGCGGCTCCGTCATCACGCTGGAGTTCTCGCTCTCTGAGTCCATCGACATCGCCCAGCAGGATGTGCAGGCGGCCATCAACGCCGCCAACAGCTACCTGCCTACCGATCTGCCGAACCCGCCGGTCTATGCGAAGGTGAACCCGGCCGATGCACCGATTCTCACGCTTTCACTGACGTCGAACACGCTGCCGCTATCCAAGGTGGAAGATCTCGCCGATACCGTGCTGGCGCAGAAGATCTCGCAGCTCACCGGCGTCGGTCTCGTGTCGATCGCTGGCGGACAGAAGCCGTCGGTACGTATCCAGGCGAACCCCACGGCGCTGGCCAGCTACGGCCTTTCACTCGAAGACATTCGTACGGCGATTGCTGAAACGAGCATCGATCAGGCGAAGGGCTCGCTGAACGGACCCCGCCAGGCTTACACGATTGGCGCAAACGATCAGCTGCTCAACTCCACCGACTACCAGAACGTCATCATCGCGTATCGCAACGGCGCTCCCGTGCGGTTGAAGGATGTGGCGAACTCCATCGATGGTGCAGAGAACCTGTATCAGGCTGCATGGACGGGGAAGGCTGCCGTCGAAGAGCACACGGACAAGGACAAGTTCGGCAATAAAGTTACCGTTCCGGCGACCAAGGCCTCGCTCGATCCTGCGGTGCTGCTCAATATTCAGCGTCAGCCCGGAGCGAACATCATCGGCGTCGTCGATCGTGTT
Source organism: Acidobacteriaceae bacterium (assembly GCA_028283655.1). Lineage (NCBI taxonomy): Bacteria > Pseudomonadati > Acidobacteriota > Terriglobia > Terriglobales > Acidobacteriaceae > Acidobacteriaceae bacterium. The sequence continues at coordinate 3,236,302 of JAPWKE010000003.1, read as the reverse complement.
CAGGCTCTGCTGCCCAAGCTGCAGGCTTCGTTGCCCCCGGGTGTGAAGCTGGAAGTTCTCACTGATCGAACCAGCACCATCCGCGCTTCGGTGTCGGACGTGAAGTTTGAGCTGTGTCTCACCATCGCGCTCGTGGTCATGGTGATCTTCCTCTTCCTGCGTTCGTTCGCGGCGACGGTGATTCCGGCGGTAGCGGTACCGTTGTCGATTGTCGGCACGTTCTGCGTGATGTACATGCTTGGCTACTCGCTCGACAACCTGTCGCTGATGGCGCTGACCATCTCGACCGGCTTCGTCGTCGACGATGCCATCGTGATGATTGAGAACATTGATCGCTACCTTGAGATGGGGGACACTCCTCTCGAGGCAGCGCTCAAGGGCTCCGAGCAGATCGGCTTTACGATTCTCTCGCTGACTGTCTCGCTCATCGCCGTGCTCATCCCGCTGCTCTTCATGGGAGACATCGTCGGTCGCCTCTTCCGCGAGTTTGCTGTGACGCTTTCGGTGACGATTCTCGTCTCTGCCGTCGTCTCGCTCACGTTGACGCCGATGATGTCCGCCCGCCTGCTGAAGCACAAGCCGGAGAGCGAACGTGGCAAGCTCTACAACGCGTCGGAGCGGTTCTTCACGCGCACCATCGAGCTCTACGGTCATGGTGTGAAGTGGGTTCTGGCGCACCAGAAGTTCACGTTGGCCGTCACCGTCGCCACGTTCATCGTTACCGTGGTGCTCTACATCATCGTGCCCAAGGGCTTCTTCCCGGTGCAGGACACCGGCGTCATCGTTGCCATTACGCAGGCTGACCAGGGAACCAGTTTCTCGGCGATGTCTACCCGGCAGCAGGCGCTGGCAAAGGCGCTGCTCGATGACCCCGATGTTGTGAACCTATCGAGCTTCATCGGTATCGACGGCACCAACCAGACGCTGAACTCGGGCCGCATTCAGATTGATTTGAAGGACCGCGATCATCGTTCCGACGACGTCATGACAGTGCTCGCGCGCCTGCAACGCAAGGCCAATGCTGTCACCGGCATTGAGACGTATCTGCAGGCCTCGCAGGATCTCACGGTAGAAGATCGAGTCTCGCGTACGCAGTATCAGTACTCGGTCGAAGATCCCAGCCAGACAGAGCTTTCTTCAGCGACAGACAAGATCGTCGATGCGTTGAAGAAGTTGCCGGAGTTGAAGGATGTCGCCAGCGACATGCAGATCAACGGCCTCGGCACGCAGATCACTATCGATCGTGACACGGCCTCGCGCCTCGGCATCACGCCACAGAACATCGACGACACGCTCGACGATGCCTTCGGCCAGCGCCAGATCTCGACCATCTTCACGCAGCTCAACCAGTACCACGTCGTGCTGGAGGTCGCTCCAAACTTCCAGCGCACGAACGATGCTTTGAGCAAGCTGTATGTGAAGAGTTCAAACGGCACGCAGGTTCCGCTCTCTACGTTCATCACCGTATCGCCCTCGCCAGCGGCGTTGTCGATCGGCCGACAGGGCCAGTTTCCGGCTAACACTGTCTCGTTCAACCTCGCCGATGGCAAGAGCATTGGTGAAGCGGTAAAGGCGGTGAACAAGGCTGTCGCTGGGTTGAACCTTCCGCTCAGCGTGCAGACGCAGTTTGAAGGAACGGCTGCTGCGTTTGAAGCCTCACTCGCAAACGAGCCGATCCTTATTCTTGCTGCGCTCATCACGGTGTACATCGTGCTGGGCGTGCTGTACGAAAGCTACATTCATCCGGTCACGATTCTCTCCACGCTGCCTTCGGCGGGCGTCGGAGCCATCCTTGCGCTGCTGCTCTTCCACGAGGACCTTTCGGTCATCGCGTTGATTGGCATCATCCTGCTCATCGGCATCGTGAAAAAGAACGCCATCATGATGATCGATTTTGCGCTCGAGGCCGAGCGTGAGCAGGGCATGGAGCCGGAAGAGGCGATCTATCAGGCCTGCCTGCTGCGCTTCCGTCCCATCATGATGACGACGATGGCCGCATTGCTAGGCGCTGTGCCACTGGCCTTCGGTTCGGGTACGGGTTCGGAGCTTCGCCGTCCGCTCGGTATCTCGATCATCGGCGGCCTCATCATCTCGCAGATCCTTACGCTCTTCACCACGCCGGTTGTGTACCTGTTCTTTGACCGCATCGGCCGTAAGTATCTCGGCACGGCAAAGGCTGATGAAGAGCTGTACGAGCACTCGCACGGTGGCCAGCATCGTCCGGAACATCCGCAAACGGCAGCGGGGGACTAACCCCCCGCTGCCCACGACAACACGTGAGCGAACCCTGGTTTCTGCATGAGCTTTGAAAAACCCCAACCCGGCGACAAGACCCCACACGATGCTCCGCTTCCCGGCGACTACGCCAAGGCGCACGGCAATGGCGGTGCGAACGAACGTGCAGGCGAGCAGGCTCCTGACGAGCCGCACGTCACGCAGCAGGAGCTCGGTGAATCTGGCGAGCCTATCGGTGGCGTTCACTTTTCGGCACCGTTTATCCAGCGCCCTGTCGCAACGTTCCTGCTCTCCATCGCGATCCTCATCGCCGGCAGCGTAGCGTACAACCTGCTGCCTGTCTCTTCGCTGCCGCAGGTGGAGTTTCCGGTCATTGCGGTTGGCGCATCGTTGCCTGGTGCTGACCCCAATACGATGGCCTCCTCGATCGCGACGCCGCTCGAGCGGCAGTTCACGCGTATCGCGGGCATCAATGAAATGACCTCGTCCTCCTCCACGGGGTCCACCAGCATCGTTCTGCAGTTCGACCTTTCGCGCGACATCAACGGTGCCGCGCGAGACGTCCAGGCTGCTATCAACGCTGCCCGCGCACAGCTTCCCGCCAACCTGCCTTCGAACCCGACGTACCGCAAGATCAACCCGGCCGACTCTCCGATTCTCATTCTTGCGCTGACCTCGGACGACGCTACGCGTGCGCAGATGTACGACGCGTCTGACTCCGTGCTCGCGCAGAAGATCGCACAGGTAGACGGTGTCGGCCAGGTCTTCACGGGTGGCTCGGCCAAACCCGCAGTCCGCATTGAAGCCAACCCGTACATGCTCTCCAGCTTCGGTCTCTCGCTCGAAGATGTGCGTACCGCCATGAGCACCGTGAACGTGCTCAAGCCTACGGGTTACCTCAACGGCGACGGGGAAAACGGACAGCGTACTCGCATTGCCACGACCGATCAACTGTATGGTTCGGCCGCGTATGCCCCGCTGATTATTGCCACCAATCGTGGCGCGGTTTCGAACGCCACTGCGGCCAGCGGCCTGCCGAGTTCTGTCGCTTCAGCCGTTTCCAGCGCCACGACCAGCAGTACCACGAGCACTACTTCCACCTCGAAGACAAGCAGCGCCGCCAGTACGGCGAGCAGCACGACAAGCAGTACCGCAGTCAAGAACTTCGCCACCTCCACCATCACTGATGTCGGCGCTACCAACGAGCACGGAGTCGTTCGCCTGCGCGATATCGCGCAGGTCGAGGACAACGTCGAAGACATCCACACCATGGGTCTCTTCAACGGCAAGCCCGCCATCCTTGTCGTGGTCTTCAAATCGCCCGGTGCGAACGTTATTCAAACCGTCGATAACGTGCTGAAGACCCTTCCGCAACTGCAGGCATCTATTCCGCCGAACATCAAGCTGGATGTGGTCCTCGACCGTACGCTCAGCATCCGCGCCTCGTTGAAGGACGTTGAGTTCACGCTGATCATCTCGATCCTGCTGGTCGTTCTTGTGGTCTTCGTCTTCCTTCGCGAGGGTCGCTCGACTGTTATCCCGTCGATCTCCGTGCCGTTGTCGCTGCTGGGCACCTTCGGCGTGATGTACCTGCTCGGTTACACGCTGGATAACCTCTCGCTGATGGCGCTTACGATCTCGACCGGCTTCGTTGTCGACGATGCCATCGTTGTGATCGAAAACATCATGCGCCATCTTGAGATGGGCAAGAAGCCTTTCGAAGCTGCCATGATCGGCTCCAAGGAGATCGGCTTCACGGTCATGTCGATGTCCATCTCGCTGATCGCGGTCTTTATCCCGATCCTGATGATGCCGGGTATCGTCGGCCGCCTCTTCCGCGAGTTTGCCGTGACACTCTCGGTGGCCATCGCCGTTTCACTGGTCGTCTCGCTCACCACCACACCGATGCTCTCGGCCAAGTTCCTGAAGTCTCACGACGAGCAGAAGAAGGGTTGGTTCTACGTCACCGGCGAGCGCCATCTTGCTCGCCTTACTGCCGAGTACGAGCGCGGCCTGCAGTGGGTACTGCGCCACAAGATCTTCACGCTCTTCATCTTTGTCGTAACGTTCTTCCTGAACATTTACCTCTTCATCCTTGTCCCCAAGGGCTTCTTCCCGGAGCAGGATACAGGCCGTATTCAGGGGCAGTTGAAGGCCCAGCAGGACACGAGCTTCGATACGCTGAAGGCCCAGATTCAACAGGTGGCGAAGATCGTTGCCAAGGATCCACAGGTGGAAAACACGCTGGCGTTTGCCGGTGCCGGTGGTCCCGGCGGATCGTCGTCGAACACGGCGAGCATGTTCATCATTCTGAAGGACGCGGAGAAGCGTGCGAAGGAAGGCGAGACGGCTGACAAGATCATCCAGCGTCTCCGTCCGAAGACCTCGCACATGGCTGGTGCGCAGCTCTATATGCAGAGTTCGCAGGAGCTTCGCGTCGGTGGCCGCTCTTCCGCGGCCCTGTATCAGTACACGCTGATTGCTCCGGACACGACGACGCTCGACACATGGGCGCCGCAGTTGATGGCCGCCATGCAGAAACTGCCAGGCCTGAAGGACGTCGCGACCGACCAGCAGGACAACGGCCTCGAGAGCTATCTCACCATCGACCGCGATACGGCATCCCGTCTTGGAGTTAGCACGCTGACCATCGACGCCACGCTGAACGACGCATTCGGCCAGCGTCAGGTTTCGACCAGCTATCGTCCGCTCAACCAGTACCACGTGGTGCTTGAAGTGGCGCAGCCCTTCCAGCAATCGCCTGAGGCGTTGCAGTCGATCTACGTCAAGTCTTCGACGGGCGCCCAGGTGCCGCTGTCGGCTGTTACCAAGCTCACTACCTCGCGTATGCCGCTGGCCGTCAACCATCAGAGCATGTCCCCGGCCGCGACGCTCTCGTTCAACCTCACACCGGGCTACTCGCTCGGCCAGGCGACGATTGCGATTGAGTCGGCCCGCCAGAAGATCGGTATGCCGTCAACGATTCGCGGCGGATTTGCTGGTACCGCACAGGCGGCCAAGGCCTCTTTCTCGTCAGAGCCGTTGCTGATCCTGCTCGCGCTGGTCACGGTGTATATCGTGCTCGGCATCCTGTACGAAAGCTTCATCCATCCTCTGACAATTCTCTCCACCCTGCCTTCGGCGGGCGTGGGTGCTCTGCTGGCGTTGCTGCTCTTCAAGATCGACCTCAGCGTCATCGCGATGATTGGCATTATCCTTTTGATCGGCATCGTGAAGAAGAACGCCATCATGATGATCGACTTCGCGCTGGTCGCCGAGCGCGAACATGGCAAGTCGCCGCAGGAAGCCATCTATGAGGCTTGCCTGTTGCGTTTCCGTCCCATCATGATGACCACAATGGCCGCGCTGCTCGGCGCCATCCCGCTGGCTATGGGGACGGGGACAGGGTCGGAGCTTCGTCAGCCGCTGGGCGTCACCATCATCGGTGGCCTCATCGTCTCGCAGTGCCTCACTCTCTTCACCACGCCGGTCGTTTACCTCGCGTTTGAATGGGTCCGCCTCAAGCTGCCAGTCTGGCGTTCGTGGCTCTGGGACTTCGTCGGTTTGCCGCGTCGCAAGCCCTCCTCGCACGGTCCGGCAGGGCATGAGCCGCATCCGGCAGCGGGGGACTAGAACCTGATGGCGTTTTGCCGCGTCTAACCATGCGCGGCTACCCTTGTTCTCATGCGCCAGAAACTTCGCAGCTTCGTGTTGTTGCTCCCGGCCACAGTCCTGCCGTTCTCTGCGGCGGCGCAGATGCATCACGTCGACAAGCCGGAAGACGTCACGCGCGCCGTTTCTGTCTACGAGTGGACTGGCCCGCTCGACAAGCCCAAGGCTGTGCGTCTGGTGCCCGTCACTGTATTCATCAACGACGAGCTTGAAGACGGTGGCACCTATCTCTCGCGTCCTGTGCCGTTTGCGCTGGCTGCAGGCAATCTGTACTCGGTGGAGAAGGCTGGCGATGCCGAAGGCACGCTGGAGCTGAAGAACGCTCGCAAGCTCACCACTGCAGGGCCGGGGGATGTGGAGACAGGAGCAGGCAGTTGGTACGGTTACGGCGACTTTCATCCTCCCGCGCCGGAAAAGCTGAAGAAGCTGAAACCTTCAAAGCTGCCCGCCAGGATTGACAGTTCGGCCGACGATGACGACTCCGAGCCGCACTTCGTGACCAAGCGTCCCGCGCAGGCCGACGATAGCGATAAGCCGACGATGAACCGTCGCGCTCATCCCACCAGCAACGACGCTGACGACCCCGAGCGTCCCACGCTCGCACGCCGTGCCGAATCCGTCGACGACGACAAGAAGAAGAAAGAAAAGAAGCAGAAGCCGCAGGGCTACGTCACGGGCTACGGCAACCTGAACGACGACCCCGACCGCCCTACGTTGAGCCACGGCAAGAAAGCCAGCGATGAGCCAGACATGCTCACAGGCCTGCCCGCCGACATGCACCAGGCGGTTGCCGTCTCTGATCCCGGCAACCGCCCGCAGCACATCTTCACGCGCGGCTGGAGTTCTTCTGTGGAGCGCGAGCAGACGCTGGACGCCATGCGTGCGCTCGCTGCAGAGCGAGTCAAGGCGTACCTCGCGGCCAACGCTCTTGTTCCTGCCAAAGCCACGGCCACTCCTACGCTTCTGACCGAAGAAACGGCTGTGCCTGTAGCTTCCAGCGACGACAGTGGAGCTCCACCGAAGCTGCAGCGTACCCCGCAGGGCGTGGACACCGCGACACACAAAGCTGCGCTTGCCACTTCGCCAGCCGCAGCTCCCAAAACGCCAACGAAATCGAAGGCTGGCAAGGCGAAGTCGTCGCATAAAGCTCAAGCGGCGCCTGTCGTGACGCTCACCTTTGCGAATGAAGAGCTGCACGCCTTCAACCTTAGCTACGGTGGTCTGCCCACATTTGTCTATACCGCCAGCGCACCGGTCGCGATGGCTAAGGACGGCACCGTCGTGACCGCTCGCGTGGCGATCGTGGCGCAGCGCCTACCTGAAGGCAACGTGCAGGTCTCGCTCGCGCAGGTAACTGATTCGGCGCATCTGAACCGTGCGCCGTGGATGCGTTTCATTGATGTGGTCGATGCAGATGGATCGCATCGCGCCAGCTTGTTGTTTGAGCGCCGTGCGAATACCTCGCGCGACTTCGCGCTCTACAGGCTGGTCACGGCGAAAGCCGAGTCCAGCTTCTCAACCGCGCCGCTGGAATAGCCCTGCCGCGCAGGATACTCTTAAGCCTGATGAGCGAAGAAATCGTAACCGCCCCGAAGCAGATTGCCCTTCTTTTTCCCGGACAGGGATCGCAGACCGTCGGCATGGGCCGCGAGTTTTTTGAGAGTGAACCCGCCGCACGCGCTGTTTTCGAAGAAGCCGACGATGCGCTTGGCTTCCCGCTCTCCCGCCTGATCTTCGACGGCCCCGAAGAGGACCTGAAGCTGACAGAGCACACGCAGCCTGCAATTCTCACCATGTCCATCGCCGTGTTGCGCGTATTGGAGCCGCAGTTGAAGGCACTCGGCTTTGCGCCTGCGTTCGCTGCCGGCCACTCGCTCGGTGAGTACTCCGCACACGTTGCTGCCGGAACCTTTTCCTTCGCGGACGCCGTCCGAACCGTCCGTGCTCGTGGCCAGTTCATGCAGTCCGCAGTCCCTGCAGGCCTGGGCGCGATGGCCGCTGTGCTTGGCCTCGACCCGGAGCGCATCAACGATATTTGCGCCGCTGTCTCGGACGAACTTACGCAGAACCCGCCAGCTAATCCCTCCGATCCCGCAGAGCAAAGCGAAGCTGTCGTCTCGCAGATGAAGGACGACTCCGTGGACGTAACACCTGCGCAGGCTGCCTCACGCGTCAGCACGGTGGTCGCCCCGGCAAACCTCAACTCGCCCAACCAGACCGTGATCTCTGGCGAAAAGAGCGCGGTGGAAGTCGCTGTAGAACGCCTGAAGGAAGCCGGTGCTTCGCGCACCGTGATGCTCTCCGTCAGCGCTCCGTTCCACTGCGCGCTCATGCAGCCCGCTCAGGAACGCCTCGCGAACCAGCTTGAGTCGGTTGCGTTCCAGGACTCGACCATCCCTGTTGTTTCTAACGTCGACGCCCGCCTCGTTCGCCGTGGAGCGGACGCCCGCGACGCGCTCATCCGCCAGGTCACCGGCGCGGTGCGCTGGGTTGAGTGCATCAACCTGCTACGGAACTCCGGCGTGACAAACTACCTCGAAGTCGGCCCTGGTAAGGTGCTCACCGGCCTCAACCGCCAGATCGACCGCGCCCTCGCCACGGTCAACATCGAAGACAAGGCCAGCCTGGAGAAGGCTCTTGCCGCACTTTCGGCGTAAGGACAGGGCTTAGGCTCCAGGGCTCAAAGTCGAGACTCAAGCGCTAAGGGAAGACTCAAAAGCGAAGGTTCCAGAGCCTCGACGTAGGCACGCGCAGGTGGCACTTATTGACGGAGTAGAGGCGGGCTTTAGCCCACCGTCCTGCTCCTGGTGAGAAGGGGCTTCAGCCCCGGCATCCTCCACAACTCTGCATTTCCTTCGATAGCCCAATGCCCACAAACAAAACGTCTCGCCACTTGAAAGAGTGGCGAGACGTTAGCTTTTCTAGACCCTAGACCCTAGACCCTAGACCCTAGACCCTACTTCTTCTCCGTCACCGGCTGGCCTGCAAGATCGACCACCACCACATCACCGAGCTTTTCATCACGCAGTGACTGCTCAATCTTCGAGCGGTCGCCCGCGGTCACGATCACAAGCTGGTCCGGGTGCAGGTCCGTCATCGCTGCATGCTTTACATCCTCTGCCGTCACCGCGCGATACTTGCCCGGAAGCTGGGCGTAGTAGTCGATCGGAAGCTTGAAGAGGAAGATGCCGCGCAGCGCGGCTGCTGTCGCTTCGGTCGTTTCAAACTGCCCAGGCAGCGATTGAATGCGAGCATCCTTCGCGCTGTTCAGCTCCACATCGGTCACCAGAGCGGTGGGGAAGCGGGTGAGCTCGCCCATCATCTCCTTGGTGGCTGCTGCGGTCGCGTCCGTGCGGATCAATCCACCCGCCAGGAACATGCCGCCGTCCGCGTAGCCGCGATAGCCCGACGACGCACCGTAGGTATAGCCGTGTACTTCGCGCAGATTCATGTTGATGCGCGAACCGAACGAGCCGCCGAGGATGTAGTTCATCACCTCAACGGTCGGCATCTCCGGCGAGCTGATCGGGATACCAACACCAAACGCAAGCAGACCTGTCTGCGGTGCACCGGGTTTGTCGAGGATCGCGATATACGTCGGCTTCATCGTGGGGTTCGTCGCCAGCACAGTACCGGCAGAAGGCTTGTTTGCCCAGCTTCCCAGGTACTTCTCGGCCAGCTTCTTTGCCTCCACCATCGTCACGTCGCCGGTGAAGACCAGCGCCGAGTTCGATGGCCCGATGTGCGTCGTGTACCACTTTGGCAGCTCATCCTGCGTCAGCTTTGTCACGCTGAGCGGTGTGCCGGTTGCGGGCATACCGTACGCCGTGTCGCCGAAGACGAGCTTCGGGCCAACGCGCTGCGCCATCGCCATGACGTTGTCCGAAGACTGCTGGATGCCGACCAGCGTCTGCTTCTTCAGGCGGTCAAAGTCCTTCTGCGCAAACGCCGGATGCATCACCACATCGCTGAAGAGCGGCAGAGCTTCCGCCGTGCTGCTCTTCAGAAACGTCGTGCTTACGCTCGATCCATCCATCACCGTGGTTGCGTGAATGCTCGTGCCGATCTCCTCTTCCGCTGCTGAAAGCTGCTCGACGTTCTTCGAGGTTGTAGCTTCCGTCAGAGTTTTCATCGCCAGCGCAGGCAGCCCGGCTTTGTCGATCGTCGTTGCGCCGTTGCCAGCGCGCGTGGAGAGAGACACGGAAACCACCGGCAGTGTGTGGTCTTCCACCACCATCACTTGCAGCCCGTTCTCCATCGTGAACGTCTTCGGCACCGGCAGGTTGAACTTCACCGGAGCACCCGGAGCGGGCTTCGTCTTACGCCACTCCTGCGCTGCCTCGAACTGCGGCGTGTAGGGGTTGGTGATCTTCACATCGGCATCGGTGTCCGCTGGCGAACGGGGAACATCGTCCACTACCTTCTTGCCGGGCACAACAGAGACCACGACTGCCTTGTCCGCGGTCAGATACTTCTGCGCCGCAGCCTTTGCCGAAGTCACCGTCACCGCGTTCATCGCGGCCACGTCCTTGGGCAGATAGTCCGGATCGCCCATGTACTGGTTGTAGCGGTTCAGTGTGTCGGCTACTCCACCAAAGCCACCCAGACGCTGCAAGCCGATGATCTTGCCGGAGAGGGCCTTCGCCTTCGCCGCCTTCACCTCTGCTTCGGTAGGGCCCTCTTCGTCGAGCTTCTTGATCACGTCCCACACGATCGGCTCAATCTCTTCGAGCTTCACGCCCGGGCGTGCTGTGATTGAGCATCCCGTCATGCCTGCAAGTTTCTCCGCATCGTTATCGCAGGTCACGCTCTGTGCAAGCTGGCGATCGTAGACCAGCGCCTTATCCAGGCGGCTCACCTTCGCCTCTCCCAGTGCATCGACAGCTACAGCCAGGGAGTACGAGTCTGCTGCAAACACCGGGGGCGTCAGCCAGCCGATATTCAACTGCGGGAGCTGCACCGTGTCTGTCACGGTTGAGCGACGCTGTGCCGTGATCGGCGGCGTCACTACATGTACCGGCGGTACCGTAGGGCCCTTGGGAATCGGTCCAAAGTACTTCGTCAGCAATGCCTTCAGCTTCACCGGATCGAAGTCGCCCGCAATCGCAATCGAAGCATTGTTCGGCGTGTAGTACTGCTGGTGGAAGTCGCGAATGTCCGCAATGCGCGCAGCTTCAACATCCGCGTGCGAGCCGATTACGACGCCGTAGTAGGGGTGGTCCTTCGGAAAGAGCTGGTGCACCATCTCTTCCTCGCCCAGCGAGTACGGCGTGCCCTCATGCTGGCGACGCTCGTTACGGACCACATCGCGCTGGTTCGCGAGCAGCTCGCGGTTCAGGCCTTCCATCAGGAAGCCCATACGGTCGGACTCAAGCCACAGGCCCAGCTCAAGCTGGTTCGCAGGCAGCGTTTCGAAGTAGTTTGTGCGGTCCCAGTTGGTGGTGCCGTTTACGTCGGTGGCGCCCGCTGCGTCCACCGTCTTGATGTGCATCTTCTCGCCAACGTGCTCTGAGCCTTCGAACATCATGTGCTCGAAGAGATGCGCGAAGCCTGTGCGTCCAGCCTTCTCGTTCAGCGGGCCAACGTGATACCAGAGATCGACAGCCACCAGCGGAAGGCGATGATCTTCATGCGTGATCACCTTCAACCCGTTGGGCAGTGTGTAGGTCTCATACTTAATCGTCGGCAGCTTGCTGGCGACGGCGGCATGAGCGGCAGGGTGAGTGGTGCTCTTCGCGGCCTGCGCTTGCGCGGCAGAACCAGCGGCCAGTCCCGCAACCAGTGTTGCGGCGGTAAGGCTCTTATGCAAACGATGCATGTGAGTGAAGTCTCCTGAGTACTCGGCGATGAGTTGCCAACGTCCAACCGGGCACACTTCGTGCAACGGCCTGACGCAAAGGTCTGTGTGGCAACTAGAATAGTTGATGGTTCTGTATACGATGGCATTTATTGAAAAGTTCGATGTTTTGGTGGTGGGCGCAGGGCACGCCGGCTGTGAGGCCGCTGCCGCCTCTGCGCGCATGGGCCTCCGCACGGCCATGTTTACGTTGAACCTAGACCTTATCGCGCAGATGTCCTGCAATCCTGCCATTGGGGGCGTCGCCAAGGGTCATCTCGTTCGCGAGATCGACGCACTTGGCGGCATTATGGGCGAAGTGGCTGATGCTTGCGGCATCCAGTTCCGCCTGCTCAATACCTCTCGCGGCCCTGCGGTCTGGAGCCCCCGCGCGCAATGCGACAAGGCTCTTTACCGCGTAAAGATGCGGGAGATGCTCGAGTCCATTCCCAATCTCTTCATCAAGCAGGGTGAGGTGGTCGATCTGGTGATCGAACACGATTCCTCTGAGGCTGCCGAGGGGCTGGACGCCCTAAACCCTGCTTTACCCCGTATCACTGGTGTCCTCCTCCGCGATGGCCGCACCATTCAGGCCAAGGCCGTTGTCGTCACCACGGGCACCTTCCTCAACGGCCTCATCCACTGTGGCGAGCAGCAGTACACCGCCGGACGCTCGGGTGAGCCAGCCAGCGTGCTGCTCGGCGAAAATCTGAAGAAGCTCGGCCTGCGCGAAACTCGTCTTAAGACCGGCACACCACCGCGCCTCGACGGCCGCACCATCGCCTGGGAGCGCTTCGAAGAGCAGCCCGGCGACGCAGACCCCACCCCCTTCAGCTTCCGCAGTCTGGCAGCCCTGCAGCAGGTGTCAGGCTCCGAGGTGGGCGATGGCGAGGATGCGCCTTCTACCCACTACGCTCTTCACTCTGCGCCCTCGTCTCAATGGCAGCCGCCATTGCGCCAGATATCCTGTCACATCGCGACAACGACGCCCGAAACGCTGCGATTGATCCGTGAAAACGTGCACCGTTCGCCCATGTACACCGGGCAGATCGAAGGCATCGGCCCGCGCTACTGCCCGTCGATTGAAGACAAGATCGTCCGCTTTCCGGACAAGGCGCAGCACCAGTTCTTCCTCGAACCCGAAGGACTCACAACGCATGAGGTCTACGTCAACGGCATGAGCACGTCGCTGCCCATGGACGTGCAGATGGCCATGGTGCGCAGCATCCCGGGGCTCGAAAACGCCGAAATGCTGCGCCCCGGGTACGCGATCGAGTACGACGCGATCGACCCAACCGAACTCGATCGCACCTTGAAGGTAAAGGCCTATGAAGGCCTCTACCTCGGCGGGCAGATCAACGGCACCAGCGGCTACGAAGAAGCCGCGTGCCAGGGCCTGATGGCGGGCATCAACGCTGCGCTGTATGCGAAGAGCGTTGCTGAGGCAAACGAGGGTGCAGGGTTTAGGGGAGAGGGTGTAGAAGACTCTTTGGCTTCTGTGGCAGATACGCCATCCACTGCTGATTCGCTACACGCTACACCCTACCCCCTAAACCCTACCCCCTCGTCCTTCACCCTCGACCGCACCGAAGCCTACACCGGCATCCTCATCGACGACCTCATTAGCAAGGGTACCGACGAGCCATACCGCATGTTCACCTCGCGTGCCGAGTTTCGCCTGCACCTCCGCATCGACAACGCCGATGTTCGCCTCACGGCACACGGCCGTGCTCTCGGCCTCATCGACGACGCAGCCTGGGCACAGTTCGAAGCCAAGCAGGCCCGCGCTGCCGCGTTCCTCGCGCTGCTCGAAAAAGCCCGCCTTAACGAAGAGGAAGTTGCCCGACTGCAGACGCACTTTGACACTGAAGGTGCGGCTGACCCGGGCACCTTTACCCGTGGCGAAAGCTTCTCTCAGCTCCTCAAGCGTCCCGCTATCACCATCGAAATGCTCGTCCCGCTCCTGCTCGACCGCATGAAGTCGGTTGCTGCTTTCGAGCCCTGGACGAACGCCATCGAGGCCACACACCTTAGCCACTCGGCTCCCGCTCTTCCGGCATGGGTTCGCAACGAGATGAAGACCGTTGAAACCGGCATCAAGTTCGCTGGTTACCTCTCGCAGCAGCAGCGCTCCATGGACCGCCTCCGCCGCGACGAAGACCGCGCCATCCCGACATGGTTCGAGTACAGCAAGGTTTCAGGCCTCTCGAAGGAGATGGTCGAAAAGCTCACTCGTGTGCGCCCAGCCACACTCGGTCAGGCCAGCCGCATGGCCGGTGTCACCCCTGCGGCAGTAGCTCTCATCCAGTGTTTCCTCGAAATCTGGGGCAAAGACGCCTCCCGGCGCATCGCCTAAGGCTGCAGTCGTATTGCTGCATCAGTAAACCCTAAAGTAGCGCTTGAGCCAGGTGTTTACTCTCTTGGTTCACTATTTTCTCGTGCAGGAAAAGTACCAATTGCCTAACTGCAATGTCTCCGCGGAACCCTCTTTATCCATCACATCGAGTCGGCCGATCAAGGATGGGCCAAACGAAAAGAGCCGGACAGCATAAGCTGTCCGGCTCTTTTTACGCTCTACTCTCTACGCTCTAGTAGTTGTAGTTAATCTCGTCCTCTTCTTCCGCGCCATAGCGGCGAAGAAGGTTCGGAAGGTTCTGCGAGAACGCTGCGCGCGGCATCACTACATCGCATCCCGCTTCCATCGCCTTGGCCTTCAGGTCGCCCTGCAGGTGCGAAAGGAAGCCGACGATAGAGGTTCCGCGCTTCAGCTTGGTCTTCAGCTTGGGGATCGTGGTCAGCGGCTTGGCGTTGGCGTTGTTCAGATCGAAAACAATCAGCGCAGGTTTGTTCTCTTCCGCACCGCTCGTCAGCTGCTCGATCGATTCCTTCTCGTTCTTGAGGAACGAGATCTTTACGCCCAGCTTCTTTGCCGACTCCTGGATCTTGGCGATGAAGAACAGCTCTTCGATGAAGAAGTAGATATGTGTCTGTGCGTCTTCCGGGATCGGAATGGGACGCGGCATGTTGTAGTCAATCGGCTGCGAGTCGCCGTGGTGACGACCACCGCTATGACGACGTCCGCCGTTCAGGTTGATCGTCGAAGGAGGCACGCCATTGAAGTCGACCGAAGCGTCGCGGTAGCTGTGGTCCATGGGACCCACAAAGCCGCGTTCCTTCTGTCCACCCTGCTTCTGTCCCTTGCGCTTGAAGCCACCGCTGGCGAGGTTGCCGAAGTTATCCGGACGTCCGCCGCCAAAGCTGCGCGGGCGCTCACCGCCGCCGCTATTGTTGTTGCTATCGCTGCGGGTGTTATTGCCGGGGTTCTCGTTGCGCGGGCGACGCTCGCGGTCGCGGAACTTCTTCTTCCAGCGCTTTTCGCCCTGCGGAGCGCCCTGTCCCTGCGGCTGGCTCTGCCCCTGGCCATTATTGCTGTTACGACGCTGCTGGGGCTGACGTTCGCCGCCTGCAGCAGCAGGGGCCGGGCTGGAGAGCGCCAGGCTCTCGCCTTCCATGACGATCGTCTGCGGAGCGGCGCTGGCCGCGATGTCGCCAGCGTTTTCGGACGAGCCTTCTCCAGCCGGCGCACCGTCTACCTTGCTCTTGCGCTTACGGCGGCGGCGGCGAGAGCTCTTGCTCTGGCCCATGCCCGGGGCGGGTTGACCGTCCGGCCCTGTGCCTGACTCAAAGTCGTTATCGCCGGCGGAGTCGAAGTCCCCACCGAAATCGTCCGCAAAGGCCATCTGTGCGGCGTCTACCAGGTTCTGCTCTGACATGATGCTGTGCTTTCCTTATGCTGTGTGCCGAGGTCAAAGCATAAGACCAGTGCGTTCGCGAACTGGCGCCTGTCGCAGCAGATATGCTGTGACGGCTCCACGAACCGAAGTTCCCGATCTCGGAATTGCGTTTGCTTCAAGCGTTTACTCGGTACAACAGCTGGCCCATCATTGTTGCCGGTTTCGGTTTCGGAATCGAGCTCCTCAACCTTTGCTACCGGCCCGTTTCACCTTCACGGTGCAACGGAGTGTGCTGCAGTTACGCTCTAGGTCTGTTGAAGCCCCTGTGGCGTTTTCCCATCCCCACCTTGCCAGCTTCTCTGCTTCGGAGTTGCGGACGGAATGCCCTTTGGGCAAACAGCGCAACCTTGCGAAGAAACATCTTAGTTTGGAATCTTTCGGGAAATCTAATTGTCTGTGGCGGACTTGCGACGGTAGTCTCGCCCCACGTTTGAACCCTTTCGGCGTTCTTCCTGTGCGTCCTGCCGACTTTATCCGCCTGGCGTTTCGCTGTTGAGTGATTTCGTTCAGTCGAACGTTCGACCACTCTGCAGTGCGTGACACCGCGAACGATTCGAGTGTACGCCAGCCTTGCCGGGTGTGCAAGAACTCCTTGCATCGTCGACAAGAAAGCATAAAGGCCATCTTCCCTCCCCGGAAGATGGCCCTCAGCTATTGGCCAGTCACTGGCCTCCATAAGGTGTCTCTCGCGTGTGGCGGGAAACTAGAGTCTCGGCTGGGTGGCGCGACCTCGGTGGGTGCGTCTCATGATCCCGATTGAGAACTCATTCGCTATATGCCGGACGGTGACGCCTGACTACGAACACTTTTCTATAGAGCAATCCCCGTACCAAACCGGGAAAGAATGCGATTGCTTGAAAATAATGGGGTTATCGGCGGAGGATGGCTGCTGGAACGATGAGATTTTGAAAATTGGAAGCTTTCAGGTACAGATTTCGGGATATTTGAACGTCTTGCAGGAGGCTACTGCGTAATTTTCTTGGAAAAAGGACGGTTTAGAGGTGCAGATCACGGTTCGAGGTCATTGACCCTGCGGAAAAGTGGAACCTATAATCTGCCTAGCCGTTTCGAGGTCTCGCGCCCATTCCGCAACAATGTTTGCGGAGGAAGCTAACGGGCGTTACGCGGCGAAATGCTGATCACGGCCGTCACTACCTCCCCGTCCGAGAAGCGAACTCAAGGAGCAACAGAATCCAAATGAACCGCAAGCTTGTTTTTGCATTGGCCGCCGGCCTTGTTACCTCCTCTTATGCCGTGGCCCAGGCTCCTGCCGCTCCTGCCCCAGCGGCTGCCGTCAAGCCCGAAGCCGTTCCGGCCAAGGTCGCTGTTATTGCCTTTGAACAGGCAGTCGTTGCGACCAACGAAGGCCAGAAGGCATTCGCCGATATCCAGAAGAAGTATGAGCCGAAGAAGGCTCAGATCGACGCTCTGGCTTCTGAAGTGGACTCGTTGAAGAAGCAGCTCCAGGCTCTTCCGGCTGGCGCTCCCGATGACGATCGCGCGAACCGCGTGAAGACCATCGACACCAAGGAAAAGCAGCTGCAGCGTGACGCAGAAGACGCTCAGAACGCTTACCAGGGTGATATCCAGGAAGCTCTCGGCAAGATCTCGCAGAAGGTTGGCGCGACAGCTGTGAAGTATGCCCAGGAAAACGGCTTCACGATGATGATCAACGTCGGTGGCAACCAGCAGAGCCCGAACCCGGTTCTGTGGTTCTCCGAGAAGACGGACATCACGCAGGCTGTTGTGGTCGCGTATAACTCGGCTTCGGGCATCGCTGCTCCGCCGCCGTCTGCTCCGGCAGTTCACCGCCCGGCAACGCACACCACCGCACCGAAGAAGTAACTCTTTCACAGACAGCAAAACAGCGGGGACCCGGTACCGGGTCCCCGCTGTTTTGCTGTCTGCAAGGGAGTAGGAAGTAGGGAGCAGGCTGGAGGAGCATAGCTCTGCGCCTACTTTCCTACTCGCCTAGCCTTTCCTACTCGCCTAGCTTCTCCTGCTCTTCTGCTCCTGCTATCTGCTGCTCCAGAACCTGCACGCGCTCGGTGAGTGAGACGATCACGGCTTCAAGGGCGGCGATGCGCGAGTCGTCCTGTGGGGCGCTGGCGGTGGGATGAGATGGGGTCGCTGCGCTGGCGGAGACATCGACAGGGCCACCGAGCAGGTGCATCCATCGTGCTTCACGCGACCCCGGCTGTCGTGCGAGTTGAATGGCAAGCGGCGTTTCGCGCCCTGCCAGCCGCGTGAGAGCGTCGGCGACGGCGGTTGTGTCTTCAAAGCTGAACAGGCGTTCTGCGCGGGTGCGCAGTTCTGCAGGCGTTTGCGGGCCGCGCAGCAGCAGCAGGCCGGTAATGGCGATCTCCGGGCGGCGCAGATCGAGCTTGTGGTACGCGAGGTGCTCGAACTTGGTCGAGCGTGTTTCATTCAGAACGCGGACGAAGCCGAGCTGCTCGAGGTCGAAGAGCGCGGTGCGGACGTCGGCTTCGGTGAGTTCCATGACCGGATCGCGGCTGGACTTCTGGTTGCAGGCGTTGACCAGCGCGTTCAGACTCAGCGGATAGTACTCGGGCGTCGTGATTTCCTTCTCGATGAGGGAGCCAAGGACGCGAAGCTCGATGGGACTAAGGTTCAGCATGATGGCTCCTATGCTACCTGCCGCGCCGAAGTGTTGCAGATTGCGATACGGTGAGTGACGAAGAATCTGCATCCAAGCTTTTGTCACCTATGCGTTTGAGTCTGTTTGTCCGAACCGCTGCTGCTGTGCTGTTGTGCGCGGCGGCATGTCCGCATGTGTCAGAGGCGTACTCGCTGCAGACGCATGAACAGTTGATCGACCTGACGTGGCAGAGTTCTGTGGTGCCGCTGCTGCGCAGCCGTTACCCTACGCTGACCGATGAGCAGGTGGAGCACGCGCGCGCCTACGCCTATGGCGGCTGCGTGATCCAGGACATCGGCTACTACCCGTTTGGCGATGCGAACTTCTCCAACCTGACGCACTATGTGCGCTCCGGCGATTTCGTCGTGAACCTGTTTCGTAACGCGGGCAATGCCGATGAGCTGGCGTTTGCGGTGGGTGCGCTCTCGCACTACATCGGCGACAACATCGGGCATCCGATGGCAACGAATCTGGCTGTTCCCGTGGAGTTCCCAAAGCTGGCTGCGCGGTACGGCAAGAGTGTGAACTACTCGCAGGGCGCGCACGAGCATGTGCAGACCGAGTTCGGCTTCGACATCCACGAAATTGCGATGCACCGCTTTGCGCCGGTGCATTATCTGCGGCATGTGGGGCTTGCGGTTCCGACACGGCAGCTGGCACTGGCGTTCTACCAGACTTATGGCCTGCGGGAGGACTTTACCGACCGCAAGCACTCCCGCATCAACGTGAGCACCTACCGCTTTGCGACGCGGAAGTTCATCCCGCGCATCGCCTATGCGGTGACGATTCTGAAGCGAAGCCACGAGGTGCCGGACGCCGTGAACGATCCTGATGTGGCCGCACTTTCTGCACGCATGGCAGAG
Source organism: Acidobacteriaceae bacterium (assembly GCA_028283655.1). Taxonomy (NCBI): domain Bacteria; kingdom Pseudomonadati; phylum Acidobacteriota; class Terriglobia; order Terriglobales; family Acidobacteriaceae; species Acidobacteriaceae bacterium. The sequence goes on along the minus strand of JAPWKE010000003.1, from coordinate 3,217,243 downwards.
GTTGCGCAGCGCAATCATTGGGACGAGTACCGCAAGTCGGCGGGGATAGGAACGTACTCGCTGGCGGGCTTGCTTTGGATTCTGCCAAAGGTTGGGCCGATCAAGCTGGTGGCGGTGAAGGGGCCGACGGCGGAGACGCAGCGCGAGTACGCGCACTCGGTGATGATGTCGGCGAAGGTCCTTGACCGAGTGCTGCAGCGGTTTACTCCACCCCCGGCGACACGGCCAAGTGCGGAGGTGGCGGCGGCGGAGGACAGTAAGCGCGATCCGCAGAGCTCGAACGCGGTGCCGGAGCTTCCTGGGGCGAGTCAGGTGGTGATTCGCGGCGCACGCGACCCGCTGCATCCGCTGGCGAACCGCGACCTGGATACCGGGCGAGAGGTGAAGCCAGCGGGGTATCCGCTGACCGACCTGACGTATGCGCGGCTGCTGCACAGACTGGTCCAGCAACCGAAGCAGCCAATTCCGCCGGGCATCAAGCGCGACATTCTGGCCTATTACGCGAATCTGGAGCTGCCCTACGAGTCCAAGCGGCACGCTGGTCAGTGGGATGCCGTTCTGATGGACCTGGTCGTGCTGCGTGCGATGCCAACCAACCCCGATCCGGTGCCGTATCCGACGTACGGAAAGGGCGACAACGATGATTTTTCAGGCAATTAGCCTTGGCGGGGTGCGAAAAGAGACTTTCCGCACCCTCGGCTGCCGGAGTATCATCTAAACAAGACGCCGGTGAGTTTGGCCCGGTCGGAGGATTCCCCATGGCATATAGCGATAAGGTTGTTGACCACTACGAGAACCCGCGCAACGTTGGCACGCTGGACAAGAGCTCGAGCGAAGTCGGAACCGGCCTCGTCGGCGCGCCGGAGTGCGGCGACGTCATGCGCCTGCAGATCAAGGTGAACCCTGAGACTCAGGTCATCGAAGACGCGAAGTTCAAGACCTTCGGTTGCGGCTCGGCCATCGCCAGCTCGTCGCTTGCGACGGAGTGGGTGAAGGGCAAGACGGTTGCCGAAGCTCTCGAGATTTCGAACACAGACATCGTGAAGGAGCTCGCGCTTCCTCCGGTGAAGATCCACTGCTCGGTACTCGCAGAAGACGCGATCCGCGCTGCGATCGGCGACTGGAAGAAGAAGAACGGCGTGGCTGAAGAAGCTGCAGTAGCCGCCGCTCACTAAGCTCAGGCAATATCGAGGGCCGACGGCGCGTGATGCTCCGTCGGCCTTTGTACATCTATTGAGGTTGTGACCATGTCACGAAAACAGATTTGGCATGTAGGCCTGGTGTACGGGGCTGTCTACTTTCTGTATCAAGTGATTTTTCATTGGTCTGTGTTCCGTAGTACGCCACGTATAGCGCTGGCCGAAGCGATAGCTAGTACATTGTTGAGCGCAGCCTTATTCGTTCCGTTCTATGTCTGGTTGAAACGGCGCCAAGAGCGCAAACGCCCTGAGGTTTTGTAATGAGTACATCCCTTCTCCAACCCGGAACCTCCGCTCCCGCACCGGGAGCTTCTGCCTCCAGCGATCCGCTTGCAGGTATGGTGCTGCTGACCGCTGAAGGTCTGCAGCCGCGTGCGAAGGCTGCCGTGGAGATCACGAAGAACGCGCTGAAGCGCATTCGCATTGCCATGGCGAAGGAAGGCATCTCGCCGGATGCGGGTGGTCTGCGGCTTGGAATTACGGGAGGCGGATGCTCGGGCCTGAGCTACAACATTCGCTTCGATACGCAGCCGCGTGATCGTGATCGCACCTTCGTCTTTGGCGAAGGTGTCGAGACGCCTGGTGATCCGAGCGGTGGGAAAGCTGTGAAGATCTTTGTGGACCCCAAGAGCTTCCTCTACCTCGCGGGCATGGTGCTGGACTTCGAAGAAACGCTGATGCGCCAGGGCTTCAATTTCATCAACCCGAACTCGACCAAGAGCTGCGGGTGTGGGTCGAGCTTCTCGGCTTAGTCTTTTGTGGTCTGCTTTTCTTCCGCGGCTGCTTCCGCGGGCTGGTTTTCTTCGTAGACCTTGGCGACCAGGGTTTCGCCAGCAATACCTTCCATCAGGTACTCCTCACGTTTGGCCGCAGCCAGCACGACACGGTTGCGGCCATTCTCTTTGGCCGCGTAAAGCGCGGCGTCTGCGTCCTGCAGCATCTTCTCGGCGCTGTCGCCGTCTGCTGGGATGCGGCTGCAGACACCGATGCTGACCGTAACGACGTCGGAGACAGGCGAGTTGCCGTGTTCGATCGCTTCGCGTTCGATGGACTTGCGTAGTTCTTCTGCGAAGCGGGCAGCGGGGATTTCGTCCGCACCAGGCAGCAGCACGGCGAACTCTTCGCCACCGTAGCGGACGAGTACATCGTGCGTGCGCTGTGGCCGCGTGGCAAGCACTTCTGCGATGCGGCGAAGGCTTTCGTCGCCGGTCTGATGGCCGCGCTTGTCGTTGAGCGCCTTGAAGTAGTCAACGTCGATCACCATGAGCGCGATGGAGGAGTGGTCGCGCACGGCGCGGCGCCACTCAGCGTCAAACATATTGTCGAAGTGGCGACGGTTGTGCAGGCCGGTGAGCGCGTCGCGGATAGAAAGCTCGGCGAGGCGGGCGTTTACTTCCACCAGCTTGTTCTGGCTCTCGAGCAGATCCTGCTGCTGCTTCAGCAACTGCTGCTGCGTGGTGAGCAGGTCCTTCTGCACGTCTTGCATCTCGACAAACTGACGCTGGTGTACAGCAGCGCTGCCCACAGCCGCGATAAGTATCAGAGTGACGATCAGGATGATGACGACTTCGCTGAGAGACGAAATCTGGACAGTCCACGCGGTGTTGTAGGCCATCGCGCAGCGGTCGTAGGTGACGCCCGCCATCGCGGTGTAGTGCATGGAAGCGATGGCGACACCCATCACCACGCCAGCCAGCGCGCGGTTGAACGCGCCATGCTGCTGGCGGTTGCGTACCACCGTCGCGAGCCACAGGGCTAAGACGGAAAATGAGACAGCCAATACGACGGAGAAGGCCACCATGCGGTTGTCATAGTGGTGCATGGCCTGCATACGCATGGCGTGCATGCCCACATAGTGCATGCTGCCGATGCCTGCTCCCATGGCCAGACCGCCTGCAAACAAGCGCATCCACGTCACGCGCTTGGCGCTGACGACCTGCAACGCCACGGCAGCGGCGACGACGGCCAGCATCCACGAAAGAATGACGGTGGGAACGTGGTACAGCACAGGGACCGGCAGTTGCACGGCCAGCATCCCGAGGTAGTGCATCGACCAGATGCCCGTGCCCATGGCGCCTGCGCCGCCCAGCCACCAGAGCATACGCAAGCGCTCGGTTGTGGCGGCCCGCATCCTGTCCGCAAGACCAAAAGCCGCATAGGCTGCAACGATGGAGATTGCAACGGACGCAACGATAAGCCAGGGGGAGTAGGAAATGGGCAGGGTTTGCATGATTCTAGTATCGGCAAAATCTGCCTGACAGTTCATCCCCCAAAGGGAGAATTCGTCCCCTCCGTCGGAGTGAGTACCGATTTGGGAGAAGATGGTTGTACGAGAAGCAGATGCAGCGGATTTCATCGCCCAGGAGAGTTTGCAGAGAATGCCAGCGCAGGTAAGTTCGAACAGCTTCGAGGTCATCCTGCTTTTTCTGCTGGTCGCGATTGCTCTCTTCGCCGGCGTGGCGGAGCGCATCAAGGTGCCTTACCCGATTCTGCTGGTGGTAGCCGGGCTGGGTTTCTCGTTCATGCCGCACGTGCCGCATATTCCGCTGCGGCCTGACCTGGTGTTTGCCATCTTCCTGCCGCCGCTGCTCTATGCGGCTGCGTGGCAGACGAACTGGCGTGATTTTCGCCGCAACCTGTTCTCTATCTCCATGTTGGCCGTGGGGTTGGTCGGTTTTACGGTCTTCGGCATCGCCATGTTTGCCGACCACTTCATCACAGCGCTGGATTTCCGCTCAGGCTTCCTGCTGGGGGCGGTGGTGGCTGCGACCGACGCTGTGGCCGCGAGTTCGATTGCGACGAAGCTGGGACTCTCGCCACGCACGACTGCTGTGCTGGGTGGTGAAAGCCTGCTGAACGACGCCACCGCGCTGCTGGCGCTGGAGTTTGGTATCGCTCTGTTGCTGGGGCAAAAGACGCCTTCGTTTGGTGAAGGCCTGGCGCGGCTCGCGTGGCTGATCGCTGGTGGTATCGGGGTGGGTCTGCTACTGGGCAAGGCGGTCTCCTACGTCGAGCGCTGGATCGATTCAAGCGAAGTGGAGATGGTCGTCAGCCTGGTAGTGCCGTATGTGGCTTACCTTGTGGGCGAAGAGGTTCACGCTTCGGGAGTGCTTGCCGTGGTGGTCTGCGGGCTCTTTCTCAGCAAGCAGAGCTCGCGCTATCTCTCTGCACCGGCTCGGCTGGAGATTCTGGCCGGGTGGAAGGCTCTGGACTTTCTGCTGAACGGCGCAGTGTTTGTCGTCATCGGTCTGCAACTGCCGGAGATTCTGCAGGGAATTCGTGGTGACAGTCTGGGGACGCTGCTGAAGTACGGCATCGGCTTCAGTCTGCTGCTGCTGCTGCTGCGCATGGTGTGGGTGTTCGCCGGGTCGCACTTCTCTTATGTGGTGCGGGCGAAGGTCTTTCATAAGGACGCGCCGAAGCCAGATGGAAAGAGCATCTTCATCACGGGCTGGGCTGGCATGCGTGGTGTCGTAGCTTTGGCTGCGGCGTACAGCGTGCCGTATGTGCTGCCGAACGGCGCGCCGTTTGCTCAGCGTAACCTGATCATCTTTCTTACCTTTGCGGTAATCCTGTTCTCGCTGGTGGTGCAGGGGCTTTCGCTGCCGTGGCTGATCCGCAAGCTGGGGCTGGACGGCTCGCGCGAGGTGCTGGAAGAAGAGTTGAACGCTCGCTGCCGTGTGCTGAGCTCGGCGATCGGGGAGCTGAAGCGGTTGCGTAATGCGGCTGCAGGAGATGAAGGCGAAGAGCACGACATCGACGACATGCTGCACCGCTACGAGCATCGGCTAGAGGCTCTACGAGCCAAGCAGAGCAACGTCGGGCTCTCGCAGAAGCCGATCAAGGAAAGCGAAAACGTACGCCACCGCCGTCGCGCGGATCTGCTGCGCAATGCGGTGACGGTGGAGCGCGAAACGCTTTTCAAGATGCGTGAAGAAGATGCGATCGGTGACGATGTGTGGCGGCGTCTAGAGCGCGAACTCGACCTGACCGAGACGCGCTACGAGAGCTTTACCGACCACTAACTCTTCTTTTTCTTCTTCTTCGCGGTGGCTTTTGCGGGCTGCTTCTTGACCGGTGCCGCCTCGGCTTTTGCTCCGGCAGGCGCTGTGGGCGCAAGGATGATGTTCGAGACGGTGACATGGTACATATCGCCGAGCATCTTCTTGTAGGCGTCGAGTGGCGGCAGCATGGCCTTCTCGCGACGCTCATCGAGGTGCGCCGGGTCTTCCACGGCGATCATCATCGCCTGCCCGTCGACGAACTTGAATTGCGAGCCGTAACGCTGGGGCTTGCCGGCTGCCACCAGCTCCTTGTCGACCACCAGGGCAATCTGTGAGCCATCGATCTGGTTGTTCTGCACCAGAGCTTCAAGCTGCGGCAGCATGGAACGCTGCCAGGCGTGGTCGGGCGAGTGGATGAGGATGAGGCTGGCAGCCTGGGAGGCGTCATAGCCAACGAGATGAACTGTTGGCCAGCCCTTCTCGTCCACGATCTCCTGCAGCTCTTCGGTAAGCTTTGCGTCGAGCTCTGCAAGCTCGTGTGCGTCGGCAGGCTTCCTGGCTGCGACGTCTTTGATGTTCTGGAAGCGGGCGTTCTGATCTTCGTCGCGCATAGCGAGCAGGCGGGTGCGGAGCTCGGCATCGGTGCCGGGGCCGTTGTCCCTTACCAGCGCCTCGTGTTTTGCCCCAAGGCGCGTTTCCCAGGCGGGCTCTTGTGCGGAACAGACGGCAACGGTTGCTGCAAAGAGGCAGGCCGCGACAAGAGATGTGCGAAGCAGTTTCATGGTTCTCCCTACCCTGATTGAAGCACAGGGCAGGGAGGGTTTGGCTGGAGCGTACCGTGCTTGGTTACGCCGTTGTTTGTTCTTCGAGTTGCTGTGCGAGCTCTTCCCACGCGGTAGTCTTCGCCATCAGGTCAGCGCTCAACGCGGCGATCTCGTTTGCGATCTTCTGCGCGGCGTCTGCTGTGCTGAACGCTGCTTGCTGCTCTTCTGCAGCCTTGATGCGCGCTTCGATGTCGCCGAGTTCGTCTTCGAGCGCGGAGACCTTGTCTTCGAGCAGCTTCAACTTGATCGGGTTCAGGCGTTTTACGGCAGGCTTTGCCGGGGTGGGCGTTACGGGAGCCAGCGAGCCGGTGATCTCATGCGTGGACTCGTACGGCTCGGGGTTCGTACCGGTGCTCGCAGTGACTGCGGGAGCGGCAACTTCCTTGGCTTCCACGATGCCAACCTGCTTCACAGGTTTCAACATGCCGGTAATGGCGTCAATCTTTCCGCCGGGCAGCTCTTCGGTCTTCTGCGCGGCAGATCCTCCAGCCTTGCGGAAGAGATAGTCCTCGTAGTTGCCGGGGTAGATGTGCAGGCGCTTCTCTTCGACCTCGAAGACACGTGTAGCGAGGGCGTCGATGAAGTAGCGATCGTGCGAGACGAAGATAACGGTGCCGGTGAAGTCGCGAATCGCTTCGAGCAGCACATCCTTCGCGCGCAGATCGAGATGGTTCGTCGGCTCGTCGAGCAGCAGCAGGTTCGCAGGCGAGACGAGCAGCTTAGCCATGGCGTAGCGGTTACGTTCGCCGCCGCTCAGCACTCCGAGCTTCTTGAAGACGTCATCGCCAGAGAACATGAAGCAGCCGAGCAGCGAACGCAGCGTCACGACGTCCACGCGAGGGTTCGAGCCGGTGATGTCGGAGAGCATCTCGGCGTTGCCGTCGAGCACCTTGTACTGGTCCTGTGCGAAGTAGTCAGCGAGCACGTTGTGGCCGTGCTTTACCTCGCCGCTTGTCGGTTTGTCGAAGCCCGCAAGAATACGCATCAGCGTCGACTTACCCGCGCCGTTCATGCCGACGAGCGCAATACGATCGCCACGCTCCACAGTGAAGTCGAGACCAGCGAGCACATGCTTTGTGCCGCCATCAGGCGCAGGATAATCCTTGACGAGACCGTTGACCTCAAGCACCGTACGACCCGAAGCAGGCGGCTGCGGGAAGCTGAAGTGAATCGTCGCTTCTTCATCCGGAATCTCGATGCGCTCGATCTTCTCCAGTTCCTTGATGCGCGACTGCACCTGCTTGGCCTTCGTGGCCTGCGCGCGGAAGCGATTGATGAACGCCTCCAACGCGTCGATGCGGTCCTTCTGGTTCTTGTACGCGGCGATGAGCTGCGTCTTGCGCTCTTCCTTCAGCACGAGGTACTTGTCGTAGTTGCCGTGGTAGACGTGCATCCGCTTGTTCCATACCTCCACCGTCTTCTTGATGACGGCGTTGAGGAAGTAGCGATCGTGCGAGATGAGGATGAACGCGTTCTCGTAGGTGTTCAGGTACTCCTCAAGCCAGTTGCGGCTTTCGAGGTCAAGATGGTTCGTCGGCTCGTCGAGCAGCAGCAGCGAAGGCTTCTGCAGCAGCAGCTTGGCGAGTGCGATGCGCATCTGCCAGCCGCCGGAGAACTCCTCCGTCTTGCGCTCCCAGTCTTCTTTGGCAAAGCCCAGGCCCTGCAGCACCGCACCCACTTGCGCGTCGAGCGTGTAGATATCGTGCGCGTGGAGATGGTCAGCGATCTCGCTGTAGCGATCCGCCGCGGCCTCGTACTCCTTCGACTTCGGGTCAGCCGTTGAGAGCACATGCGTGATCTCTTCAGCCTCTTTCTCCATATTGCGGAGTTCGTCAAAGACCGAGAGGCACTCCTCGAAGACGGTTTTACCGACGAGGGCAAGGCCGTCCTGCGGCAGATAGCCGATGGTCATGCCTTTGACGAGGGTGCGCTGGCCGTAGTCCAGGCCTTCGACACCCGCGATGATCTTGAGCAGCGTGGACTTGCCCGTGCCGTTGCCACCTACGAGGCCTGTGCGCTCGTTGGGGGTAATCAGCCAGTTGGCGTCCTGAAAGAGTAGCTTGTGGCCGAAACGTTTGCCGGCGCCGGAAAGTTGAAGCATTGCTTCCATTTTCGCACCTTGCAGCGCGAGGCTTCGGCAGCATTTTCCGGGCTGCCTGCATCCAACGGTTCACAAGGACGAGACATCCGCGCAGGGATAGTGCTCGAACGGTGAGCTGAGCAATGACAACAAGCGAAGAGACGCGCCCGCGTTTGTGGCAGCGGAGATGGTTTCAGTGGGCTGCGGGCAGCGTGCTGGCGGCAGTGGTGATTTTCTTTGCTGTGGCGGAGTACTTGGTAAGCCACGCTTCCCCGATCTTGCGAAAGCGCATCATTGCCACGCTCTCGGAACGATTCGATGCGCCGGTAGAGCTCGATACGTTCGACATTTCGCTGATTCGTGGCATCGAGGTTTCTGGCGGCGGCCTGCGTGTGCCGTACAAGAGCGATGTCAGCACTGGGACAATGGATCCTCACAAGGTGCTGATCAGCGTGGACCACTTTTCGTTCCGCGCAAGCTGGCATGAGTTGATGGAGCCCAAGACGCACATCGCCGTGGTGGATGTGGATGGCGTGATGGTCGATCTTCCTCCGAAGAACAAGAAGGAAGCCTTTGGGCCGAACGAGAATGCTGAGCCTGCGGACCCCGAGAACCAGAAGACCAAGCCCAAAATCGCCTTTGTAGTGGACGAACTGCGCGGCAGCAATGTGCGGCTGGTTATCGAGAATAAGGATCCGAATAAAGAGTCGAAGGTCTGGGAGATTCGCGATCTGACCGTGCATGACCTGGGTGCAACTCATCCCGCAAAGTATGTCGCAACGGTCATCAACCCGATTCCAAAGGGTGAGATCAAGGTGACAGGGCATGTTGGTCCGTGGAACGCCGCAGATCCTCGGCAGACGTTTGTGGATGGCGATTACACCTTCAACAACGCGGATATGAACACGATCAAGGGCCTGGGCGGGACGCTGAACGCTAAGGGACGGTTCACCGGCGTGCTGGAGAAGCTGACTACGGATGGTGTCACGGATACGCCGGACTTTTCACTCGATATCAGTGATCATCCGATCCCGCTGCACACGGAGTATCACGCATATGTCGACGCGACAACGGGCGATACGGTGCTTGATCCTGTTCACGCCATGCTGGGAGAGACGCCGATTCTTTGCAGCGGCGCGATTATCAACATCAAGGGGAAGGGGCATGACATTTCGCTCGATGCCGAGATTCATGGCGGCCGTATGACGGATGTCCTCGCTCTTGGCATGAAGAGCAAGAAGCCGATCATGCAGGGCGTGCTGACGATGAAGTCGCACATCCACATTCCGCCGGGCAAAGAGCGCGTCTCGCAGAAGATTGAGCTTGCCGGCGATATCGATATTGCCAGCATGACGCTGACGAACCCGATGCTGCAGGACAAGATGGATGGCCTGAGCATGAGGGCGCAGGGTAAGCCGAACCAAATGCCGGTGGCCGCTACGGACAAGAAAACCGGCGTGTTGGCGCACGTGAAGACGAAGTTCACGCTCGAACACAGCAGGATGCTCTTTCCGAATATTGAGTACGAGATGCCAGGAGCCCATGTGCGCATGCAAGGCGCGTATGACATGGACGGCAGCGTGTTTGAGTTCAAAGGGCTGGTGCGTACGGATGCGACCGCGTCGCAGATGGTGACCGGCTGGAAGAGCTGGCTGCTGAAGCCCGTTGATCCATTGCTAAAGAAGGACGGCGCAGGGGTTCAACTGCCGATCCAGATCACCGGCGTGAAGGACGATGTTCACTTTGGATTAGCGTTCAAGCATGGCGAGGATTCGGCGAAGGACATCCAGCAGGATTTGAGCGCAAAGCGGGCGGCGGGTGCCATCAACATGCATCCGAAGAAAAAAACTGCTGCTGAAAAAGAAAAGGACCGCGAGAAGAGTAAAGAGAACTACGAGAAGCTGAAGGAGAAGGCGAAAGAGCAGAAAGCTGCCGCGAAAGAGGCAGCCGCTTCAGAGGAGAAGAAGTAAAAGGGGGTTGCTGAGGAGTGACCGCCGGAAAGACAGCAGCGGGTGTGCCCTGCTACCGTGGAGGATGTGACGATGCCTCAGCAGCAGGGCCATCTTTTTGGTCAGCAACGACAGGACGCAGCTCCGCGACCGGGCCATGAGCCGGACGTGCAGCCACATGCCAAAGAGCCGGATCCTGCTCCGGTGTGGTTGCAGCGCGCAAGTCTGGTGGTTCTGGTTATTTTCTGCTTCTACATCGGCGCGCTGATGACGGTACTGCCGTGGTCGCCGCGCTACTGGGACATGAACGCCTGGATGCTGGCGCATCCTGTGGTGGATGGAATTCTGCAGCGTGGCTGGGTACGTGGCGTGGTCAGCGGCGTTGGGCTGCTGGATATCTGGATCGGCATCAGCGAACTGCTGCATTACCGCGACTACCGCGCGTGAGCGTTCTTCGGTAGCTAGAGTGGAACGGCGATGGCTGAAGACTTGAAAGCAACCGAAGCGACTCCGAAACTCCCCGAACACCTTGATTCGGCCGAACTGGCCTACGAAGACATTGAGTTCCTGAACTCTCCCGACGGTCGTCCGCTCCGCATTCTCAGCGAGTACGCGGAGCCTATGGCCCGTTTCCGCCGCGAACGTATTCAGGACACGGTCGTCTTCTTCGGCTCAGCGCGTTTTCGCGGGATGGATGAGGCGAATCAGCAGCTTGAACTGCTCGATAACACCGGCTCCACGCAGCGCGCACCGGACGAAGAGCAGCCCGCGTGTGCGGAAGAGTTGCAGAACGCCGAGACCAGTGCGCTGAAGCTGAAACGCGCTGAAGCTGCCGTGGAGATGGCCCGCTACTACGAGGATGCGCGCAAGCTGGCGCGGATGATGACGGAGTGGTCGAAGACTCTGCCTGGGCGCAGGCATCGCTTTGTGGTGACCTCGGGTGGCGGTCCCGGCATCATGGAAGCCGCAAACCGCGGGGCCTGGGAGGCTGGCGGCAAGACCATCGGCTTGAACATCAAGCTGCCGTTTGAGCAGTACCCCAACCCCTACATCACGCCGTCGCTGAACTTCAGCTTCCACTACTTCTTCATGCGCAAGTACTGGTTTGCGTACCTGGCGAAGGCGCTGGTGGTCTTCCCTGGCGGTTTTGGCACTCTGGACGAGATGTTCGAGCTGCTGACGCTGGACCAGACGCACAAACTCGGTACGAAGATCACGGTCGTCATCTACGGCTCGGAGTACTGGAAGAACGTCATCAATCTGGAGCTGCTGGCGGACAAAGGGGCGATCTCCCCCAGGGACCTAGACCTCTTCCAGTTTGCAGACACGCCGGAAGACGCGTTCGCGATCCTGCAACGCGGGCTCATCGAGAACCATCTGCTGCCGACGACAGACGAAGGCACCGTGCCGACGGAGCCTGCACCGAATGAACAGGAAACTCTTGGGCCGGATATCGCTCAGACTCGCCGGTAAACGGTTTCTTAGGGAATTGCCTTCAGCATTCGAGCACCGTCTTCAAGAGACGTAGCCGGGGACGGGCGGAAGTTGGTTTTGACCTCGTCTTCCTGCTGGTTGATCGTCTTGAAAAGCAGCGCGTGGCCGTCGATATGCGTGTGCTGTTCGACGATCTGCCAGTGGCCGCCGCCGACATCGCGCCGCTCGACGTCGAATGTGCCGCCCTGCTTGAGGCGGACGAGTCCGAAGCCCAGTTTGACATCCTGCGTCAGGCGGCCGCTGAGAGAGTAGATTCGGTTCGCTTTGCGGTCGATGACGAGGTCGCCAGCCATCTTCGACATCACCTTGGCTTCCATGCTGGAGGCGTCGAAGTCCGGGTTCGGCACATAGTGCAGCCGAATGTACTCCGGGTTTTCGTCTTTCTGTGACCAGATGAAGGCTTCCGGTAGCCTGTGCATGATGGCTGCGGCGGAGGCATCGTCGTGTTCGTTATTTTTGTGGTTCCTGGCTTGTGCGGAGGGATCATGAATGTACTTGCGGATCCGCTCAGACTCACTCTGGATGCCGTCTTCGCCAACAACAGAACCGTTGAACCAGATGCAGCGCCGCAGGCTGTCGCCTGGTACATCGACGACGTCGAAGATGGAGTCTTTGCCCGGCTGCGTGTCATGGTCTTTGTACATCCACCGCGAGTGGTCGGTGGCATCGTTCGCAAAGCCTTCATCCAGAGCACGTTGCAGAATGTTCATGGCATTCGGGTCGGACTGAGGCGAAATCTTCTGAGCCATCGCAATGCTGGCCCCCAGTAACGTGGAGGCAAGAGCGGCGAAAGCCAACAACCTGGGCCCGGAGTGCCTGCAAGAGGCGGACAGGGAACGCATAGTTCTCGTTTGGATGCGAACAGAGGGCACGTGGTTGAGGAAAGATGTGCGTAAGAAGCTGTCTGGACTCACAAGGGATAAGACGTCGCTCACAGCCGATCGTTTTCCTGGCCTACTCGAGGATGATCTTGACGAAAGCGCCGTCCGGCAGGCGAGCGTCGCCGAGCAGATGCACCGCCCCGTCGCGCACAAAACCGCGATACATTTTTCCGGAAGAAGTGGCAGCTGCAGGCGTTGTGGATGCAGCAACCGGCCTGCTTTGTGGTGGTTGCGGTGATCCTGGAGCTTTTGGGTAGGGAATTGCCGCAGCCGGACGACCAGCGGCGGGTTTGCCAGTGCCGCGATCCATGGCTTCGTTCGCCAGCCGGTCGGCGTCTTTGTTTTTGTGGCGCAGCGCGTGGGAGATGTTGAAGTCGTCAAGCTGGGCGATCTGGCGGCGTGCTGCGGTCCAGAGCTCGCGCAGGTCGGGTGAGTTCACCTTGTAGCGGCCATTGATCTGGTTGACCATCAGCAGCGAATCACTGACGACGCGCAGGCGGCGGTAGCCGTTAGCGACGACCCAGTCCAGCGTCGCGACCAGGCCGCGATACTCGGCGACGTTATTGGTGAAAACACCCAGAAACTCGCTCAGTTCGGCGATTTTTTCACCACTTGGCGCCACAATAACGGCGCCGTACCCGGCTGGGCCGGGATTTCCGCGGGAGCCGCCATCGCAGTGCGCGGTCAGCCAGTCGTCCCCGCCGCCGGAGGTTTTGTTGCGGGCTGCGGTGGAGGGAGCTGAGGAATCGCCAAATAGACTGCCGGACATACTGGCAGTTTAGTGGAGGTCGCTCTGGGAATCCGGGAATAGCTTAAAGCTCCGGGTTACACGCTGGCTGCGCGGCGAGGTCGGCCGCCTTTGCGGCCATTCGCCCGCGCGGCTTCGGCTTTCGCTGGCGAAAGCGTCCGCCCGCCTCGTGCGCCCATGCGTGCTGCGGTCCATTGTGCAGAGCCAAAGACGCCTTCGAGCAAAGAGGGAAGGTAGAGGTCGGCGTCAAGCCTGGGGAAGTGTAGGCCATATCCCGAAGGGGAAAGTTCAATCTCTCCAAGCTCTTCTGCGGACGCCGTTTCCAGCCCCTGAGCATCCTTGGGAGAGAAAAAAACGCCCAGGTTGGAGTTGAGCTCGACGACGATGCGGCGCAGTCTGCGGTCGTATCGGGCGGAGATCGCCTTCGGGGTATGGGTCTCTAGTTCCTGTGCGCGGAGGTTGGCGCTCTCAAACTCTTCAGGGCTGACCATGTATCTTCCTCCATTCCTCGCAAAGAAATTCGCAGTGTGCGGAGAGCTCGCGCTGGATGCCGGAGAGCTCATGGCGTGCGAAGCCAAAGTTTTCTCTCACCGTGGCGGGGCCGCCAGGGCAGTGGAGATGAAAGACCGCCTCCTTATCGCTGCCAAGGACATGCACATGGGCAGGGCGGTGGTCGTTCGGATAAATCACGATGCGGTAACCGGAAAAGCGCAGCACGGTTGGCACATCCTCACTATAACCCAGACGCTTGGGATGTGGAGCCGAATAAAAGCAGCTCGAAAACAGGGCTCCACGCTAACGATGCGGACGTGGGCACGTCAGAAAGTGTGTACGACGTACCTGACTCCGGAGTCAGACAAACACGATGAGTGCAACGAACGCATACGCTTTTCCTGGCGGGACGGGACGCCGCCCCAGCCCATTCGCCGAAGGCCTGCAAGAAACACGGGCAGCGGGCAGCGGCGTAGAATCAGCGGCAGCTATGCCCAAGGCTGTCGCACAATCTGGCGGAAGAGCTCGGATGACCGCCGAGCAGATCGAACAGCGCCAACAGCAGCGCGCGGAAGATGATGAGCTGATCCGCGCCGCGCAGAAGGGTGACCGTTCGGCGTTCGATTCGCTCGTCCGGCGGTATGACCGTAGCGTGCTTCGCCTGGCGCTGCACATGCTGGGCAACGAGGAAGACGCGCAGGACGTACACCAGGACGCCTTCATCAAGGCGTATCGGCATCTGTCGAACTTTCGCTTCGAGTGCTCGTTCTACACATGGCTGTACCGCATCGTGACGAACCTCTGCCTCGACCAGTTGCGACGCCGCAAGAGTCGCAAGGAAGATGCCTCGACCGTGATGGATGGTGACGGCGGCGAGATCGACCTGCTGGCCCATGTCACCGATGACCGCGCTGCGCACAACCCGGCGCGTGAGCTGGAACGCAAGACGATGAGTGTGGCGATCAAGGCCGCGCTCGACGAACTGACTCCGCGTGAGCGGATGGTGTTTGAGTTGAAGCACTACCAGGGTCTGAAGTTGAGGACCATCGGCGAGATGCTCGAGACAACGGAAGAGACGGCGAAGAACACGCTCTTCCGAGCAACGCGCAAGCTGCGCGCCAGGCTGGCAGACGTTCGCTAGCTGCAACGGCAGCGCTTGACGCTGCCGAGCTTATAAGCCGATGGGCAATGACCCTGACGCAATGCAGTACGGAGCATTTTTGTGAGAGCTAGTGAAGAAGGAACGCAAGCATGACGTGTGATCGGGTCCAACAAAATATGGTGCTGGCGCAGTACGGAGAGCTGCCGGATGAGCTGATGCTCAGTCTGGAGCGGCATCTGGATAGCTGCGAAGATTGTCGGCGCGAATGGACGGCGCTTGAGGTGCTGCATCGTGAGCTCGATATGGAGCCGGTGGCAGACCCCACGCCGAATCTGCTGACGGCCTCGCGCCTGCGGCTGGATGAAGCGCTCGATGCGCTGCCTCCGCGCTCGTGGATACAGCGGCTGACGGCGAATGCCTTCCGCTGGCAGGGCTTTATGAAGGGTGCGCCTGCGTTGGCAACTCTGCTGCTGGGCGCTGGTTTTCTGGGCGGCACGATCGTGACGCGCTATCAGGCCGCGAACGTGCCGCAGTTACCGCAGGCCGTCGTCGTGGCGAGCGGGAATCAGGGGCCGATCGCGAGCGTTTCGGGCATCGTGGAGACGCCGGACAAGAACCTGGTGCAGGTCAAATACAACCGCCTGGTGCCGGAGTCTGTGCAGGGCTCGCTCGACGATCCGCAGATTCGCCAGTTGCTGATGCTCGGGACCAAGCTCGCAACGGACAACGAAGTTCACGCGCAGTCGGTGGCGATGCTCTCTGACCAGTGCCGTGCAGGCCGTTTGTGCGATGGCGCGGCAGAGGGAGCGGCCAGTGTTCGCGGCGCGTTGTTGACCTCGCTGCACTACGACAAGAGCCCGACGGTACGTCTGAAGGCGCTGGCTGGCCTGCAGCCGTACGTTGCCGAAGATCAGCATGTGCGCGATGCCGTGGTGCGCGCCATGATGAACGACGCTTCGGCAGATGTTCGCACGCAGGCCATCTCGCTGCTCTCGCCGGTTGGCGCGGACTCCAGCGTACGGCAGGCTTTGCGCACGGTAAGTGCGCAGGATACGAACCCGGCGATCCGCAATGCGTCGTTCCAGGCGCTGCAGGACGTGAGCGACATTCAATAAACGGATGGCAATGGCTGTAGCAGGGCAAAGTCGATGGGCAACGGGAGCGGCGGCGGTGTTGCTGCTGACGATGAGCGCGACGTTGGCGTCCTCGAAGGCTATGGCTGCTGTCACCGTGCATACAGCCGCACCGCATAGTGGTGCTCATGCCGGAGCGCACGCTTCTTCGCAGCGGCAGACCGGCTATCTCGGCATTGAGTTCCACGATGTCACCGACGAGCAGGCGGCTTCGCTGCGTCTGCGCGGCGTGCATGGCGCAGAGATCGCGATGGTGGACCACGACGGCCCGGCAGGCCATGCCGGGCTGAAGGCGCATGACATCATCGTGGCGTTGAACGGGCAGGCGGTAGATGGTTCGCCGACGTTGAAGCGCCTGATTCACGACCTGAATGCCGGCGCGGAGATCACGCTTGAAGTGATTCGCAACGGAGAGGCGCTGACGCTGAATGCGAAGCTCGCAAACCGTGACGAAGTCGCGCGTCAGGCGATGCAGCGTCTGGCTGCGGCTCCTACAGCACCGGCCCCGAAGGGCCTTGTCGGCGACGACTATAGCGTGGAGACGGAACCTCCGCCGTCGAACTCACGCACGCAACAGTTTCTGAACATGCTGCACACCGGCCCATTTACCGGACTGGCGATGGACACCATGGAGCCGCAACTGGCGGCGTTCTTTGGTGCTCCGTCGGGGGCAGGATTGCTGGTGCACACGGTGCTGCCGAACAGCCCGGCATCTGCGGCGGGCCTGCGCGCGGGCGATGTGGTGTTGCGTGCGGATGCGGTGGTGTTGAAGTCGCCGTCGGACTGGACGCATCATCTGCGTGCATCCCGCGGTAGTGTGGTGACGCTTACTGTTCTGCGCGATAAACATGAGCAGACGGTCGTGCTGGTGCCCGACCTCAAGCGGCACAGCGTTCTGCGCTCTTCGCCGGACATGCTCTCCACCTGCTGCGCTTCGGCGGACGACGCTGGTGACTGCAGTGGATGCGCCGAAGAGGCCAGCCTCATGCCGTTTCGCGCGTAGAGAATTTTCCCCATAGTCCTGATACACTCGGCTGCAAATACAGCGTAGTGTGAGAGCCTTCTCATGATCCGAAGCGTAAGCTAAGTTTTCTTTACGCAAAATCGGTGCGGGTTTGGCAGTGCGTTCGCATGAACCCTCGGCGAGCCATGTTCCTCGCCTGCGCCTATCCTTCGTCTGTTGTGAGCTTGCCGTTGAGCCGTTTCGCGAGCCTGCGTCGTCGTGTCGTTCGCCGTGCCGTGCCGCTGTTGGCACTGGCTGTCGTTGCGCTGCCTTTGGCGGCCCAAAAAACGGCTGAGTCTGAAGTTCTGCAACAGATGCAGCGACAGGCGCGGAAGCATCTGGCGGGGCGTGTTTCGCCGGACGGTCATGCTGCGGCCGCTTCGCTTTTGCACACGCAGGCCGAGCACGCCGCGCTGCTGCTTCATCCGCGGGCACAAAACTACACCGCTGCCTGGACGCCGCTGGGGCCCAGCAGCGTACAGAGCGCAAGCTACGGAAACGTGAGCGGTCGTGTAACCGCGATCGCCCTCGACCCGAACGATGCAACGGGCAACACGGTCTATCTGGGAACCACAGGTGGTGGTGTGTGGAAGTCCACCAACGCCGCAGCGACGAGTGCTGGCGGTGTGAGGTTTGCCCCCGTGACCGACACGCTTGCAGTCTTCAGCCAAAGCGCCGGAGCGAGCGTCACGCCATCGCTTTCTATCGGTGCGGTTGCGGTGCAACCGACCACGACGGCCGTCGTGCTGGCGGGGACGGGTGATCCGAACGACGCGACAGACTCGCTCTACGGAGAAGGTCTGTTGCGTTCTGCTGATGGTGGCGCTACGTGGACGCTGGTACAGCTTTCGCAGGATGGCACGAACGGCCAGCACTCGTTCGTGGGGCTAAGCGCGGCGGCTATTGCGTGGAGCGCGTCGTCGCCGTCACGGGTGGTGGCTGCGTTCTCTAACTCGCCACAGGCAGCGATTGTTGGTGCAACAAACGCTGCGTCCGTGGCAGGTTTGTACTACTCCACCGATGCAGGTGTGACGTGGCAGATGGCGACGCTCTACGACGGTGCAAGCGTCGTGCAGACGCCGCAACCGTTGGGCACCGGACAAGTGGGCAACGCGGCGACATCGGTGGTGTGGGACGCGCAGCGCGCAAGCTTCTATGCTGCGGTGCGTGGGCATGGCTACTACTCCAGCAGCGATGGCGCAACGTGGAAGCGGTTGACCGCACAGCCAGGCACCTCATTGACGGCTACAAACTGTCCTGTCGGCGCGAACGGCAGCGGAGCCTCTACCTGCCCGATCTTTCGCGGAACGTTGGCCGTTCAACCCGTAACCGGGGATCTCTTTGCGCTGACGGTGGACAGTGGCAACAATGACCAGGGCTTGTGGATGGATGCATGCAACGCGACGTTGGGCGGTGCGTGCTCGACAAGCGCGCCGACGTTTGCCTTGCGCCTCGACGGCGGTGTGATGGAGGTCGGTAGCGGCAGTACCGTCATCACACAAGGGGATTACAACCTCGCGCTGTCGGCTGTGCCTTCGTCGTCAGGAACGCTGTTGCTCGCGGGCACGGTGGACCTCTATCGCTGTGTGCTGGCAAGCGGATCGACAAGCTGCACGTGGCGCAACACGACGAATGCGTTAAACGGATGCGCGGCATCCGCAGCGGTCGCTCCCTCGCAGCACGCGCTTACAGGGGTAGCTCTATCCAGCAGCGACCTGCTGGTCTTTGCGGGCAATGACGGAGGCCTCTGGCGATCAACGGACGGTATCGCCGAGACGGGTTCTGTGTGTGATGCCACGGACAAGAGCCACTTCGACAACCTCAACGCAGCGATTGGTGTGGGTGGATCGCTCGCACAGGTGGTTGGCTTCGCACAGGCGCCGGCAGATGCCGAGACGCTGATCGTTGGGCTCGGAGCTAACGGCACGGCGGCAACGAGTGCTGCATCTGTGCTGGGTGCATGGGCCCAGCTCTCTGCTGGCGAAGGTGGCCATCCTACAATCGATGCAACGACACCGACCAACTGGTACGCCACGATCGGCGCAGGAGTGAACTTCAAGTCTTGCGCGATGGGGACGAACTGCTCCGCCGCGAACTTCGCGGGGGCCGCGACGATTGGAGCGACACAAGTCAGTGGCGACGTCGCGCTGATCGACGTTCCTATGCTGCTCGATCCGGCGTTGAGCGCGAACATGATTGCCGCGACGTGCCGTGTGTGGCGTGGCCCCGCAGCGACTGGCGCAACGTGGAGCGGAGCGAACGCCATCTCCTCCGCATGGAGCGGAGCCGCGCCCTGCACGAGTACGAGTCCGCTGGCCCGCTCGCTGGCTGCAGGCGGTGTTGCGGTGAGTTCGAGCAACGCACAGAACTCTGGCTCGCAGGTGATCTATGCCGGGCTCGCCGGTGTGTTGGATGGCGGTACGGCATTGCTCGGTGGCCACATCTTCCGCACAACGGCCGCGAACATCGCGACGAATACGACAACCTGGAAAGATGTGGCGAGCGGCGCGGTGACCAACGATCTGGCGAACGCGGGTATCTTCAACCCGCTCGGCTTCGATGTCTCGTCGATCACGGTGGACGCGCACGATGCAAGCGGCGCAACGGTCTACGCGACCGTGATGGGCTTTGGTTCAGGCACGACGATCGTGCCGCACGTCTATCGCTCTATCGACAGCGGCGCGCATTGGCTGAACGTGACGAGCAACCTCCCGAGCGCACCCGCGAATGCCCTTGCTGTCGATCCTAACGATGCGAATACCGTGTACGTCGCGACGGACGCGGGCGTCTATGCGACGTCGGCAATCACCACATGCGCGACAGCCTCGTGCTGGAACCTGCTTGGAACCGGGCTGCCGAACGCGCCGGTAACTTCGCTGGCTGTGTCTTCCACGATGCCCACCAGTGATGGGCGACTGGGCATGTTGCGTGCAGGCACGTACGGTCGCGGCCTTTGGCAGACACCGTTGCTCGCAGCGACTTCAACCGCGCAGCCGGGAATGCTTGTCTCACCGGCGTTGTTAACCTTTGATTCGCAGCAGGTCGCAACATTGAGTGCTGCACAAACGGTAACGATCACCAGCAACGGTTCATCGCCGCTCGCGATCAGTTCGCTGGTCGTGTCGGGCGACTTCACCGAGACGGACAACTGCAGCGGGCAGACGCTTGCTGTGGGTGCAAGCTGCACGGTGAGCGTCCTCTTCGCTCCGACGCTGTCAGGTTCACGCGCAGGTTCTCTGGTTGTTTACGCAAACATCGGAGGAGGTCAGGCGAGTGTGTTGCTGAGTGGAACGGCGACCGCTCCGGCAAGTGTTGTGCTCACGCCTGTATCGCTTACGTTCGCCGCCACCACTTTGAACCAGACAAGCGCTGTGCAGGTCCTCACCGTTGCAAACACCGGAGGCAACGCTTCCACGCTAACCGTGCCTGTAATCACCGGAGACTTCGCGATCGCGGCAAATACTTGCGCGACAACGCTTGCAGTGCAGACCTCCTGCTCCATCAGCGTAACCTTCACGCCAACGGCGAGCGGGACGCGCATCGGTACGTTGAGCCTCATAAGCTCTTCGGGGGCCGTGACCGCCACGCTGAGTGGCAGGGGAACATCATCCGCAACAGATACGCTGTCACCGCTTTCTCTGACGTTCGGCTCGCAGGTCTTGAACACGGCCAGCGCAGCGCAGAGCGTAGTGCTAACGAACGCCGGCGATGCTGCGCTCACGTTGGTTGCAGCGACGACAAACTCCAGCGAGTTTGCTGCGACCAACGGCTGTGGCGCAACGCTTGCTGGCCACACATCCTGCGCGATCAGCGTAGTCTTCGCGCCGAGCATAGTTGGTGCCCGCACGGCCATACTCACGGTAAGCGATCAGTTCCGCGCGCAGAGCCTGACGCTAAGCGGCACGGGGCTTGCACCTGCGGGCGTCAGTCTTACTCCAACGTCGCTGGCTTTCGGAGAGATCGGCGTTGGACTCAGCTCCCAGCCGCAGGTGGTCACGTTGACCAACAACGGTGGCGTTACGCTGACGATTTCATCGCTCGCTCCAACCGGGGACTATGTTCTGGTTTCAACAAACTGCGGTACTTCGTTGTCTGCAGGTTCTGCCTGTTCCGCAACTCTTCTCTTCGCCCCAACAGCAGCGGGTGAGCGTGCGGGTTCCCTGGTGTTGAACTCGAGCATCGGCATGAAGTCGGTTGCACTAAGCGGCGTAGGAGCTGACTTCACGCTCTCGACGACGGGAACCACAAGCGCAAGCCTTGGAGGATCTTCGGGCAGTGCAACGTATGCGCTTCTACTAAGCTCCGTCAGCGGCTTGGCAAGCACCATCAGTCTCAGTTGCTCGGGAGCGCCTGCTCACGCAACGTGTGCGGTCTCGCCTTCTGCCGCAACCCTTGGCTCTACGCTGAATGTGTCCGTGGTGGTGGCGACAGGCATTGCGAGCATGGGACACAATTCGCGCGATCTGTTGCCGTGGTCACGAAGCACGTTGCTCTATGCCTTCACCATGCCATGGCTGCTCTGCATGCTGCGTGTGCGCAGGCGGCGTTGGATAGCGGCTCTTCCGTTGTTGTTCATGATGATCAGCGGTTGCGGTGCCTCACGAACGTTGCCCTCGAGTGGGTCGGGCAGCGGCAGCACCTCTACACCGACGCCATCCGGCACGTACACCTTGACGGTGAGCGCAACGGCTGCAGGGATAACGCACTCTGTGCCGCTCGTGTTGACGGTGAACTAAAGCGAGCGGCCTGCTGCTACAGCGCTGGCCCATGCCCACTGGAAGTTATAGCCACCTAGCCAACCGGTTACGTCGACGACTTCGCCGATGAAGTAAAGCCCCGGCACGCGCTTTGACTCCAGCGTTCGTGCGTCGAGTTCGTCCGTATTCACGCCGCCCACGGTAACCTCGGCCTTGGCATAGCCTTCATCACCAGCAGGCTTTATCTGCCAGTGATGCAACTCGTGTTCGAGCGCCAGCAGCGCCTGGTTGCTGAAGCCCAGGGACTCATCGCGCAGGCGAAGCCAGCGGTCAGCCACGCGATGGGAGAGCACGCCGCGCAAGGCTTGCCGCAGCACGCTCAGATCGCGAGGTGCGTTGTTCGCTGTAAGAGGTTTGAAGACGTCACGTCCCGGTGCCAGGTCGAGCGTGATCGTCGAGCCATGCTTCCAGTACGACGACACTTGCAGAATCGCTGGTCCACTCAGGCCGCGATGCGTGATGAGCGCCTTCTCGCGGAAGACAGGCGGCTGCGCATTACGTTTGCCGCTGGTCGCAGCGGCCTGGGCGAGCACTTCGGCTGAGCTTCCGGTAAGGTCACACCACTCGTTATGGTCCTCCGGGGCAAAGACCAGCGGCACCAGTGCCGGTCGAGTTGCTATCAGGCTATGGCCGAACTGCTGTGCGAGTTCGTAGCCAAAGCCCGTTGCTCCAAGCTTCGGAATCGAAAGCCCACCGGTTGCGACGACGAGCGCGTGTGTCTGCT
The DNA here is from genome assembly GCA_028283655.1 of Acidobacteriaceae bacterium. Lineage (NCBI taxonomy): Bacteria > Pseudomonadati > Acidobacteriota > Terriglobia > Terriglobales > Acidobacteriaceae > Acidobacteriaceae bacterium. Next base: position 3,194,853 of record JAPWKE010000003.1, on the reverse strand, counting down.
CTGTGCCATGCGACGTCTCGACAGTGAAGAGGTCGCCGTCTTTGGAGACGCTCAGAACGCTAGCACCGCAGCGCGTCTCCACACCAGCTTCTCCGCACTCGCGTTCGAGCAGCGTCACAAGGTCCCGTGCCGAGCGGTCGAAGAAGAGTTGGCCCAGCGTCTTCTCGTGATAGCTCAGGCTATGCTTCTCCACCAACGCCACCATCTCACGCGGCGTAAAGTTCGCAAGGGCTGATTTGGCGAAGTGCGGGTTAGCGCTCAGATAATTCGCGGCGGTCGTGCCAGTATTCGTGAAGTTCGCGCGTCCGCCGCCGGAGATCAGGATCTTGCGTCCCGGAGCAGGGCCGTGGTCGAGCAGCAGCACGCGCTTCGCGCGTCGGCCTGCCTCAAAGGCACACATCATGCCTGCGGCACCTGCGCCAATGACGATCGCGTCCCATGCGTGCACGGTTAGCGCCTCCGCTTGTAGGGCCGATAGACCGGGTTCCACACGCTGGCGCGCAATGCGATCTCGAAGTCCTCGCCACGAACGGCTGCAAGGCCTTCTGTGGCTGCCTGACGACCAACGGCAAGGGCTACGGCCTGCGAAACTTCGCGCAGCGTATCGAGCGGCGGCAGCAGCGGAGCGGTAGGGTTTTTCACCGTGGGCGAAAGCGCGGCCAGCGCCTCCGCTGCGGCCATAATCATGCCGTCAGAAACACGGCGAGAGCGCGACGCGACGATCCCGAGAGCAAGGCCAGGGAAGATGTACGAGTTGTTCGTCTGCACCGTGCGGTAGGTCTTCCCGTTGTACTCCACCGGAGCATAGGGGCTACCCGTGCCGATGATCGCTTGACCGTCGGTCCAATGCAGCAGGTCGGAGGGAGTTGCCTCTGCGCGAGATGTTGGATTGGAGAGTGGAAGGATGACCGGTCGCGCCGTATGGCGAGCCATCGTGCGAACGACTTCTTCGCTGAATGCGCCCGGCTGTCCGCTCACACCGATCATCACCGTGGGACGCGCTCGCTCGACGGTTTCGAGCAACGAAACACCGCCTTCGGGATTGTGCTGCCAGCCTTCGGTCTCGCTCGCAGGGCGCGCAAACGGCATTTGCGAAGGATGCATCCCAGGTGTCGAGTCGAGCAGAAGACCCGGGCGGTCGATGGCGTAAAAGCGGCTGCGTGCTTCTTCATCCGAGAGACCTGCGTGCTTCAGTGCGAGTTCGAGGAAGCTCGCGATACCGCAACCTGCTGCGCCGAAGCCGACGAAGAGAAAGCGATGTTCGCGGAGCGGAACGCCCGTGGCATTTGCTGCCGCGAGGATCGTGGCCAGCGCAACAGCAGCGGTGCCTTGAATGTCGTCGTTGAAGCTTGGCAACTCTTCGCGGTAGCGGTCAAGCAGCTTGCCCGCGTTGGCGCCGGCGAAGTCTTCCCACTGCAGCAGAACGTGCGGCCAACGCTTCTTCACCGTGCGCACAAAGCGGTCGACGAAGTTGTCGTACTCTGCGCCGCGAACGCGTTCGTGCTTCCAGCCGAGGTAGAGCGGGTCCGCTACACGGTCAGCGTTATCGGTGCCGACGTCGAGGAAGACCGGCAGGCAGCTCAGCGGATGGATTCCCGCAAGTGCAGTGTAGAGCGCGAGCTTGCCGATAGGAATACCCATGCCGCCTGCACCCTGGTCGCCCAGGCCGAGGATGCGTTCGCCGTCGGAGACGACGATGCAGCGCACGCCGTCGTAGCGTGGGTGGCTGAGGATACGTTCGATGCGGTCGACGTTCGGGTAGCTGAGGAAGACGCCACGAGGCTTGCGCCAGATCTCGGAGAAACGCTGGCAGCCTTCGCCGACGGCCGGGGTATAAACGACCGGCAGCATCTCCTCGATGTGTCGCGTGATGAGCGCGTAGAAGAGTGTCTCGTTAACGTCCTGCAGATCGCGCATGAACGTGTAGCGCGCGAAGTCGTCGGGCAGGGCGCGAAAGGCCTTCATGCGGCGCGCGACCTGTTGGTCCAGCGTGCCCACCTGTGGCGGCAGCAACCCATGCAGCGAGAACTCGTCGCGCTCCTCTTCAGAGAAGGCTGTGCCTTTGTTGAAGATAGGGGTATTAATCAGGCCGAGGCCCGTGAGTGCGGTTTCAACGATATCCGGATTGACGCGAGGGGTCGGAGGCATGCCTCATGCATGATAACGAAGCTCGCTTCGTGAGCTGACATTTTTCATGCCGATAACCGCGCCTTTGCTCCGGGAAAAGAAAACGGCGTCAGCATTTCTGCCGACGCCGTTTGCACCCAGGGATGCGGTTAGGAGTTAGAAATCGAAGCGTCCTGCGATCTGCAGAATGCGGGCATCGCGATAGCCGGTGACCTGGCCAAAGGTAGAGGACGTTGCCGTTGTTCCGATCGACTGGACGTTTACATGGTTGGCCACGTTGAACGCCTCGCCGCGAAGCTGGAAGTTCAAGCGGTTCACAATACGGAAGTTGCGGAAGATACCCAGATCGGCGCGCTGGAAGCCCGGTCCGTTGATCGTTCCACGCTTCGCCGTACCTGGAACGTTGCTGGCAGGGTCCTGCGCCGCAAAGGCACCGGTGTAGAACCACGGAGTAGCCGACTGCAGGTAATTCTTACTGGAGTGCAATTGAATGCCATAGCCCTGGTTGGGATTCGCAATCTGGTTCGGGCGGAGACCTGCATTGGTATTCCCCAAAATGCCGAGACCCGCGTTATCGTTCACAATACCGCCGGTGGTCGCCCCGTTAACGCCAGTCTTGCCGCCCGGCAGGTTGTAGTTGATATTCAGGCCAGCGGAAGACGCTACCGTCAGTGGCAGGCCGGAGTTCGCCGCATACGTAACAGCAACATTCCAGCCGCCCAGCAGGCGACCCGTCAGGCCATGCTGCTCTTTGAACCAGGGCTCTTCCCATACGCCGTCGAGCGTAAGGATCAGCTTGCGGTCCACGGCGGCGCGACCGTAGTCTCCGTTCACGTTGTAAATGTTCTGAACGAAGCCTGTGTAGTCAGCCTGCGCATTGGTAAGGTCGCGCGACCAGGTAAAGTTGCCGTCGATGTAGCTCTTGCCTTTGAAGTGCTTGGTGATCTTCGTCTGCAGCGAGTTGTAGTTGGAGTTGAAGATCGTCTGCATCGCATCGACCGCGAAGTAGCCAAGGTAAGGCTTGATCTGGTTGAGCACAATGCCGCAAGCCGTGCTGATGAACGCGGCCTGGCCGTTGATGGCGCAACCGGAACTGGCTGTCAGCGGAGTCACCTTGCCACGCCATGCGCCCGGACGAGGTTCGTTGAGGTCTTCTGCACCTGCCAGGTGTGTGCCATGCGAACCGACATAGCTCACATCCAGCAATGTCGTAGGGGTAATCTGCTGCTGCAGGCCTAGAGAGAATTGCTGCGTGTACGGGGTCTTGAAGTTCAGCGGTAGAGCCTGAATCCTGAGTGGAGTCAACGATGGTGTGCCTGCTGTTGCACCGCCAGTGGGATTGTCAGCATCCGCCATCGTTTGCGAGTAGGTTGCAACCGAAGGCGGATTATTGAAGACCGTGGTCTCGTAGTAGCTGACCTCGATCTCGTCATACGCCCAGCCGTAGCCTCCGCGCAGAGCGGTTTTGCCGTCACCGAAGAGGTCCCACGCAAAGCCGACACGGGGTGCGAAGTTGTTCTTCTGCGAACCTGTCACTCTGTTGCCAAAGGGTGAAGCCTGGTTGTTGTTGGCCGCCGATGGATTGCCGAAGATCAGGCCGTTGATGTAGTTCGCGCCGACGATATCAGCTCCGGTATTGGGAGATGTGGGCTGGCCCGCATTGCTTCCCGTCTGAACGCAGGTGGTCGCAGGGGGTAGGCAAAGCAGACCATTCGCACCGATCGTCGGCGCTTTCGACGCAGTGTAGGTGCTCGGGTCAAAGTTGCTCAGATTGCCGCCTGCATCGTAAGGCTGCGTGAGCAGGCTATAGCGAACGCCCAGGTTCACCGTGAAGCGCGGCGTCACCTTCCAGTTGTCCTGCAAAAATGCTTCGTAGATGTTCTGGTTGATGTCGACGGCAGCATTGCGAGACTGCTGGGAGAAGCCGTTGTTCGCATTTCCTGTAAGGAAGTTCGCAAACGCTTGCGACTCGGCCACACCCGATAGCTGTGTCTGCCCTGTGCCTGTTACGACCGGGAACGCCGTGTCATTGGTGAATCCGAAGGAACCCTGGTTGGTCGTTGCCGAGTTGTTCTCCTGCTTCTCGTAGTGCATGTAGGAAAAGCCCGCGATCAACGTGTGGTTGTGCAGCGTCTTTGTGTAATCTCCGAAAACCTGGTGGTTGATGCCGAGGTCGGTGTACTTGGGCCCGGAGGTGATGGCCGTCATGAGTGCGGTCGTTCCCTGGGTAAAGCTAAGCGTTGGGACAACGCCAACCCCGTTTGCATACGGTGTGGATGTATGAATGTCTGGTGAGTTTGCTGAAAGCAACTGGCCTTGAGGCTGGGTATAAATCGCTCCGCTGGAGTATGCGTAGCCAACGTTGACGACCGAGGTCGGACTTGGCAGCCAGGTCACCTTGCCAAGGTGCTGCGTACCGGGGTACGAAGACTGCGTGGCGGAAAGACCAGGAATTGGAGCGGTAATGAACGTACCTGAGCCGTTATAGGTAGGGAAGGTGTCGTGCATGTAGCGGTACATGAGCGACACCTTTGTCCCAAACTGCTGATCGATGCGTACGCCAGTGTTCAGATTGTTGTAGACATTCCTTACGGTGCTGGTGATCGTGCGGGGATCGAGGTTGCGAGCCAGATTGGCTGTCTCGTTTGGCACCGGGATCACGCTGTAGACGTCCTTGAGATACGCCTGTGCTTGCTGCGACAAAGTGTTTACTTGTGTTCCAGCCGCAGTACAAGTGTTTTGCTGGTTCGCTGCGCTGTAGGTGAAGGCTGTACAGACCTGAATGGGGCCACGTGTCCACTGAGTGCTGTTTGCGGGAATGTAGCCGCTCTGCGAGAAGTCTCCATTGCGCTCGGCCTGCGTGGGGACAATTGCATTCAGTTGCGCGTACGTAATTTCACGCAGCCACTCTTCTGAAACGAAGAAGAACGTCTTGTCCTTACCGTTGTAGACCTTGGGTATCCAAACCGGGCCACCTATCGAAAAGCCGAAATCGTTGTAGCGATACTTGTTAATCGGTTGGTTCTGCTGCTTGTTCAGAGAGCCGTTCGCATCGAGGAAATCATTGCGGAAGTACTCATATGCGCTGCCGTGCAGGCTGTCGGTACCGGATTTCGTCACGACGTCGACCATACCCGCAGAGTTGCGGCCATACTGTGCGCTGTACTGTCCGCGCAGCGTCTTGAACTCCGCAATCGCATCCGGGCTGGGATACACGTAGAGCGTTAGGTTGGTGCCGCGGTCTACATTGTCTGCGCCGTCGAGCGTCCAGTTGTTCGAGCTTGTACGGCCACCGTTCACTGAAAAGGACACGGTGCTCGAAGATCCACCGACACCGACCGGGCCGCGCTGCAGGTTGTCGGTCGCGCCGCCGTAGGCCACGCCAGGCTGCAGGTTGATCAGGCTTGCGTAGTTGCGCGAGATCATGACCAGGCTGTTGATCTGCGTGCTGTTAATCAGGCCGGCGTTTGTCGCGTCTTCGAGATTCACCGAAGTCGGGTCGGCGTTCACCGTAATAGTTTCTGTGTTTTCGCCGTTGCTCAGGGCGCGGCTTACGGTGAGTGCGTCCGAGACGTGCAGCATCAGATGCTGCACCTTCAGTGTCTTGAAGCCCTCGTCGACGACCAGAACGTCATAGCTCCCCAGCGGGAGAGCCGTGGCTGTATAGAAGCCGCTGCTGTTGGTCGTTAGTACACGCTCAACGTGATTGCGGTCGGTGTTGGTCAGCGTGACTTTTGCTCCGCGAACCGCTGCGCCACTCTTGTCCGTGATCGTTCCGCTGATGCTGCCGGTGGTTGCATCCTGTGCAAAGACCGGTAAAGCGATCATGGAAATTACGGCGGATGCCACGAATGCCCGATGGGCCATTAGGCGAATCATCCTGGTGTTCCTCCTAAAACCTGCATGGAAGTATGGGTTATCTCTGGTGCTTGATCGCCTTTAGGTCATCGATTGCCCAAAAGTCGTCGAAATCGCATCGTCTGCTGCGGTGTACGGTGCGTGAATTGGTCGTCTGCTAGCACATCCTGAGAAGCGACACATCAAAGCTGAATGAAGAGCTTCAGTATGCAACAAGGCTTGGAGCGTGTCGAGGCACGAACAACATCTGTTGAAACCACACCAAAATCGCTGCTCCCTCTGACTCTGCTGAACCTGTAGGAGGAGAGCTTTCTGCTGCCAGACAACTTGGGAGCGGACGCCGCTGATGTTCTACGCGAGCAACGCAAAGGGGGCGCGGCTTTCGCCGCGCCCCCTTTGCGTTGTCCTTCAATCAGTATTAGTGAGCAGCCCACTCGATCTTCGAGAGGTCGATGCCTTCTTTGACCATCTCGTAGAGCGGAGAAAGCTCGCGCAGGTGCAGCACGACGTCGATCAGCTTGTCGGCAACGTAGTCCACTTCAGCCTTGGTGTTGAAGCGGCCGAGGCCGAAGCGGATCGAGCTGTGTGCGACGTCATCGCCCAGGCCAAGCGCCTTGAGCACATACGAAGGCTCCAGCGTGGCAGAGGTGCAGGCCGAACCCGACGACACCGCGATGTCGTTGATGCCCATCAGCAGGCTCTCGCCTTCGACGTAAACGAACGACATGTTCAGGTTGCCGGGAAGATGGTGGTCCATATTGCCGTTGATCTGCGTGTAATCCAGAGCAGCTTCGAGCTTGTTCTTCAGGTACTCACGCAGTTCGATAAGACGCTTGGACTCTTCTTCCATCTCTGCGCCGGCGATCTCGCAGGCTGCGCCCAGGCCAACGATGCCCGGGACGTTCAGCGTGCCCGAACGCATACCGCGCTCGTGGCCGCCACCGTTGATCTGCTCCGTGAGCTGAACGCGGGGGTTGCGGCGGCGAACGTAAAGTGCGCCCACGCCCTTCGGTCCGTAGATCTTGTGGCCGGAGAGCGACATCAGGTCGATGTTGTCGTTGATGACGTTGACCGGAACCTTACCCACAGCCTGCACACCGTCGGTGTGGAAGATGATGCCCTTCTCGTGGCAGAGTGCGCCGATCTCCTTGATCGGCTGGATCACGCCGATCTCGTTGGAGGCGTACATGATCGAGACGAGGATCGTCTTGTCCGTGATCGCGGCCTTGATATCTTCGACGTCGATCAGGCCATCAGCCTTCACGGGCAGGTACGTCACGATGAAGCCCTGCTTCTCGAGCTTCTTGCAGGTATCGAGCACAGCCTTGTGCTCGGTCATCTGGGTGATGATGTGGTTGCCCTTCTCGTGGTACATCTCGGCAACGCCCTTCAGGGCCAGGTTGTTCGACTCGGTTGCGCCGGAGGTGAAGATGATCTCCTTCGCCGTGCAACCGATCAGCTTTGCGATCTGCTCGCGAGCCTTGTCCACAGCCTGTTCAGCTTCCCAACCGAAGGAGTGGTTGCGGCTGGCTGCGTTACCGAAGATGCCAGTCAGATAGGGCATCATCGCTTCCAGCACGCGCGGGTCGAGCGGCGTGGTTGCGTGGTTGTCCATGTAGATGGGCAGCTTCACACCTTCGGGCAGCGGCTGCGACGACTGGACGACGTTCATTCCAAGGGATTCGGGCATGGTTCTTTGGGCTCCTAAAACTTCTGTACTACCGGACCGGGGGAGGTCCTTCAAAACTTAATGGTTTGCTAGAGGGCGATCGAAACCAGGCCGCCAGCAAGGGCCTGCGCCGGTGAGGCATCCGCTTCGACCAGATCGGCTATACGAATGCCGCTCAGCAGGTCTTTGATCGAATCGTTTACCTTGCGCAACGGTTCTTTGATGGTGCAATGACCGGCAAGGTCGCAAGCTCCGTGGATCGTAATGCAGCTTGTGATGAAAAGCGGGCCATCAATGGCTCGAATCACCTCAAACGCACTGATCTCGGAAGAAGGGCGTGCCAGCGCATAGCCGCCATTGGTTCCTGCGTGCGAAACAAGGATAGTGGCCTTCGCCAGCGTCTGCAGTATCTTTGCCAGAAGCTGGGGGGGGATATGGTAGGCCTCAGCAATCGCCTTTGCAGACGCTGCCGCAACGCCGGTAGGAGCAAACTGCGCCTGCTCGGCGAGGTACTTGAGGGCCATCAGCCCGTAGTCCGCTTTTTTTGTCAGTCGCAGCATAGGAAAATGAGGCCTGTTTCGCCTACTTATTAGTGTACGGCGGCGCTGGGCTGGCGGCAACCGGGGAATCGAAGCCTTTTGTGCCCTCATCCAATCTGGCATGTACAAGTATCGAGTGACTTTGGAACGCATTGTGAAAGAGGGCGCGAAGCTGCCATCAGGCTCCCCGGAAGACCGTCTGCAGTTTGAGGCCGACAATCATGACGATTTGTTCGCGATCATAGCCCGCCAGCGGGCCAAGGGCCTCTGGAGTGAAGATGAGGCTACGTCGCTGGCTGTTGGGCTGAAGCTTTTCGGCGAGGTCATGCTCCACAACCGCAAGGACCCCTTGTTTGAGCCGCTTAGTCTCCCGTTTCGGGAGTTCATCGGCAGGCTGAAAGCACTTCCCGCCAAGGAGTAAGGATTGGCGGCGTGGAAGGGCTGCACGATGGGCTAACATCAAGAAGCCTTATCCGTTTCTGACTGTGCCATCGCTGAGCCAACTCGTCGCTGTCCCCAATCTGCTGACCATGCTGCGGCTGTTCGTGCTTCCGTTTCTGGTCATCGAAATTCTGGACAGTGAGTGGAAGGTGGCGTTCGTGCTGCTCTGGATCGCGGGCGTTACAGATGGTCTCGACGGCCTGCTGGCGCGCCTGCTGAAGCAGAAAACGACCCTCGGCCAGTACCTTGACCCTATCGCCGATAAGCTGCTGCTCTCCACGCTTTTCGTGGTGCTGACGCACGTGGACCTGATCCCGCGCTACGTTACGGTTCTGGTCTTTAGCCGTGATCTGGGCATTCTGCTCATCTCGACCCTGCTTTATATCACCAACACTCTGCGGGACTTCCGCCCCAGCTGGCTGGGCAAGGCGAGCACCGGGGTGCAGATTATCGCGGTGCTGGTGGTGATGACGTCGCAGGCCCTGCCGGGCTGGCGCTTTGCCTTCTGCCAGTACTGGTTGCTGATGGGGGTCGCGTGGCTGGCGCCTTTGTCGGCCGCGCAGTATGCGTGGATCGTGCTGCGCCGGGTGAACAGCGGCGGCGGTGGTGCTGCTCCGACGGCCGTCACCGCATAGACCTTGGTAATGTTACCGGCGGGGCGTGGTGTGCTTCGAAATCTGCCTCGTTTGGGTTAGGCCCGGTAACCGGAAAGTCCGCACAGAAGTCGCTATGTGCTATCGAAGCAGGCGCTCTCAGTCGATAAAACTTGAGAGTAGCCATGAAGCCCTTTCAAGCGACAAAGAACCTATTTCCGGCCATTCTGATTGCCCTGGCCTCGATCGCCCTGGTGGCGGGCGAAGGGCATGTGGAGGTCATCTGGGCCGATCCATTTACCTGGCTGAACGTGCTGAAGCACAAGTGCGGCATCGCCATGCTGGTCTGCATCGGCTGGATGCTGGTTGAGTTGGCTCGTTCGGCGTTCTTTCCTCAGGCCGAAATCGCTTCGGGATCAGGACGTTACGGTGTGCATTACGGAAGTTTTGCCCGACGCGCTATTCGCTAACTTCAAGTGCGGCAGACTGTTGCCGTTTGCAGTATTCTTGGCTGAACTGAGCAAGTACGACTCGCAGCGAACACGGATCGAACTAGCTGCGACGGCCCTTTGAAGGAATTTTGCGAACGATGTCTACTCCCGTTTCGGCTTCATCTCCGCTGATCGTCACCGGCGGAGCTGGTTTCATCGGATCGAATTTTGTGCTGAACCATCTTGCAGATGCTTCGGCGTCGCCCGTGGTGAACCTCGACGCGCTCACCTATGCGGCGAACCCGGCTAACCTGGACCCGGTGAAAAGCGATCCCCGCCATACTTTCGTTCACGGCGACATTCTGGACGGCAAGTTGGTTCGCGAACTGTTTGCGACACACCGCCCGCGCGCCATCGTGCATTTTGCGGCGGAAAGCCACGTCGACCGCTCGATTATTGGTCCCTCGGCGTTCCTGAAAACGAACATTGATGGCACCTTCTCTCTGCTGGAAGCCGCCCGCGAGTACTACAACAGCCTGAGCGCCGAAGAGAAGCCGCACTTCCGCTTCCTGCACGTCTCCACCGACGAGGTCTACGGCACGCTGTCGCCGGAAGATCCAGCCTTCCACGAAGACACCCCCTTTGCTCCGAACAGCCCTTATGCGGCGTCGAAGGCAAGCTCCGACCATCTCGTTCGCGCCTGGCAGCATACCTATGGTCTGCCGACGCTGATCACGAATTGCTCGAACAACTATGGCCCTCTGCAGTTCCCCGAAAAGCTCATTCCGCTGATCATCCACAACGCGCTCGCGGGCAAGCCGCTGCCGGTTTACGGTGACGGACAGCAGGTCCGCGACTGGCTTTATGTCGTCGACCACTGCCGCGCGATTGAAGAAGTACTGACGAACGGCCGCATCGGCGAGACTTACAACGTCGGCGGATCGAACCAGCAGACCAACATGACCGTCGTGACGACGATCTGCAAGCTGTTGGACGAGATGGCGCCTGCCGCCCAGCCGTACAGCCAGCAGATTACGCACGTTACCGACCGCCCCGGCCATGATCGCCGTTACGCGATCGATGCTCGCAAGATCGAGGGTGAACTGGGCTGGAAGGCCCAGGAGAGCTTCGAAACCGGCCTCCGCAAGACGGTGGACTGGTACCTGAAGAACCGCTCGTGGGTTGAGTCCGTTACCTCTGGGGCGTACCGCAACTGGGTCGAGAGCAACTATGGCGAACGCGAGCAGGGCATTGAGACGAAGTCGGCGGTGACGGCATGAAGGGAATTATTCTTGCCGGAGGCTCGGGAACGCGCCTCCACCCCGTAACCCTCTCTTCGTCCAAGCAGTTGATGCCGGTGTACGACAAGCCGATGATCTACTACCCGCTCTCGACGCTGATGCTTGCGGGTATTCGCGAGGTCCTGATCATCTCCACGCCTGCGGACACGCCGCGCTTCCAGCAGTTGCTGGGCGATGGCTCGCAGTGGGGCATGGAGTTGACGTACGCGATACAGCCTTCCCCGGATGGCCTGGCGCAGGCCTTCCTTATCGGCCGCGAGTTCCTGGCCGGGGAGGCAAGCTGTCTCGTGTTGGGCGACAACATCTTCTACGGACACGAGTTCGCGCATGACCTGCGCGCAGCTGCAGAGGCCACAGAGAAGAGTGGCCTGGCACGCGTCTTTGCTTATCCCGTGAACGACCCCGAGCGTTACGGTGTCGTCGAGTTTGATAAGGACCGCAAGGCCATCTCTCTGGAAGAGAAGCCTACGCAGCCGAAGTCGCGCTACGCCGTCACCGGCATCTACTTCTATCCGCCGGATGTCGTCGAGGTAGCGAAGGAGATCAAGCCTTCACCGCGCGGCGAACTGGAAATCACCGACGTCAACAAGTGGTATCTGGAGCGCGAGCGCCTGGACGTTGCCGTCCTGGGCCGTGGCCTGGCGTGGCTGGACACCGGCACGCATGACTCTTTGCTCGAAGCCTCCATGTTTATTCAGACCATCGAAAAGCGTCAGGGCTTGAAGGTCGCCTGCCCGGAAGAGATTGCGTTCCGTCTAGGCTGGATCAGCACGGAAGCGCTGCAGAACATCGCCGATAACTACGGCAAGAGCACCTACGGCGAGTATCTTCGCCGCATCACGCGGGAAACGGTCTTCTAAGAGGCGGCAGCGATGCGTTCTTTCAGGCCCGAGGAGCCGTTGGCCTTCTTCGACGGCATCTTTGTCCTCAACCTGCCAGAGCGCAGTGAGCGGTTGACAGCTACTCGCGCCGAGCTGCAGCGCCTGGATCCGGCTGCAGCTGCCCGTCTCCAGGTTGCTCCCGGGGTGCGCGCGACTGAAGCGCACGGCTTCCCGTCGATTGGTGCCTACGGCTGCTTTCTGGGCCATCTGAACATTCTGCGTAACGCCCGCGACCGCGGCTTAGAGCGCATTCTGGTGCTCGAAGACGACGTCAGCTTCGACCCCGAACTTTGGAAGCAGGATTGGCCTGCGGTACAGACTGCTCTCGAAACGGCTGCGTGGCACATCGCTTCGTTGGGCTTTGAAGACTCTGTTTCCACGCCGGATTCCTCCGGCGGGCCTCTTCTTCCTGTCGTGGAACCGCTAATGCTGGCGCATTGCTACGCCGTACACGGACGTACGCTCGCGGCGATGATTTCGTTTCTCGAAGAGATGATGGCGCGCGAGCCGGGCGACCCGGCTGGCGGCCCTATGCACTACGACGGCGCGCTGTTTCACTACACCCGTGACTGCGCTGGTGTGGTGCGGCTCAGGCCGCGAATCTCGCTGGCCGGGCAACGCTCCTCGCGCTCCGACATTGCAGGCGGTCGTTGGTTCGACCGCGGTGTGCCTTGGCTGCGAAAGGCTGCGGAGCGTCTTCGAGGTGTAAAAAATCGGCTGGAACGCTGAAAACCTTCGAATTCTTTCAAAATGCTACAGGCGTGTAAGAGCAGGCCGCGCAGATGGTGCGTTCGCGATGGTTACCGTTCCGGCAGGCCTTCCACCCCCTAAGTGGCATAGGATGATGCCTCTGGGAGGCCTAGCATTTGAATGTGGCGACACAGATCGCCTTTGCACGCCGATTTGCACGCCGAACTTTCCGCCTCCCTATGACTATCCAGGCAACCGTACTTTCGAAAGACGCAATTCGTTTCGAGGCCGAGATCCAGTCTCCTGAGGCTGAAGCGAAGACCATTGTCCGTAACCGAACCTACCGGTGGTTGCGACACTCCCGCATGATGCTCGTCGACCTCGTGCTGTTGATGGGTGTCCTGATGCAGCTTGGTGTTGCGTCCAGCCTCCACCGCTACGGCAAGACGATGAGCGATTGGCTCTCCGGCGTCATCACCGTGCGCGATGTTGTGCTGGTGCTGCTGTGCGCTGCGCTATGGGCCCCGATACTGTGGACTGTAGGGCTATACCGTCAATTCAATTTCAGTTCGCTGATGCGGCGAGTGCTGTTGGCCGCAGTGGCTTGCTCGGCAGTGCTGTGGGGAGTCTGCCGCTGGCTGCGTCCGGAAACGAAACTCGATCTTGCGATTCCGGTCTTCTTTGCCTCTGCGCTGGCCGTGCTCTTCGCTCCTCGTATCCTGGTGATGCTGTGGGCGCGTTCGGGCTTCGCAGAAAGCCGCGTAAAGCGCGACGTCGTAATTCTGGGCAGCGGCAACATGGCGCAGCAGATGGCCTGGCAGCTTCGCCATCACGCCAGTGAGGAGTACCGCATCCTCGGCTTCATCGATGCGCCGGAGCATGCTGGCGACCGCATGCATCTTGGCTCCTATCTCTGCTCGCTCGAAGAGCTTGAGTCGTTCCTGATGAACAACGTCATCGACGAGATGCACATCGCTCTGCCGGTGAAGTCGCACTACGGCGAGATCGAAAGAGCTGTTCGCCTCTGTGCGATCGCGGGCATCGAGCCGCATTACCCCGCCGAGCTTTTCTCCACGGACGTTACGAAGGGTATTCACTCCGAAGAAGGCCGTGTGGTGCTGCGCATGACGCACCGCGACAGCCGCTGGCTGCTCAAGCGTGCTCTCGATGTCGTAGCTTCCGGGCTTGGTCTGTTGGTTCTTAGTCCCATCTTCCTGGCCGTCGCATTGGCTGTGCGCCTCAGCAGCAAAGGCCCTATCTTCTTCAAGCAGACGCGTTATGGGCTGAACAAGCGCCGCTTCTCGATGCTGAAGTTCCGCTCCATGGTCGTTGATGCCGAGCAGCGTCAGGCTGACATCGAGCACATGAACGAAGCGGGCGGCCCGGTCTTCAAGATCACGCGCGACCCTCGCATCACCGGTGTCGGTGCGTTCCTCCGCAAGACCTCGCTGGACGAGCTTCCGCAACTGCTGAACGTGCTGAGCGGCCAGATGTCGCTCGTCGGTCCTCGACCGTTGAACGAGCGCGATGTTCACCGCTTTAGCGAACTGCATCTGATGCGTCGTTTCTCCGTCGTTCCAGGCATGACTGGCCTGTGGCAGGTAAGCGGTCGCTCCAACCTTGAGTTCTCGCAGTGGATCGAGCTTGATCTGCGTTACATCGATCACTGGAGCTTGAAGCTCGACCTCAGAATCCTCCTGCAAACCATCCCGGCTGTTCTGCGTGGACGGGGAGCCTCCTAGCGTTTTTATCCAGCAGCGTCGCTCCAAGTCGTATGCTGATAGGACACAACGAGATACGCACCACCAACAGAGCAGGGAAGCAGGCTTCGCTTTCGCAAAGCAGGCGTTGCCTACTCATACGGATGACATGGAACAGACGCTGACAACCGAAGAGGCACTGGATGCACAGAGCGTAGCTTCGGCTGTGGCGTCTGAGGATGCGGCCGCTATCAAGACGCTGGAAAAGCGTGCCGTCAGCGCCACCATGTGGACCGTGCTCGACTATGGCCTGAGCCAGTGTTTGCGCGTGGTCAACAGCCTGGTGCTCACGCACCTGCTGCTGCCTTCGGCCTTCGGCGAAATGGGTTTGGTGATGACGCTGATCGTCGGTGTCACACTGTTGTCAGACGTCGGCCTCGGCCCCAGCATCATCCAGAACCAGAGCGGCGACGACCCCGCATTCCTCGACACTGCGTGGACGATTCAAGTGATTCGCGGCGGCGTGTTGTGGCTCGGCGCCTGCCTGCTGGCCGTGCCTGCGTCGTGGTTCTATCACGACCCGCAGCTCTCGAAGATCCTTCCGATCCTCGCGTTGAACACCCTGCTGATGGGCTTTAACAGCACGGGCTTGCTGACGCTCTCGCGCCACATGGGCGTACGCCGCCTCTTCTTCATCGACAGCTCCACGCAGGTCTTCTCGCTCGTCGTAACCGTTGCCTGGGCCATGATGCACGCCAGCGTCTGGGCGCTGGTCGCAGGCAGCCTCGCTTCAAATATCTTCCGTCTCACGCTGAGCCACATCTCCTGGTTCGTCCCGGGCCATCGCAATCGCTTCCTTCTCGACAAGAAGAGCCTGCAGGAGATTTTCAGCTTTGGTAAGTGGATCTTCCTTGGCACGGCGTTGTTCTTCTTCGCCTCGCAGGCCGATCGCCTGGTCATGGGCCGCCTGGTCTCGATGACTACGCTCGGCATCTACTCCATCGCTTTCCAGATTTCGGACGTTCCTCGCTCGGTGATCAACGCATTCTCCTCACGCGTAGGCTTTCCGTTCGCTGCCCGACTTGCGCATCTGCCTATCGAAGAGTTCCGCACTCGCTTCCTGCGCTATCGCCTCTACGTGCTCAGCGCGGGTGCTGCTTTGCTGAGCATCATGGCCGTGTGGGGCAGTCTGGTCATCATCAAGGTCTATCCGCCGACGTACTCCGAAGCCGAGTGGATGATCCCCGTGCTCGCCATCGGCTTGTGGCACACGCTGCTCTACAACACCACCTCGCCTGCGCTGCTCGCGCGTGGCATCTCGACGTACAACGCTGGCGGTAACGCCGCATGGTGTGCGGCGATGTTCCTTGGCATCAAGATCGGTTTCGACCACTTCGGTCTCTTCGGTGCACTTGTTGCAATCGCGGCAGGCGATCTTCCGCTCTACTTCGTGACAGAGTGGGGCGCGACACGCCATGGTGTGAAGCCCGTGCGGCAGGACATCCTGATGACGGTCTTCTTCCTCGCCTGCCTCGCAGGGAACTTTGCTTTGCGGCACGTTGTGCAGATCCACGCTCCGTGGGTCTTTGCCCCCGGCCACCTCGGCCAGTGGCTCCATGCCTTGAAGGGTCGCCTATGAGCCGTGCAACCGTCACACTGCACGAGGTGCTGAACCTCGCAGACGCCTTTGCAGCCATCGCCGTATCGCAACCCTCGCATGTAGCCGTAACGCTCGGCAGCCGTTCCGTCAGCTACGCCGAGCTGGACGTCATGGCAACGCGTATCGCTTCGGCGTTGCAGCAGCGCGGTGTACAGCGTGGCGATCTGGTGGCCCTGGTTTGCGATCGCACCATCGAACTGATCGCTGCCATGCTCGGCATCGTTCGCCTTGGCGCAGCGTATCTTCCGATAGACCCGCGTTACCCCGCAGCACGCATCGCGCAGACGCTCGAAGACGCAAAGCCTCAGATCACTCTTACGAATGATCTGTCCGTAGCCGCAAACGCTACAAGCATCCATGACCTCGCTTCCACTGAAAATGGGAACGTCACCATCGTGTTGCCGTCGCGCTCTCGTGACGACCTGGCCTATGTGATCTACACCTCCGGCTCCACGGGCAAGCCCAAGGGCGTGATGGTGACCGAAGGCAATGTGCTTCGTCTGTTGACCTCGACGTACGCGTGGTTTGGCTTCAACGCAGACGATGTATGGACGATGTTCCACTCGCCCTCCTTCGACTTCTCCGTCTGGGAGATTTGGGGATCGCTGCTCTATGGTGGCCGCCTCGTGCTTGTGCCCTTCGAAACCTGCCGCGACCCGGAAGCGGTCTGCTCCTTGATCGAGCGCGAAGGTGTTACGGTGCTGAACCAGTCGCCCGCGGCCTTCAACCTGCTCATGCAGGCTGAATCCCGCCAGCCACAGAGTGTGCGCTCGCTCCGCTACGTCATCTTCGGTGGCGAGGCGTTGAACCTTCGCTCGCTGCTGCCTTGGTTTGAGCGTCACGGTGATGCGCAGCCTGCGCTCATAAACATGTACGGCATCACCGAAACCACCGTACATGTCACCTATCGCCGCATCCTGCAGGCAGACGCCGAGCACGAAAACGATAGCCTTATCGGCGTCGCCATCCCCGACCTTGATCTGCATGTTCTTGATGAAGCCTTGCAGCCCGCAGAAGAAGGCGAGCTCTTCGTTGGCGGAGCAGGCGTAGCGCTCGGCTACCTCAACCTGCCTGCGCTTACTGCGGAGCGATTCCTCCCGAACCCTTTCGGTGAAGGTCGCCTCTATCGCTCCGGCGATCTTGTGCGTCGGCGCGCCGATGGCGAACTGGCGTACCTCGGGCGTGGCGATCGCCAGGTCAAGCTGCGTGGTTTCCGCATCGAACTCGGCGAGGTGGAAGCCGTCCTGTTGCAGCATCCTTCTGTGCGCCAGATTGTCGCTGATGTAGCCACTGGCAGCAGCGTTTTGTGCGCCTACATCGTAGGAGAGATGGATGCTCGAGCGTTGAGTGAACACGCTGCCGCTCATCTTCCTGAACACATGCGGCCTTCAAAGTTTGTCCGCATCGACAAGGTGCCGTTGACGATCAACGGCAAGATCGACCGCGCCGTTCTCGCTGCTTCTTCCGAAGTCATCCCCGCATCTTCTACTGCCGCGCCTTTGACCGGCCTTGAAGGAAAGATCGGCTTCGTCTGGCAGAGCGTTCTGGGTCTCCGCGCCATGCCCGATCCGGAGGTCAACTTCTTCGAAGCGGGAGGAACCTCGCTGCTGTTGCACTCTCTGCGCACTCGTCTTGAACAGATGCTGGCACAGCCGGTGACGATCCTCACGTTGTTTCAACACCCCAGCATTCGCGCGCTCGCGGCTTCTCTTGAAGCGGCAGCAACGGCAAGTGCTTCGGGGAAAGCAGTGAAATCCCAATCTGTATTCCGTCCTATTCGAATGCAAGGAAAGGCGGCGCAGAAATGAAAAAGACCGCAAAGAATCCTTTGCCGGAGCAGTCAATTGCCATCATCGGAATGGCAGGTCGTTTTCCCGGTGCAGCCAGTGTTGAACAGTTTTGGCAGAACATCCTCGCGGGCAAAGATACGGTCACGCACTTCACGGCAAAGCCTGGAGACGTTGCGCCTGACTTCGTCGCTGCTCGTGGCGTGCTGCCGGACGTGGATCTCTTCGACGCGGAGTTCTTCAGCGTCACACCGCATGACGCCGAGCGCATGGACCCGCAGCACCGTGTGCTGCTTGAGGTTGCCGAACAGGCGCTCGAGAACGCTGGCTACTCGTCGCATCGCTACGCCGACGAGATCGGTCTCTACGCCGGTTGCAGCCTCAACACCTACCTGCTGAACAACCTCTGCGGCGATCGCGCTGCGCTGGAAAAACTCGCAGCAAACTACCAGGTGGGTGAGTTCGCCACCGCGCTCGGCAACGACAAAGACTTCCTCACCACGCGCATTGCCTACAAGCTGAATCTGCGTGGCCCGGCCGTGACGGTACAGTCCGCGTGCGCCACCAGCCTCGTCGCCATCGCACAGGCTGCCCAGTCGCTGCTCAACTATCAGTGCTCCATGGCGCTCGCCGGTGGCGTCTCCATCACCTTCCCACAGGAGCGCGGCTACATCGCGCAGGAGGGCTCGCTGATGTCCGCCGACGGCACCTGTCGTCCGTTCGATGCCGCAGCTTCGGGCACGGTCTTCGGCCACGGCGCGGCGATGGTGCTGCTCAAACGCCTTGAGGACGCCGTCGCCGACGGCGATACCGTCTACGCCGTACTCCGTGGCTTCGCCGTCACCAACGACGGTGCGGAGAAGGTCGGCTATATGGCTCCCGGCATCAACGGCCAGGTCCGCGCTCTGCAAGGCGCGCAGGGCATGGCGGGTGTTGAGGCTGCTTCCATCAGCTACGTCGAAGCGCACGGCACAGGCACGCCGCTCGGCGATCCCGTCGAGTTCTCTGCATTGAGCCAGGTCTTCGGCACCAGCGAAAAGCGCTGGTGCACTATCGGTTCTGCGAAGGCCAACGTCGGGCATCTCGATGCAGCGGCGGGCGCCACTGGCGTCATCAAGACTGTCATGCAGTTGCATGAGCGCACGCTTCCCGGCCTCGCGCACTTCCGCACGCCGAACCCACATCTCCCTATGGAGAACTCGCCCTTCCGCTTCATCGCAGACGCGAAGCCCTGGGCAAGCGAGGGTCCACTGCGAGCAGGCGTCAGCGCGTTTGGCGTCGGCGGTGTGAACGCACACGTCGTGCTCGAAGAGGCTCCTGCAATGTTTGCGGCTGCTCCGGTGCAACGGGCGTTGCCCCTGGTGCTGTCTGCACGCACGCCGGAAGCCCTCGCGGCGATGCGCCTCGAGTTGGCGACGTTTCTGCAGCATCACGCCGAGTTGAATCTGGAAGATATAGCCTGGACGCTTGCCGATGGCCGCACGTTCTACAAGCATCGCGCGGCTGTTGTTGTAAGCACTCGCGAAGAGGCGATCGCCTCTCTGCAGGCCCCTATCTCTGCACCGGTTCTTCGTGATGCTGCGGAAGCGTCTGCGCTTGCGTGGCTTGGTGGTGATGAAACCTTGCTCGCGAACTTCTTCGCCAGCATCGAACCAGCGCAACGCATCGCTCTTCCAACCTATCCCTTCGAACGCAAACGCTTCTGGATCGAAGCGCAGCCGTCACTACCCGCATCAGCCGCTCCGCAAGCTGCAGTGGAAGCAGTACCCGCATCGCAGGATCGCCTTCCGGCATTGCGTCGCCGCGTAGCTGAAGAGCTGCACAAGGTATCCGGTGTCACGATTACATCGGAAGAGGACGAAGTTTCGTTCCTCGAACTTGGCCTCGATTCGCTCTGCATGACGCAGGCCGCGCAAGTGCTCACCAAGAGTTTCGGCGCAGCCATCAGCTTCC
The DNA here is from genome assembly GCA_028283655.1 of Acidobacteriaceae bacterium. Lineage (NCBI taxonomy): Bacteria > Pseudomonadati > Acidobacteriota > Terriglobia > Terriglobales > Acidobacteriaceae > Acidobacteriaceae bacterium. The sequence continues at coordinate 3,175,223 of JAPWKE010000003.1, read as the reverse complement.
GCCAGTTGATGGAAAGCGATGACTCGGTAGAGAAGCTCGCATCCTACCTCGACGGTGTTCTCCCACAGGAAGCAGCCGCTCCCGCAGGCAACAGTGTAGTGGGCGCCGCACTCGAGCAGCAGATTGCGCAGTTGAACTCGATCTTTGCCGGGCAGATTGATGAGCTTCGCAAGCTCGCTGGTATGGAGCCGCTCGCGAAGGCCGCAGCTACAGCCAGGCCCGTGCCAAACGCCGCTGCGTTGGGTGAAGTAAAGCATGGCTCCTTCCGCACTATCCAGAAAGTTACGCACGCTACAACTCCGGAGCAGACCGCGTACCTCGAAGCCCTGATCGCAAAGTACGTGCAGAAGACGCCAGGCTCGAAGCGACACACAGCGGAGTCACGTTCCTTCCTTGCCGATCCACGGGCCGTTGCGGGCTTCCGTCCGCAGTGGAAGGAGATGGTCTACCCGCTGGTCACGGACCGCGCCAAAGGCTCGCGCATCATCGACGTTGACGGTAACGAGTACATCGACATCGTGAACGGTTACGGCTGCATCATGTTCGGTCACTCGCCGGAGTTCGTCGTGAATGCCGCAATGGAGCAGATGAACAAGGGTGTTGCGATCGGCCCGCAATCGGTGCTGGCTGGCGAAGTGGCAAAGCTCTTCGCCGACATGACCGGCAACGAGCGCGTCACGTTCTGCAACACAGGCTCGGAGGCCGTCATGGCTGCGATCCGTCTGGCCCGGACCATCACAGGTCGCGACCGCGTGGTCTACTTCGCGGGTGACTATCACGGCACGTTCGACGAAGTGCTCGTGCGTCAGACACCTGCAGGCTCCATGCCGATCGCTCCCGGCATCCCGTTCGGCAACGTCGGCAACGTTACCGTGCTGGAGTACGGCACACCAGAGTCGCTGGAGTGGCTGCGTGCGAACGCAAACGATCTCGCCGCCGTGCTCATCGAGCCTGTGCAGACACGCCATCCCGAAGTGCAACCCTTCGAGTTCATCCGCGAAGTTCGCAAGCTGACCGAAGCCGCCGACGCAACGATGATCCTCGATGAAGTGGTGACCGGCTTCCGCGTCGCCCCTGGCGGCATCCAGGAGTACCTCGGCATTCGCGCCGATCTCTGCACCTACGGCAAGGTTGTCGGCGGTGGCTATCCTGTCGGCGTGCTTTCGGGTAAAGCAAAGTGGATGGACGCGCTTGACGGTGGTGCCTGGCACTATGGCGATGCCTCGACACCAGAAGTCGGCATGACGTTCTTTGCGGGCACCTTCGTTCGCCACCCGCAGGCGCTTGCAATTGCGCGCGCTGTGCTGCAGCACTTGAACGAGCACGGCCCCGCCATGCAGCAGACGCTCAACGAGAAGACTGCTGCGATGATGGGTGAGGTGAACGCGATGTTCGCCGAGCGCAACGTTCCATTCCGTGTCTACGGCTTTGCTTCGTGGTTCTACGTCTCCTTCCCCAGCGAGTGGAAGATGGCCCCGCTCTTCTACTACGCCATGCGTGCTCGCGGCGTACACATCCAGGAAGGCTACCCTTGCTTCCTCACCACCGTGCATAGCGACGCAGATATCGTGTCCGTGCTGCAGGCGTTCCGCGAAACCATCGCAGAGCTCCATGGACTTGGCATTCTCCCAACGGGCGAGGCTGAAGCCATTGCTGCAGCATCGCAAAGCAACACCCCTGCGCTTGCACCAAAGCTACAGCGCGAAATTCCGTCGAGTGTTCCGCTCACCGAACCACAGCGCGAAATCTTCCTCGCGGCTTCGTTGGATGACGCGGCAAACTGTGCGTTCAACGAGTCCGTAACGCTTGAGCTTCGCGGCGCCGTGCGGGAAGACGCCCTGCGCTTTGCGCTCGACGCTGCCGTCGCTCGACACGACGCTCTGCGCAGCACGGTGGATGAAGCCGGTGAAATGCTGCAGGTCTCTCCGGCCTTCGAAGGCGAGATCGAGTTCGCGGATCTCAGCGCGTTTGAAGCCGACGCTCGTCTGCAGGCCGTGGCCTCGCGCCGCAACGCCGAAGCTGTGCAGCCGTTTGATCTGCATCGTGGTCCACTGCTCCGTGTCATCTGCTTCCGGCAGTCGGCGGAGCACTTTACCGTGCTGCTCACCGCCCATCACATCGTCCTCGACGGCTGGTCGGCCAACGTTCTGCTTGAAGAGGTTGCAGCCATTTACTCCGGTGGCGCAAAGGCGCTGGAGTCTCTTCCCACGTCGTCAAGCTTCGCTGGGTATGCACTGCATGAGAGCGAGCGCACCGCAGCCGGTGAGTTCCGCGCGAACGAAGCCTATTGGGTGGAGCGTTTCCGTGGTCGCACGCCACGGCTGAATCTCCCGACGGATCGTCCACGTCCGGCACTGCGCGGCTTTGCTGGCGCAACGTACCGCGGTACCGTCCCCACCGGAATCTTCGAAGCTGTTCGTGCTGCGGCACGCAAGAGCGGCGCGAGTCCTTACGTCGCCTTCCTCTCGTCGTTCCAGATGCTGATGCATCGCCTTACCCAGCAGGACGAAGTCGTCGTCGGCATCTCCACCGCAGGGCAGGCGTTGCTCGAGGGGGAAACACTCGTCGGCCACTGCGTACACTTCCTGCCCATGCTCAGCGAGCTTCGCGAGGGGGAGACCGTTGCCGCGCACTGGAAGGCAACGCGCACCGCTATGCTCGACGCGCAGGGCCACCAGGAGTACACCTTCGGCAGCCTGTTGCGTGAGCTCGATCTGCCGCGCGACTCCAGTCGCATGCCGCTGATCGAAGTGCAGTTCAACCTTGAGAAACTCGGCGAAGGCATGAACTTCGAGGGGCTGACTGCAATCGTCTCTTCGAACGCGAAACGGTTCGTCAACACGGACCTCTTCCTCAACGTCATGGAGACGCCCGCAGGCATCGAGTTCACCTGCGACTACAACACCGACCTCTTTGACGGCGCAACCATCGAACGCTGGATGGAGATCTGGAAGCAGCTGCTGCAGAGCGTCAGCGCATCGCCGGAAGAGCTTGTGGTCAAGCTGCCCTTGCTCCCCGTAGCGCAGCGGGAGCAGGTGCTTGAAGCCTGGAACCGCACCGCCACTGACTTCGGCGCGTTCCAGTCGATGCCGCAGATCATCGCGCATTATGCTGCAGAACGCCCCAGCGCCGTAGCCATCGAATGCAACGGCCACGCTTGGACATACCGCGAGCTTCATGCATTCGTGCAAACCATCGCACAGCGGATGAAGGCTGAAGGCGTCAAGCCGGGTGACATCATCGGCATTTCGCTTGACCGTTCCGTCGAACTGCTCGGCGCGATGCTTGCGGTGATGGCTGTTGGCGCGGCCTATGTTCCGCTCGATGCCAACAATCCGCAGGAGCGCCTGAATCTGATCATGAGCGACGCGCAGATGACGCTGCTGCTCACAGGCCGTGACCCAAAGATCGTCTCCAGCATTCGCCGCATCAACGTCACCGGTCCACAGCCTTCGCACACGGACGAAGTACTGCCCACGGTTGTGAAGAGCGACCTCGCGTATCTGCTCTATACCTCCGGCTCCACCGGCAAGCCCAAGGGTGTAGCGATTGATCACAACGCGTTGATGAACCTGCTGCACAGCATGATGCGTGAACCTGGCTTCACGGCAGCGGACACGATGCTGGCTGTCACCACTATCTCCTTCGACATCGCCGAGCTTGAATTGCTAATGCCGCTGCTTGCCGGCGGTCGCGTGGTGATCGCCACTGACGAGGAGGCCCGCGACGGTGCCATGCTGCTCGGTCTGCTGCGGCGCACCGGAGCTAACGTCATGCAGGCCACACCCGGCCTGTGGCGTGTGCTTTTGGACGCAGGCTGGAGCAGCGATCTGAAGCTGAAGGTGCTCTGCGGCGGTGAAGCTTTACCACGCGAACTCGCCGCACAGCTGGTAAAGACCTCGACCGACGTGTGGAACATGTATGGCCCAACCGAGACGACGATCTGGTCTTCGACGCTGCAGGTGCAGCGCGGCGACGAGACACCTCGCATCGGCGGTCCAATCGCCAACACCACCTTTTACGTCCTCGATAGCACGCTGCAACCCTTGCCGTTGGGCGTTCCCGGAGATCTCTACATCGGTGGCGACGGCCTGGCGCGTGGCTACTGGCATCGCGACGATCTGACCTCGGCTGCGTTCTTAGCAAATCCGTTTGGCGAAGGCAGACTCTACCGCACCGGTGACCTTGGCCGCTGGTGCGCGGACGGCACCATCGCCCTCAGCGGCCGCGGCGACTCGCAGGTTAAGATTCGCGGCTACCGCATCGAGCTTGGCGAGATTGAAGCTGCATTCCGTGGCCAGCCTGGAGTCGCTCAGGCCGTGGTCGCGCAGCAGGCAGCTACAGAAACAGCCTCCGCCTTCGTCGTCGCCTTTGTACAGATGGAGCCCGGCCACGTGGCCGAAGCAAGCGATCTGCGAGTGGCCGCGCAGCGCGTTCTGCCGGAGTACATGCAGCCGCGCGATATCGTACTGGTCGACGCCATGCCACAGACTGCAAACGGCAAGATCGACCGCAAGGCGCTATTGACGAATCACCGTGCGCAGGCTGCGCCTCGGGCTATGGTTCTGCCATCCAATGAGCGCGAAGCGAAGTTGGTCGCAATCTGGCAGGAACTGCTGGAGCGCAAAGAGGTCAGCACGGTCGAGACAATCTTTGAGCTTGGTGCCGACTCGCTGACGGTTTTCCGCATGGCGGCACGCTGCCAGCGAGAAGGCCTGCCCCTTCGGGCGGCGCAGATCCTGGCTTTGCGTACCATTCAGGCCATTGCGGCATCGTTGCCTTCAACGGAGCAACCGATCGCGACATCGGCTACGACGACGCCAAAAACTATTCGTGCGGTATCACGACAGAACTATATCCTTAGGAAGGACTCTTAACGTGCGTATGGGCGAAGAAAACATCTCGCTAAAGCAGCAGGAAGACTGCCAGCGTGTACCCAGCGACGTGTCTCCGAGGTTTACGCGTTGCCGGTTACGCCTGCTCAGGAACGCTTCTGGTCGCTCGACAGGCTGCAGCCTGGAAACCCTGCACTGAATATGCCGCTCATGTGGCAGTGCAACGGTGACCTGGATGTAGCAGCCCTTCAGCGTGCTTACCAGCGTTGCATCGACCGCCACGAATCGCTACGGACGACCTTCGCCGTAGTGGATAAGAAGCTGCGTCAAATTGTGCTGGAGCATCTTGAGATTGCTCTGCCTGTGACGGACCTCTCCACGCTGGATAACGAAGAGCGCAGAGTTGCCGCCGACCGTATCACGCGTGAGCATGCTTCCTTCGCCTTTGATCTTGAGCAGGGCCCGCTGATTACCTTGCACCTGCTCAAGCTCGGCGCCAAGGATCACATCCTGCTGGTCACGATGCACCACATCATCTGTGACGGCATCTCGCTTGGCATCCTGTTGCGCGACCTCTTCGCGTTGTACGAAAGCGAACTTACTGGTCGTGAGGCCAGCTTGCCTGAGCTTCCCGTGCAGTACGCCGATTACTCGCTGTGGCACGAAGGCTGGATGCAAGGCGAAGAGAGCGAGCAGGCTCTGAGCTTCTGGCGCGAGCGCATCGGTACAGACTTTCTGCCGGTAAGCCTCGAGCATGAGGCAGAGGCCGCAAGCGAACTGCCTGCGCATCTTGCCGGTAGCACCGGTGCGATTGAAACGCAGCTTGTACCGGGCGACATCGTCGCGCGTGAGCGTACGTTCTGCCAGGCCGAAGGCATCACGCAGAACGTCTTCTTCTTCGCGTCCTTCCTCGCATGGCTTGCGCGCGTCAGCGGGCAGACCGACCTTATGGTGGGCTATCCGGTAGCGAACCGTACCGAGGACACGCAGGACCTGATCGGGCTCTTCATCAATATTCAGCCGATCCGCGTGAAGATCACCCCTCAGATGACCTTCCGCGAACTGCTGCACTTCGTTCAGCAGTGGACGATCGAAGCCAGCGAGTATCAGGCCTTGCCGTTTGAAACGCTGGCCCAGCACAAGGATTTCTCTGACAGTCGCACGGCGCTGCAGTTGCCCGTCTTTTTCCTGTACCAGCCCTCGTTCATGCAGGTCACGCGCATTGAAACACCGGCGTCCTCGCTACAGGTCATCCCGCTGCGTTCCGAAAGTCCGGGCGCAATTTTCGAGATGATGATGGCGGTCGTCGACCGCGCCGAAGAAGGCCCGCGTCTCCAGCTTGAGTACAACCCGCAGAACCTGCGTGCCAGCACGATGCGCTCGTTCCTCGGTATGTTGGTCAGCATCCTCGACGGCAGCATCCTCCTGCCCGATGCGCCTGTACTGCTGCTGCCGCTCGTCTCTGGTGCGGAACGACGTGACCTGCTGAACCGCTTTGTTGGCGAGCCGATCGACTTTGGCGCGTTTGAAAGCGTGCAGAGCTCCGTGCTGCGGCGCGCCGCTTCGAACCCAAATCAGATTGCGATCGAGTGCGCTAACGGCTCGTTGAGCTACGCGCAGTTACAGAAGCGTGCTTTTGCGATCGCCACCCGCTTGCAACAAGAAGGTGTTGTCCCTGGCGACCGAGTCGCTGTGTGCATGGGCCGCTCTACGGACACAGTCGCAACGTTGCTCGCGATTTTGCTGGCAGGTGCTTCCTATGTTCCGCTCGATTCACGTTACCCCGCCGCTCGCATTGAAACGGCTGTGGAGGACTCCGAAGCGCGCCTGCTCGTCACCGATCGGGAGCTTCATCTTCAGGATGCTGTTCGCATCCTGAACCTCGCTTCGGTGAGCGATGCGCCTGCTTCCGCGTTCACACCACAACCCTGCAGCCCGGACGACATCGCTTACGTCATCTACACCTCCGGCTCTACGGGCAAGCCCAAGGGAGTGGCCGTTCCGCACGGTGCACTGCGCAACCTGTTGCTTGGTGTGCAGCGCAAACCGGGACTCACGGCGCAGGATGTCTGGTGCGCCATCACGACGATCTCTTTCGATATCGCCGCGCTTGAGATCTTCCTTCCGCTCGTCGTCGGCGCGCGTCTGGTCTTCGCGACCGAGAACGAAGCGCGTACGCCTACGCTACTGCTTTCATTGTTGAAGAAGACGAAGACAACGGTGCTCCAGGCTACGCCGGGAGCCTGGCGTGCGTTGATCGACGAAGGCTGGACGAAAGAGACGAAGCTACGCGTGCTCTGCGGCGGCGAAGCGCTTTCCACGGATCTCGCAAACCGCCTGCTCGACTGCAGCGACTCGGTGTGGAACATGTATGGGCCGACCGAGACGACGATCTGGTCCTCCGCAACGCGTGTGCAGCGTGGCCTTTCCTCGCCGCCGGTCTCAGACGTTCTACCGAACCAGCAGTTTTACGTTCTCGACGACAGTCTGGAGCCGGTGCCCTTTGGCCGTCGTGGCGAGCTTTGCATCGCAGGCGCAGGCGTAGCGGCGGGATACTGGAACCGCCCGGAGCAGACCTCCGACCGCTTCAAGCAGAACCCCTTTGGCCCCGGCCGAATCTATCGCACCGGCGACGCCGCGCGCATCGATGCCGATGGCACGCTGCGCCTGATGGGCCGCATGGACTTCCAGGTCAAGGTGCGTGGCTATCGCATCGAACTGGGAGAGATTGAAAGCGTGCTTGAGCAGCACGCGCATGTGCGCGAAGCGCTCGTTGTGCAGCATGTGTTGAAAGATGATGAAGAGCGCGTTGGCGTGACTCGTCTGATCGCGTACGTCGATGCGCCTCTGCACGCCGACGACGACAAAGCTCCGCAACTGGTTCGTGAGCTTGAAGCGACTATTGGCGCATCGTTGCCGGAGTACATGATGCCGAACGCGATCGTGGCTTTGCCCGAGCTTCCTCGCCTCATCAACGGCAAGGTTGATCGGAAAGCGCTGCCTGACGTCTTCGATGCCGCAGGCAACGCGGGCGTTCGCATCTCGGCCAGCGATGTCTCGTCCTTCCAGGCGCCGCGCGACTTCCTGGAGCGTCAACTGACAGACATTTGGCAGGCGACGCTCGGCATTCCACGCATCAGCACCGCTGCCAGCTTCTTCTCGCTCGCGGTTGGCTCGCTGGCTGCCATGCGTCTTGTCACGAAGATGAACCGCATCTTTGCCGTGGACTTTGGCCTCGCCACGCTCGTCAGCTCGCCAACGATTCAGGACATCGCCGAACTGATCCGCAGGCAGCATGACGCTGGCGTCGTTAGTTCGCTGGTTCCTATCCGCAAAGAGGGTTCGAAGCCTCCGCTCTTCATCTTGCACGGGGTTGGCGGCAATGTCATCAGCTTCATGGGCTTGTCGCGCCGCCTCGGCGAAGACCAACCGGTCTACGGTATTCAATCGCAGGCGTTGCTGCAGAACCAGAGCGCTCTGTTGCGGTTGGAAGATATGGCCGCGTTCTACATTCGCGAGATTAAAACCGTGCAGCCGAAGGGCCCGTACTATCTGCTCGGTTACTCCTTCGGTGGCACCGTTGCGGCGGAGATGTCGGAGCAGCTTCGCGATGCGGGGGAAGAGGTTGCGTATCTCTCGATGCTCGACTCCAAGACCAAGCACTTTGAAGAACGCTTCCGCAACAGTATGCCGACGCAGGCAAAGTTTGATCGCCGCTTCCGTCAGATTCGCGGCAACACCATGCACCTCAGCATGAGCGCGCAGGTGAAGTACATCACCAGCAAGCTCGCCACACGCGCCGCTCGTTTTACGGCCCGCGCGCTGGTGTCGCTTGGCTCGCGTCGCATGCCTTCTTCGTTGAAGGTCGCGTGGGATGTGAACCACGTTGCCATGCAGCGCTACCAGCAGCATCCGTACCGCGGCAAGCTTATTCTCTTCCGCGCCACCGATCAGGACTACGCCTCCGGGCCGCGTGATCTCGGCTGGAACGAGTACTTTCCCGAAGGCGTCGAGATCCACGAAATCCGCGGCGACCACGAACGCATCTTCCTCGAGCCCGCGGTGGATGACATGGCCGCCGCTATCGTCAAGACATTGCAGAAGGTGCAGCGATGAACCAACTTCGACCTGTCTACATGGTTCTCTCGCCGCGTTCGCTGGACTACGCGCGGCTTGCGATCACAACACTGCTTGCGCAGAGTGCTGACGATCTTGCGCTGCATCTCATCACGGACTCAGCCGAGGACCGCACGCAGCTCGAGCGCGTGCTCGAAGAGATCGCGCCCGACTCGCGGCATAGCTGCAGTGTGCACTCCGAGGCGGACCTCAACGACGCTGAAGCCGACCGCTTCGCGCGTTACCCAAACCTCCGCGCCTTCCGTCACGGGCACCCGTGCTGGCGTAAGATCACCGATCCTCTTCTGCTCACCGATCCTGGCGCAGAGATGATCCTGCTCGATCCGGACCTTTACTTTCCCAACCGCTTCCGCTTCGAGCAGACGCCCGATCCCGGCCTTCTGCTGATGTGGCAGCAGCCCAACTGCCTGCTTCCTCCGGAGACCGTTCGCGCCGCGTTCAACGCTCGCATCCCACTTGCTCGCCACGTCGACATCGGCGTCGCGCACTGGCGTCTTACGCCGGAGATGAGCGAGCTCGAGTGGGTGGATTGGCTCGTCACTAAGCTCGCCGACGGCAAGCCCCTGCCGCGCAAAATGCACGTTGAGGCCATCATGTGGGCGGCCATTGCGATGCGCAGCGGAGGCGGCTATCTCGACCCCAGTCTGTGGGTTTGCTGGCACCGTACGCAACTCAAGCGCGTACGCGTCAAGCTTGGCGCAACCGGCAAGCGCATCCTGCAATCCGAACCGTGGAGCTCGCTGAAGTGCTTCCACGCCGGTGGCGAAGCCAAGTGGTGGCTTCCTCAGATCGTCGAGCAGGGCCGCGCCGCGCAGGACCTCGCAGCCACCATGCAGCGCGAGCCTATGCCGTTCGTCGAGCTCACCCGCGAACGCTACGAGCGCGAGCAGGCATTCAAAGGCCTCATCGGCAAGCTCGGCTACTACAAGCTCTTCGGTTCTGGCGCATGAGTTCAGTACGACGTGTCGTCATCGTCGCAGAGCACGCCTCGGTGCGCTTCGGCGGTGAAGCCTCTCTGCCGTACCACTACTTCCGCGTGCTCCGCGCACGCGACGTAGACGCCTATCTGCTCACGCACGAACGCACACGCGCAGAGCTTCACGAGCTCTTTCCCTCCGAACTCGACCGTCTGCTCTTCGTCCCGGACATGACGCTGCAGAAGCTCTTCTACCGTCTCTCCCTGCTGCTGCCGCGCCGCATCTCCGAGGCGACCTTCGGTCTCGCCAATCAGCTGCTCACCCAGCGCGCACAGCGCGGTATGGTGCGCAAACTTATCGTGCCGGGAACGATCGTTCACCAACCTATCCCCGTCTCCCCGCGCTTCCCCTCGCTGATCTACGACGTCGGCGCACCGGTCATCATCGGCCCCATGAACGGCGGCATGGAGTACCCCGCAGCCTTTCGTCAGGCAGAGTCGGCCGTCGTCAGCGCGCTGGTTTCCTTCGGCCGCCTCTTCAGCGGGATAGGCAATCGCCTTCTGCCGGGCAAGCGCAAAGCCGCTCTGCTGCTGGTCGCAAACCAGCGCACCGCCGAAGCTCTGCCTGTGCAGCCACGCGGCCGTGTTGTGGAACTCGTCGAGAACGGCGTTGACCTCGCCCGTTGGCCAGCCGTTGCAACGATTGCAGGGAGCCAGACACCGCGTTTCCTGTTCATGGGGCGCCTGGTGGATTGGAAGGCCCTCGACATCGCGCTCGAAGCCCTCGCGCAACTTCCCGAAGCCACGCTCGACGTCGTCGGAGACGGTGCCATGCGCTCTGCCTGGGAAGAACTCGCCGCAACGTTGGGGCTTGTGGATCGCGTACGCTTCCTCGGCTGGCGTTCGCAGCAGGACTGCGCCGCCTTGCTCGCGCAATCGACCGCTCTCGTTCTGCCCAGCATCTATGAGTGCGGCGGAGCCGTCGTGCTGGAAGCGATGAGCGTCGGCAAACCTGTCATCGCCACCGCCTGGGGCGGCCCGGCGGATTACCTTGACGCCACTTGCGGCATCCTCGTCCCGCCCACCAGCCGCGAGAGCATGATCGCTGCCTTTGCTGCAGGTTTCCGCTCGCTCGCCGACTCACCAGAGCGTTGTGCCGCGATGGGACAAGCAGGCCGCCACCGCATCGAGCAGCACTTCGATTGGGAGAAGAAGGTCGACCGCGTGCTGGAGCTCTACGCCGAAGCCCTGCAACTCGAGTTGCAAGTCACAAGCGCCAACGGCGCGCCATAGATCAGCCTGGGCTTCGCCCCAGATAGTCTCTCCGAAGATTTCAAGGGCGAAAGGCCCGGCACATAATTGCTCGCCGTGGCAGGCAATCTATCCTTGCTTCATCGCCTGCACGATCGACTCATGTCCGCGCCCACGCCGCAGAAACCGTCGCTCTACAAGATACCAACTACCTACCGAGGCCAGCAGCGTCAACGGAGCCGCTTGCAGAAATAGCGCCAGCGGAGTAATCCGCCCATGCGCCGCCAGCACCAGCATCTGCTGCACTGGAAACGCATACAGGTAAAGCCCGTAGGAGAAATCCCCAAAGCGCCCGGCCTGCTTCAACGGAAGCCACGGCGCATACGCCAGGTAGAACGCAAGGTACGTCCCTACAACAGGGAAGACCGCTGCAATGCCATACGGAACCCGCGCCGCAATCACCAGCATCACGACTGCCACCAGCGCCATCACCGCACGGTGCGGAATGTTACGGCGGTAAAGATAAAAGACCACACCCGCCAGGTAATAAGGCAGCAGCCGTGCCCACAACTGCGGCGAGCCCAGCAGAACGCCCAAAAACTTGCCGCCCAGAATCCAGCCGCGCGTCAGAAACAACACGCTCATCACCAGCGCAGCCGCAAAGAACATCAGCGGCAACAGCCGCCGGCGCAGCAGCCCGCCGACGCCCAGCAGCATCACGCCAACGTAGCACCAGCACTCATACTGGATCGACCACATCGAGCCATTGATCGCATGGCCGGGGTAGGGGTTCGTCAGAAACGCGTTGCTATAGGTGAACTCACGCAGCCGCAACGTCTGCAGCAGAAAGTCGCCAAACCGATGCAGCGGCGACGCCAGCATCTCCGCCTGCCCCAGTCTGGCAAAGACAAAGAAGCCAAGCAGGGCACACACGAGAAAGGCCGGATAGATACGCGTAATACGTCGCTTGGCGAACTGCCACGCCGTCTTGGAGCGTTCCATGCTCGCCGTAATCATGAAGCCGCTCATCACGAAGAAGAGGTCGACCGCAATCGCTCCTCCGGTCAACTGGCGATGTGTGAGCCGCGCGATCCACTCGCTGTTCTCTGAACCCAGGGTGAGCGGAACGCAGTGCGAAGCCAGCACCAGCAACGCCAGCGCCAGGCGCAAAGCGTCGAAGTTGTTATGGCGTGCTTCCCACGGGGAAGCGACAGTGCTGGGCTGTTGCTGGGGCACGATCCTATCTTTGCTGGCGCTGCAACATTGTGCAAGTGTTACCGATGCCACACAAGTCGCAGATGAGATCATGCATTGCAGTAGAGTGCCCTCGGTATACTTCCGTCATGCCACAACGAGAGGATGCGATGTCTGCAGGCGATGTAGCGTTTGACATCGTGGAGGAGCACCAGAGTACGCCTCGCATGGCGTATCTGCTGAGTCGTTATCCTGCCATCTCGCATACCTTTTTTCTGCATGAAGTCCTCGGGCTTCGCGGCCACGGCCTGCATATCGAAACCGCGTCCATCAACGCTCCCGACCGCCCCATGGCGCACTTGCCGGAGCTCGAAGCGAAGGAAGCGTCCGCAACGTTTTACGTCAAAGCCGGATCAAAAGCTGCGCTCCTGTCCCGTCTGCTGCTTCTTTCTGCTGCTCATCCGAGCGTTGTTTTTCGCGGCCTCGGCGCTGTGCTGCGCGTGCGCGGGCTTGTCTGGAAGACGCGCCTCATGTGGCTCGCCTATCTTGCCGAAGCTCTTTTGGTCGGCGACTGGATGCGCCGCCAGAAGCTGCAGCATCTGCACGTACACTTCGGCGGAGCTGTCGCCTCCGTGGGCTACCTCACCTCCATCGCCTGGCAGCTTCCATACAGCCTGACCATCCACGGCCCGGAAGAGCTGCAGGATTTCCGGACGTACCAGATGCCCGAGAAGCTGCAGCAGGCAGCGTTCATCCTATGTATCAGCTGGTTTGCCAAGAGCCAGTTGATGCAGCGTCTCCCGCCGTCTTCGTGGCATAAGCTCCACGTCGCTCGCCTCGGCGTGCCGGAAACCATGCTGGCAGAGCAGCCCATCGTCGCTCGCGAAACCAATACGCCGCACGTCGTCTGCGTGGGGCGACTCGTGCCGGAGAAAGGCCAGCGCCTGCTGCTGCAAGCCATCGTCACTCTCCGTGCGGAAGGTCTCGCGATCACGGCAACACTTGTTGGCGGCGGCCCGGAGCTGGCGACTCTACAGGGCTTCGCGCAGACTCATGGTTTGGAGCACTCGGTCTACTTCGCCGGCGCGCAATCTCATCCTGAGACACTTGCCCTGCTCAAAACCGCAGACCTCTTCGTTCTGCCCAGCTTCGCCGAAGGCATCCCCGTCGCGCTCATGGAAGCGATGGCGCTGGAGATCCCCTGCATCAGCACAACGGTCGCAGGCATCAGCGAGCTTATCCGCAACGGCCAGGACGGCCTGCTTGTCGCCCCTGCCGACGTGGACGGTCTCACCGCGGCGCTACGCGCTCTCGCTACCGACGAGCAACTGCGTGCCCGCATGGGCAACTCCTCGCGCGCCCGCGTCTTTGGGCACTACCGACTCATGAGCAACCACAGCAAGCTCGCCGACATCTTCCGGCAAGAGTTGGCTCGCGAGGCGGTCGACGCATGAGTACCCCTGCGTTCGATGTTTCCATCATCCTTGTCTCTTTCAACACCGAGTCGCTGACCCGCGAGTGTCTGCAGGCGGTGCTCGAAGAGACGAAAGGCTTGACCGCCGAAATTTTTGTCGTCGACAACGCCTCTCGCGACGACTCCGCCTCGATGATTGAGCGCGAGTTTCCGCAGGTTCGGCTCTTCCGCAGCAACGTAAACCTCGGCTTCGGCAACGCGAACAACGTCGCTCTGAAAGAGGCCACCGGCCGTTACATCGTGTTGCTGAACACGGACGCTTTCCTCGCTCCCGGCGGCTTGCGTTTGGCGATGGAGCGCATGGACGCTACGCCGCGCTGCGGCATGGGCGGCGCTCGCCTCATCGGTCGCGACGGCGGCTGGCAGCCCTCCGCTCGCACCTTCCACGGCCTCTGGGTCGATGCCACGGTGCTCACCGGGCTTTCCACACGCTATCCACACTCGCGTCTCTTCGGAGGGCTTGATCGCACCTGGGCCGACCAGAACGTCGCGGCCGCAGTGGACTGGGTTCCCGGAGCTTTTGCCATCCTTCGTCCCAAAGCCCTCGCGCAAGTCGGAGCGTTCGACCCCGCATTCTTCCTCTACTACGAAGAGGTCGACCTCTGCTATCGCCTCAAGCAGGCTAGGTGGGAGATCTGGTACTGGCCCGAGATCGTCGTCACGCACATCGGCGGCGAAAGCTCGCGCTCGCTCAAGACGCTGGAGTTCTCCTCCGCTGCCGCGCAGGTTGTGCTGTGGCGCATGCGCAGCACGCTGCTCTATTACCGCAAGCACCACGGAGAAAAAGCCCGCCTGGCCAAGTGGATGGAGCAGCTTCTCTACACGGCCAGCGCCTGGCGCAACGACCTCAGCAGCACACCGGAGCGCAAGGCCCGCGCGCATCACTTCAAAACATTAAGCCGCTTGTTTGATCAGGCGTGGGATGAGACAAAGGGTGGACGCATATCGCCGCCCGCACCGTGGTAGCAGAGGGGTAAGGCAAATCAGCATGACACGTTCCGGCAAACAGCTTCTGGCCGCTCCTCTGGTCGCGCTCCTTCGAGCGAGCGCCGGTCTTTGCGAAGCCACGCGCCGCCTGTTCAGCTTCGCCTCCCTTGCGGCCCAACTGCGAGAGTCTCTGCCCAGCTCTACCGTCGTGCTCGGCAAGCAATGGGTCTACGGAACCCACCGCATTCGCTTCGGCGAGCACTGCCTGCTCTATCCCGGCACGCATCTTGAAACGCAGGAAGCCGCAGCCATCACTGTTGGCTCGGGCTGCGTACTTTCGCGCGGCGTCCACCTCGTCGCCATGGCTGGCGTAACCATCGGCGACGGCTCCATGATCGGCGAGTACGCCAGCCTGCGCGACGCAAACCACGTCCGCGTCGAAGGCATCCCTCTCCGCGACGCCGGTCACACGGCAAAGCCCATCGTGCTTGGCCGCGAAGTCTGGATCGGCCGCGGCGTCACCGTGCTCGGTGGTGTCACCATCGGCGACGGCGCCACCGTTGGCGCAAACGCCGTGGTGACAAAAGACGTCCCTGCCAACGCCGTCGTCGCAGGCGTTCCTGCAAGGCCAATCGGCGCTTCCGCGCAAGACCTACGAGGTGAACGCCTGTGACCTCCACCGCCGTGCAAGCCTCGCAAGAACTCAGCAGCATGTACCTTGTGTTGCCCGTGCCGTTCCGTCTCCACGAAGGCGAATTGTGGGTCGAGTCGCAGGCAGGTAACGGCCTTGATCGTTGGGCCGAATCCTTCAGCCCCCTTCGCATTGCCGCGCCTGTCATTCCGGAAAGCCTCATCCCTTCGCTCGCCGGCTTCACCTGGCGCAAGGTCAGCGAACTGCAGCACGCCGACCGCCTCCTCTGCGATCCATTGCCCTGGGCCTACTCGCCAAAAGAGTTCGCGAAGACCTACAAGACCACCCGCGCAACACTCGCCGAAGGCGTTCGCCAATCCAGACATCTGCAGTTTGCCATTGGTGGAACGGTCGGCGACTGGGCAGCGATCGCGGCTCTCGAAGCTATCGCGCAGAAGCGTACTTACTCCATCCATACCGACCGCGTAGAGCATGACCTGATCCGCAAAACCGCCATCGGAGCCAGCCTCGCGCGTCGTCTGCGCGTCGCCGTCGAAGCCCCGCTGATGGAGCGTTACCATCGCCACGTCATTCAGCACGCCACGCTCGGACTCTGGCACGGCGACGACTGCTTCCGCGCCTATGCCCCGTGGCTTCGCAAAGGCGCGAACCACCTTATCCACGACGTCCACACCAAACCCGCAGACCTCATCACCACCCAGCAACTCACCGCGAAGGTCGCGGACGCTCGCACCCGTAGCGGTCTTCGTGTCGTCTACGCTGGGCGTCTCGACGCCATGAAGGCCCCGCTTGAGTGGCTGGCATCTGTCGCAGAGGCCAGCAACCGCGGTGCTGAGCTTGACGCCATCTGGCTGGGTGAAGGTCCGCTGCATGACGAAGCTTTCGCCGAACGCAAGCGTCTCGGCCTCGAAGACATCGTGCAGTACCCCGGCTTCGTCGCCGACCGCGCCGTGCTGCTCGATCACCTCCGCAGCGCCGACGTCCTGCTCTTCACGCACATCACGCCGGAGTCCCCGCGCATCCTGCTTGAAACCCTCGTCACCGGCACGCCGATGCTCGGCTACCGCAACGCCTTCGCCGAAGATCTTCTCCAGGGCCACGGCGGTGGTGAGCTTGTCCCGATGCACGATACCGCCGCACTCGGCACGCTCCTTGCGGACCTCAGCCGTAACCGCGAGCAACTTGTCACGCTGATGCAGGCAGCCGCACAGAACGGTCAGCGCTTCACCGACGAAGCCGTCTTCGCCGAGCGCGCCGCGCTCATCCGCAAATATGCTTAGCTCAGACGGTTACTTGTACTCAAGCAGATCGGCCTTGCGGCCCGCCTTGCGATTGCGCGCAAAGCGAAGCTGACCGAAGTAGATCGGAATCTGCTGCAAGTGGGAGTGCGCTCCGTAAAGTAGCAGCGTCAGCTTGTTGCTGGACTTCCATCTCGCCTTCCACGCCGTCCGCAGCAGCAGCGCCAGCAGCAGCGCAGCGACCACAAGCAGCGGCCACGGCGAAAGAAACAGCAGCGAGACCACCAACCCAACCAGCGGCAGCCCCATCAGCAGCATGGCCCGCTTGCGGTTGCGCGCCACCTCATCCTGCCAGAACGGCGATCCGCTCTCGGCAAACCGTGCAGCCACCTCGGCATACGCATGTCCTGCCCGCTCCGCGCGCTGCCAGTATGAGCGAAACGAGCGCAGTGCAAGGTCATGCCCGGTCATCGGTTGGTCAACGTGCAGAATACGCTCGCCACGCGCTAGAATCCGGCGGCAAAGCTCCGGCTCCTCGCCCGCAATCAGCGTCTCGTCAAAGCCGTCCACCGCTAGCAGCGTGTTGCGCTGAAAGAGCGCATCGCCTCCGCAGAACGGCGTCCATCCCGGCGCGTAGATCCAGTCCAGGTCCATCACGCGGTTGTAGATCGTCTGCTCGGGATACAGCTCACGCCGATGCCCCCAGATCACCGCGGTCTCCGCGTCAGCAAACGACTGCGACGCCTCGGCCACGAACTCCGGGTGCAACACGGTATCGCCGTCGAGGAAGAGCACCACATCGCCCGTCGCGGCACGCCATCCGGCGTTGCGTCCGCGCGCAGCCGTAGGTTTTCCAGCAGGCAAGGGAATCGTCGTGAAGCCATTGCGCTCTGCAATAGCAAGGCTGTCATCGGTCGAACCCGAGTCGACGTAGAGATACTCGCTCTCCCAACCATCGTTGCGCATTGCGCGAACGCTCGCCAGGCAGCGCTCCAGCCGCGGGCCTTCGTTGCGCCCGATCACCACCACCGAAAGCCTGGCAATCTGGCTCATCGCGCCGAAACCTTGCGCGGCTTGATCACCGCCGGATTGCCCACCGCGATGTGGTTCGCTGGAACATCACACAGCACCACCGCGTTCGCGCCTATCGCAACATCGTCGCCGATCACGATCGGCCCCAGCAGCTTTGCCCCTGCGCCAACATCCACGCGATTGCCCAGCCTTGGTGAGCCGCGCAGCCCGCGGTTTTTCAGCCCCAGGGTCACGCCGTGGCGCAGCACGCAATCATCGCCCAGCACCGCATCGCCACTGATCACAATCGTTCCCGTGTGCTCCAGCACGAACCGCCGGCCGATCTGCACCTCGCACGGAATCTCCGCACCCAGCACGCAGTCAGCCCAGAACTTCATGAACTTATAGAGGAACGAAAACGGAACACGCAGCACGCGCGGCCGAATGCCATAGCGCCAGCGCCCGTAGCGGTAGACGACCATTACCCAGAAGCCTTGCCGCGTCCAGTCCCGGTTATGTGCTCGCCAGTCTTCGCGAATATGTTCAAACATGATGGGTACCGGGAACGACGTGGACTGGGTAGCAGACGTTTACCGTGTCTGCGTAAAACGAGGATACGCCGCATTTTCGGGGCGCTTGCGACGGCGACTGCGCGCCACAGGATCACCCGGCAGCACCAGTTCGCGTGTCGTTCCCGCCTCCAGCACCTGCCAGGATCCTTCATTGTCGCGCGGCTCACGTGGAACCCGGCGAGCATGATCCGCTTCGGCCTTGCGCACCGCGTTCTGGAAGATCACATCCGCGTTCTCCAGCTTCAGGTCCTTCACGACCGCACCCACGCCGCCAAGACCGATCCGCTCCAGAATCTCGCCTGCAAGCTGCAGATCATCGCGCGTCGTCACACCGCTCTCGTTTACCAGCACGGTGGCATCGCAGCGGCGAACCGCATACTCAGCTTCTCCGGAGATCGTCAGCGCCGGAGCATCGATCAGCACCAGGTCATAGTCGCGCTGCAGCCATGCCAGGCGCGCGGCGGCGTAGCCATCGGTGCCTTTCTCCGAGTACCGCGTGTCTTCGTCCATCGAAGGTCCGCGGCCATACGCCTCTTCGAAGTCCTTCTCCGCGCGCAGCAGCGTTTCGCTGTCAATCCAAAGCGCAGAGTATCCCAGGTCCTTCATCTTGAGCTGTAGATGGAAGACGAGGTCTTCGACATCTGTCTCCGGGTTTGGCGCAGTGAAGACAAACGTCCGCGCTCCGCCATTGCGATAGGAGTTTTCAATCGCCGCCGCCAGTCGCAGCAGGTACGAGTTGTGGACCGGCTCCGAAACCTCTGTAGCCACAGGCAGAACAGCCATCGGGCGGAAGCCCAGTATCTGCTCGATATCGCGACTCAGGAAGATGCGACGATCACGCGTATGCGCCAGCAGCGCTACAATCGCTCCAGCCAGAAGTCCCAGTGGGAAGGACGCCGCCGTAATCAGCTTGCGCTTGCCCGGAACGGGGCCCGGGGGCGTGCTCGCAGGCACAGCCACGCGAACCTGCGAGGGCGAACGCCGCTCCAGTTCGATCGTGCGTTCGCTCTCGTCAATCGCATTGGAACGCACCTGCAGCCGATCGATCTCGCTCGTCAGAGCAGCATACTGCTGTAGTTGCGGGGCCGCGGCAGCAGCGGTCGCACTCTGGCGCTCCATCTGTGCCTTCAGCGCAGCTTCCAGGCTCTTTGCACGCTCGTCCGAAGCCCGCTGGCGACGGCTATCGCGTTCGTTGTTCTCTTGTTCCAACCGCTCACTTGCGTTGGACAATGACTTTTCTGTCACGGCCAGCTCGGCCTGGTCTTGCTGATAAATTGGGTTCGCAGGCGTCATGCCAGCCATCTGGCTTTGCAGCTGCGCCTTGCGCGAACTCAGCGAGTTCACCAGGTTGCCGGTAGACGAAACCGCTCCACCACCCGACTGTTCGCCGTAGCCTCCGCCCTGCATCTGGCGGCTCTGCTGCAACGAATAAATCTGCTGGCGAATCAGGTTGACGTTCTCATCAAACGGGTTGCTGGCGTCCGTGTTCAGCCGTGCTACACCGAGTGCGGAGGAAAGCTGCGCCTGCTGCGCACGGGCCTTCACCAGCGCGTCCGTCACGCTATCTTTCTCACTGTTCAGCAACACAAGCTGCTGATCAATCGGCCCGGCAGCTTCTGTCTTCACCTGCTCGATGAACGCCTTTGACAATGCATTCAACGCCGCCGCAGTGCCTTCCGCGTCATCGCCCTGCAGATCGGCAACCAGCTGAAAGCTGCTGCCTGCGCGCTGCACCGTCAGCCCGCTGATCAGTCGAATCGCCGCCAGCCGAACCGGTTCTTTCTTCCCGCGCCACACACCTTCGGGAAGCGTCTTCACGGCCGTCTCAGCCACATCCACGCGCTGCATCGTCTGCATCAACTGCTGCAGCGTCGCGTTGTACTTGGCGTCGTCGTAGCCTTGCGTGTTGTTCGTGTTCAGCACATCGCGCTGCACCGGCGCGACATAGAAAACCGCCTCGGCCTCGTACTTCTTTGGCCGCGAAACGCCGTACGCCAGCACCAGCAGAAACACGCTCAGTCCCGCAACCCATGCAGCCTTGCGATGCATCGCATACGCTCGGCGGATGTCCAGCCGAAACGCCGCTGCGCCTGCGCTACGACCGGCACGCGCACCCGCTTCACCCGAGGCGAAGTCCTGGTCCGTTCCGCGGACGATCGTGCCGTTTTTGAGGTCGTTGCTCATCGTTTTAGTGCTGGTTCAGTAGAGCTGCGGTTGTGAAGATGGTTGCCAGCGGCGATAGCCGTTCAATCGTGTATGTCACAGAGTTGAAGCCACTCTGCGGGATATAAATAATGTCTCCGGCCTCGAGCTTCACCTCGGAGGTGCGCGGGCTCAGCACGTCTTTAAAGAGCACATCCTGCTCTTTGCCCGTTGTTGCGGAGATAATGCGAATCTTGGGGTCTTTGCCTGCCTGTGGCAGCAACCCGCCAGCGTCCGAAAGAATGCGTGCCAGCGTCGTCTGCTGCTCCAGCATCTGCGAACCCGGGCGCTGCACCTGTCCCAGCACCGAAACGAAGCGGTCCGTGCTGGAGGGAATGAACACAACATCGTCGCGCTTCAGGCGAATGTTCGCCAGCGGGCTTCCGCTCGCAATCAGCTTGCGAACCTCGAGCGTAATCGCCGTCTCGTTGCTGCGATAGATGATGGCTTTGTCCGGCATCGGATCGCTGCTTCCGCCACCGCTGTTGCCGCCATAGCCTCCGCCGCTTCGGCTGTTCAAGCCACCATGGGTCGCTCCACCGCCACGCGCCAGAACCTCCAGCAGCGTCGGTGTATGGTCAAACACCTGCATCCCCGGGGTCGAAATCGAACCCAGCAGAAGCACGCGGTTGGAGTTGTAGCCTTCCACCGTGACCGTCACAACAGGGAAGGTGTAGTACTTCAGCAGTGACTGGCGAATCGCTTCGGACGCCTGATCGCGCGTCTTATCTACCAGCACAATCGAGCCGACGAGCGGCATCGTAATGCTGCCATCCGGTCCGACAATCTGTTTGCTCGAAAGCTCCGGCCGTCCTTCGACCACCACGCTGATCGCATCGCCGCGCCCCAGTTGATACGGCTGGTTCTCTGCGGGCTGCGTCTGCAGCAGATCAGAGAAGACGCTTGCGGGAATCGCTCCACTCTCTGTCGAAGTCGGAGTCGTAAGCGGTGTGCTTTGGGAGTGCGCCTGCGCGCTGGCCGCAAACAGTGCAGCAAACATCACAGGAAGCGTGATGGCGCGTGCGGCGCGTTCGTGAATCCCGAAAGGCATGGACATATCTTAGGTGGCTGGCCCCGCAGTGAAACATCTGCTGAATCAAGTTGATTACGCAGACATGCGATCAACGGCCGGCAACGACTCCTCTGGGTACTGCTGAACTTTCTTCTCTTCCGGCGTCTTCTGCTCATACAGCAGCGAGCGAAGTGCGGAAGCATCAAGCACCCGGCGAACGCTGCCGCTCGGGCTGACAAGGTAGAAATCGAGACCTCGACTATGCAGGCTGCGGCGTGCATCCAGCAGGCAGCCCAGTCCATCCGCGCCAACCTGCGAAGCATCCGCAAGGTCGATCGTGACGTTATCGCCACGGCGAATGGCATCGGAAACGATATCGCGCATCTGTCCGCACAGCGGCCCGGTCAGCGCGCCACGCACCTGTGCGACCAGGTGTCCGCGCTCTTGGTCGATGCGGATCATGTCGCCCTTGCTGCGCTTCTTCTGCATCCGCTGCGCGATCACTTCGCGCGGCAGATAGCGCAGCAGCGCGCCAAAATCATGGGCATAGCGAGGCAGCAGACGTGCGGGCTCCTGCATCATGCGGTACGCCCACTCCATATTCAGCGCCTGCACCCACTTGGGCGCGCGCTTCAACGTCCCTGCAATCATCTCCAGCGTTCCGCCGATACCGATCGCAATCGGCACGCGCAGCTGCTCCAGATGGCGATGGATCCAGAACTCCTGCTTCGGATTGCCAAACGCCACCAGCAGAATATGCGGATGCGCGGCATGGACCCGACGCAGAATCTCGGTGTTGTCCATCTTGTCCAGCGATGCGGGCGGCGGGGCATACTGTCCTACAAAGTTCACGCCAGGGAAGCGCGCACTGAGCACGCGCATGGACTCCTGCGCGCTGGCATCGGACGAGCCAAGCAGAAAGATGCCATAGCCTTTTTCGGCTGAAAGCTTTGCGAGTTCTACCGTAAGGTCTGAACCGGCAACGCGTTCCCGCAGCGGGCGGTCCATCAGTTTTGAGGCCCACACCAGCGGGAAGCCATCCGGTAGCACCATCGCGCAATCGCAGATCACGCGGTGCAGTTCCGGGTTGCGGCGAGCGTTGCGAACGAAGTCCAGATTCGCTGTCGCAATCTGATACGTTCCACCGGAGCGGATGCGCGACTCAATGCTCGCGACTGCGCGATCCATCGCAACATTGCAGATGGGTAGTCCGAAGAGGGACACAACTCTAGAGTTTCGACGCATCATCGTAGACAGATTCCGGTAGAAAAAACGTTCAGTACCGCAGAGTAATGATGGTTCCACGAGTGAGGCAACGATCCCATGCCACTTTGCACGCAGGGACACTCACCCGTTGGTAACCATTTGTCCGTATTTTGGACAGAAACGTAAGGGAAACGTTTCCTTTGGCCCGTTCTGCCATCTTTGTGGCAGGGATTTAGGCTGATTCTAGCAACGCTGAAACGCTATACAGGCCCTGCAGCCCTGGCTGCCGCACCCGCATCGCAAAGTCGTTTTGATACGCCAAACTTCCTTGAAAACCTGTTGGAAGAGATAAAGGTTGCGTCCGAAAATCGACAGTTTTCCATAAGCCAAGCAGCGCCGCAGGCTCCGCAATTCCTCGGCCCACGCACTTTGCCACAGCTTCTCGTTCGCACCACAGTAGCAGAAAGCTCCGCATCCGGCTTTCGTCGTCGGGCGAGGCTTCCAGTTCGCGCACATTGGCCTCACTGAACGCTGTGCGTGCAATGTCGAGCACCTCCAGCGTCATGTCCTCGCGTTCCAGGTCGACACCCACGGCCACGTTTCGCGATATCGCGCAGCCCACCAGCCCACGCGTATGCGACAGGCTGAAGCTCAATCCCTCACACTCGGGTTTCCCGCCAGCGGCAATTCGTACGGCAATTTCCTGTGGGCGACAGCCCAGCAGCTTGCCCGCAATCGTGCGAAAAAGCAGCCGCGTCCACACGAACTCCGCTCGTGGTTCCTGGCGAACAAACCGCACTGCCCGTTGCTGTTCTTCAGCGGGCAGCAGAGCTGTTGCCCGCTGCAACTCTTCTTCTGTCGCATCTGCAATCGGCAGCAACGCCAACAGGATGACGTCGTCCTCGAGCATGCCTGGCAAAACGGGCACCGCAGGCAGAAAACTCATACCGTCCGCCCCCTCTGTCTCTGCCCGCAAGGTGGCATTGCAGATACCCACCCTGGCTGCAACGATAGCCATGCGCTGTAGCATGAAGCCAGGCCGCTCTCGCCCCAGTTTGTCACCATGCAAATCATTGTCCTTCTTCCGTGTCTGATTTGCATTCATTGCGCTCTTCCGGCGCCCGCTGCCTCACGTCTTCCTCAGCGTGTACCTTCCGCTCTTCATTCTTTTCCCGTCCTATTACTTCTGGAAAGTCGCTGCTCTGCCGCCGATCACGGTGGGCCAGTCGGCGCTGATTCCTATCGGTATCGCCATCCTTCTCAAGCTGATGCCGCGTTGGCGCTGGACCACGGCCGATCTCTGGATCGCGCTCTTCATGCTCAGCACCTGTGTCACGGACTATCGTAACGGCCACACCACGGGCTCCATCTTTGACCTCTTCAACAACCTCGTCGAAGGCGTCATCCCCTACATGATCGGCAAGACGCTGATCGAGCAGGCCGGGCTTCGTCTCGAAACCGCTCGCCGCGTCGTCAAGCTCATGATCGTCTGCGCGCTCATCTCGTTTTATGAGTACCGCATGAGCATCAACCCCTTTACGCTCGTCTGGGGTCGCTTCTTCCCCAACGAGTCTTTCGCGTGGAAGACGCAACTGCGCTGGGGCTTTGGCCGCGTCTCCGGTCCCTACGGTCAATCGGAACTCGCCGGCCTCGTCATCCTCTTCGCCATCATGCTCGCCGTCTGGCTGGCTTACGCGAAGCCCTGGCCGGAAAAGCTTCCGTGGTTCAACCATCCGCTCAACGTCAAGACGCTCATCTTCATGGTGCTCTTCGTCTTCCTCTTCACCACGCAGGCCCGTGGTCCGTGGCTCGGCTGTGTCTTCGCTTTGCCCATCGCTTTTATCGGCAAGAGCAAGCGCATCTGGCGCAACAGCCTTCTCTTTGCGCTCGTTGCCTTACCGCTGCTCGGCGTAGGGTACGTTGCTGCGAAGAAGTTCGTCAGCGACCCCAACCCCGCCAGCAACGAAGCCCAGACCGCGCAGTACCGTCAGCAACTCCTCGATAACTACATTCCCATCGCCAAGCAGGGCGGCGCTTTTGGCTGGGGACAGGACTTCCCGCGCGCCCCCGGCCAGGACTCCATCGACAACGAGTACCTCTTCGTCTGGCTCGTGCAGGGCTGGGTCGGCGCAGGCGCGATGTGCCTGCTCGCCGCTGAGTGCCTCGTCCGTCTCATCCTCGCCGCTGTTGTGGCGAAGAACCGCATGGACCGCTTCTTCGCCTACTCGCTCTTCGGGGCCTTCGCAGGCATCCTGCTCACCATCGCGACCGTCTTCCTTGGCAACCAGCCGTATCAGCTCTTTTTCCTCATCGCTGGCTGGTCGCAGGTCCTCAACCGCGTCAACCCCGTCGAGCGCCATCTGGAGTTCAACCATGTTCTCGCGTAGAAGCCTCGCTCTGCTGGCGTTGTCCGCGTTCGCCTCCGTTGGCGTCAGCGAAGCGCAGGACGCTACCACCATCCGTGTCACACCGCGCGTGCTGCACTCCGGCGTCAAGCGTTTCGGCATCAACCTCAGCGGACAGACCTTCTACGACTCCGGCCAGATGGCGCGCAACCTCATCCAGCGCAACCCTGGCTTCGAAGGCGAAACCTGGCAGACGATCCTCCGCTGCAAACACTTCGGCCAGTCCTCCTGCTCGGACGAAAACCCCTACACCGTCTGGCCCGACCACTTTCTCGATGGCGCCTGGGTCCAGGTCCTCAGCGGCCCCGCCGCAGGAGCCATCTCCCGCGTCACGGACAGCCACGCCGCCACGCCTCCGCTCGGCTACTCGCTCGCCTTCAACACGCTCGACCGCGAGCCCCAGGACAACGACTTCCTGCTCGTCCGCGCCGACAAGCCCGGCGACCCCACCGCCGGCTGGTGGACAAGCTTCGCCTGCGGAGCCACAGCCGTCGCCGAACGCGGCGATCTGCCTCCCGGCAGCGCCTCGCATCAGGCCGTTCGCGTCAACGCAGCCGGTGCCTGCGGCCACGCGGAACTCGCCAGCTACTTCGACACCCTCGAAACGCACTCCTTCGTTCATCTGCACGGCACCTACACGCTCAGCTTCCGCGCCAAAGCCGCTGGCGGAGCCAACACCCTTCGCCTCGCGCTCGATCGTCTGGACACGCATCACGGCGCGGCGCACTTCTTCGAGAAGTCCATCCCCTTGACGCCCGCCTGGCACCTGTACACCTTCAGCTTCCGCGCCGACGACAAGCCCGGCGCGCTCGGCAGCGTGCGACTCCAGTTCGTGCTCGACAACTCCTCTGCTCTGCTCGACGACGTCAGTCTCACCCCCGCCCGCACCCCCGGCAACCCCACCGCCTTCCGCGACGAAGTCGTCTCTGCCCTCCGCGAAGCGCACCCCGGCATCCTCCGCTTCATGGATAACGGCAGCAACTTCGGCGCCTCGCTCGACGACCTCCTCGCGCCCTCCTTCTCCCGCCGCCGCACCGGCTACAGCACGCAGGACAAGACCCACGAAGACATCGCCTACTCCGTGCCGGAGGTGCTCGAACTCGCACAGGCCATCGGTGCCGAACCATGGATCTCTCTCCCCGCAGGCTTCTCGCCGTGGGAGATGCAGGGCCTGATCGAGTTCCTCTCCGCCCCCGCCAGCACCCGTTACGGCGGCCGCCGTGCCGCGCTCGGTCACGCCAAACCCTGGACCGACGCCTTCCCCGTTATCCACCTCGAACTCGGCAACGAGCAGTGGAACTCCATGTCCTTCTCCGGTGCCGCGCTGCACGACCCCACCGCCTACGGTCAGCGCATCGCCAGCGTCTACCGCGCCGCCCGCACCTCGCCTTACTTCCATCCGCAGCGCTTTGATCTCATCGCAGGCTCATGGTTCGCCGTGCCGTGGTGGACCGAGCAGGAAGCTCGCGCCGCCAACGGGCAGGCAGACTCCTTCTCCGTCGCGCCCTATCTCTTCAGCGAGTTCAACGACGCCGCCAGCCGCGAATCCATCTTCGGCTCCATGTTCGCGCAGCCCTCGGAGTGGGACACCTCCGGCGGCGGCCTCGCGCAGCAACGCGCCGCTCTTGAGAAGGCCGCGCACGGCAAGCGTCTGAACGTCTACGAGGTCAACCTCGGCACCGCCACCGGTTCGCCGAACATCACGCAACAGCAGATCGACCAGACCGTGCCTTCGCTCGGCGGCGGTCTCGCCGTCGCCGACCACATGCTGCTGATGCTGCGCGAGCAGGGCATCACCGACCAGTGCTTCTTCGCTCTGCCGGAGTACGCCAACGGCTTCACCTCCAGGGGTGGCCCCAAGCGCAACACGCCCCTCTGGGGCGGTGTGGTCGACATGGGCGGAGCCACCAACCTCCGCCGCCCCGGCTTCCTCGCCCTCAGTGCCATCAACCGCGCCCTGCTTGGCAACATGGTCGCAACCGAGTCCACCGGGGCAAACCCCACCTGGCATCAGCCCGCCAGCACCAACGACAAGATCGCCGCTGGCGACATTCCTCTGCTGCAGAGCTTCGCCTTTGCTGACGGGGCGAAGCACTCGCTCGTCGTCTTCAACCTCAGCCGCGACCGCGCTCTGCCTGTGCATCTCGCTGGCATCGTGGCCAATCGCAACGGCGTGCAGGTCACCACGCTCACCGCCGACCACATCGAAGACTCCAACGAAAACGGCGAGCACGTAAAGCTTCGCGACACGGCAGAGAAGAGCATCGACGCCGCAGCCACGCTACCGCTGTCGCCCTTCTCCATGACCGTCTTTAGCTGGACGCAGCCGTAGTTGCAACTCTCTGCAACAGCTCCAGCATCGCGCCTTCACTCTCCGCAAAGTGCGAAAAATGGTTACCCGGCAACGTCTCCACACGAAACGTCCTCGCCGTAAACTCGCGCCACGCCTCTGCCTTGTCCTCCGGCACTGCGGGGTCAGAAGCCGCACGCACCACCACCACCGGCACCTGCAACCGCTCCGTAAACTTCGCCGCGTCCGCGCTGTCGACCAGCGCCAGGTCCGCCCGCAGCAGCGGCATGTAATGCGCCCGCAGCTCCGGGTCAGCTATCAGCATCGTGCCCGAGTTCCCGCCGAACCGCGCATCCAGCGCGCCCGCCAGCTCCTCGTCGCTCATCTCCGAAAGCTGGGGAAACACCGGCACCGTCCCCGGCGCACCTCGCCCGGAAAGCACCACCGCCAGCGGAGCAGGCAGACCCTGCTGCTGAATCTTCTGCGCCCACAGCGCCGCCAGCAACGCCCCCATGCTGTGTCCAAAGATCACGTACGGCACTTGCAGATGCTCGACCAGCGCCGCGTGCATCATCTCCACCAGCGCACTGGCATTGGTGGCTGCTGGCTCCGTCATCCGCGCATCGCGCCCCGGCAACTGCACCGGGCAAACGTTCAGCCCGCCCAGCGCCCGACGCCACCGATAAAACCCCGCAGCCCCGCTTCCCGCATGGGGCAAACAGAAAAGGTTTGGCGCACCGGGAGTCGCAGGCGTCAGGTTCCGAAGTTGTATCCAGGGGCTCACGCTCTCCAGTCTAGAATCTAGCCATCCGGTGCGCCTGCACCTGTCGCCAGGAGAAGTCGTGCTGCACGTTGCCTTTGCCCTCATCGCCGCGCTCCTCCTGCTGCCCACCCTTCCCCTCGTCGTGGAGCTGCTTGCGCTTTCGCTCGCCGCCCTTTGGCCCGCAACACCCATTGTGGCCAAGGACTCCGAAGCCTTCCGGCTTGCCGTCATCATTCCCGGTCACAACGAAGAAAAGCTCATCACCGCCTGCGTGCAAAGCGTCCTCGCGGCCGGCGTCTCGCCTGCACTCACCCTCGTCATCGCGCACAACTGCTCTGACGCCACGGCCCAGCAAGCCTTCGCCGCCGGAGCCACCGTGCTCCCGCTGCAGGACGACGGCAGCCGGGGAAAAGGGGCTGCCCTCTTCTACGGCTTCGCGCAAGCCCTCGACCGCCACGCCGACGCCGTCATGGTCGTCGACGCAGACTCCCAGGTCACGCCACAGCTCATCGCCCAGGCCTGTGCCGCCTTCGCTGCCGGAGCCGACGCGGTGCAGGCCCGCTACATCGCCGCCGGAGCCCAGGACAACGACCGCCAGCGCCTGCTCGCGCTCGGCCTCTACGGCTTCAACGTGCTGCGCCCCCGTGGCCGCGCCAACCTCGGGCTCTCCTGCGGCATCTTCGGCAACGGCTTCGCGCTCTCGGCAGACACGCTCCGCGCCTTGCCCTACACCGCCCACTCGCTCGTCGAAGACCTCGAGTATCACCTCTGCCTCGTCCGCGCAGGCCGCAAGGTCACCTTCCTCGACGCCGCCGAAGTCCACGGCGAAGTGCCCGACAACAACGCCGCCGCAGGCACGCAGCGCGCTCGCTGGGAGGGGGGGCGCTCCGCCATGCGCCGCCAGTTCGCCGGGCCGCTCTTCCGCGAAGTCCTCCGTGGCCGCCCTGCTCTGCTGGAGCCTCTGCTCGACCTCCTCGCCTTGCCCGTAGGTTCGGCCGTTCCACTGCTGGTGCTCGGCCTGCTCTTTCCCGTCGGCATCACACGCGCCTACGCTGCGCTCGGCCTCTTCAGCATCGTGCCCTATGTCGTCGTCTCAGCGTTCCTCTCGCAGCAGCCTGCTGCCATGTTCCGCGCTCTTCTGAGCGTGCCAAAGTACCTCTTCTTCAAGCTGGTTCTCCGCAAGCAGACCCGCGCCGCCGCCGACGGCTCCGCCAGCTGGGTTCGCACCGAGCGCAACCAGTAGCCACGGCCTTTCCGCAGCTTCAGGGAAGCGCTCCTAAACCCCCGCGGAAGTATCCAATTTAGAAATAAATTCGCATTTGAATCTTCCGTTGTGATACACATCCTCTGCCCGGCTATTTGCCCGGCGGAGGCCTCATGCGGATCGCGCTGTTCATCACCTGTTACAACGACACCCTCTTTCCCAACACAGGAAAGTCTGTCGTTCGGGTGCTTGAGCGCCTCGGCCACGAGGTCACTTTTCCCGCCGGTCAGACCTGCTGCGGACAGATGCACTACAACACCGGGTACCAGGAAGACGCACTTCCGCTGCTCCCGCGCTTTATCGACCAGTTCTGGGACGCCGACGCCGTCGTCGTCCCGTCTTCCAGCTGCGTCGCCATGATGCGCGACCACTACCCCGGCATGGCGAAGACCCTCGATGCCACCGGCTCGCACCCCGGCATCGTGCAGCGCACCGCCGCCATCCTCGAACGCGTCTTCGAGTTCTCTGAGCTCCTCACCAAACGCCTCGGCGTCACGAACGTCGGCGCCTACTTCCCCCATCGCGTCACCTGCCACCCCAGCTGCCACGGCCTCCGCGGCCTCGGCCTCGGCGACGGCCCCACCGAACTCCTGCGCAACGTCCGCGGTATCGACCTCGTTCAACTCGAACGCGCCGACCAGTGCTGCGGCTTCGGAGGCACCTTCGCTGTCAAGAACGGGGCCGTCTCCAGCGCCATGCTGGCCGACAAAGTGAACGCCGTGCTCAACACCCGCGCCGAGTTCTGCACCGCCACCGACAACAGCTGCCTCATGCACATGGAGGGCGCGCTGCACCGTCAGCAGACCGGCGTTCAGGCCATGCACCTCGCTGAAATTCTCGCCTCCGACGAATCTGATCCGGAGGCACGATGAGCGATCACGCCCTCGACCCGCGCACTGCGGCCCCATTTCCCATCATCGCGGCCAAAGCCGTAGCCGATTCGCAGCTACGCAAGAACGTCCGCCACGCCACCGACGTCATCCAGGCCAAACGCGCTCGTGTCGTCGGCGAACTGCCGGAGTGGCAGGATCTCCGCTCGGCCGGCGAAGCCATCCGCCGCCACAGCATGGCAACGCTCAGCGAAAACCTCCAGCGCTTTGAAGCCAACTGCATTCAGGCTGGCGGACAGGTCCACTGGGCGCGGAACTCGGAAGAAGCCAACGCCATCGTCATTCGGCTCGTAACCGAAGCCTTGCATCGCTTCGAAGCCCAGCCCGAAGTTCTCAAAATCAAGTCGATGACCACCGAGGAGATCGGCCTCAATCGCGCTCTCGAGCGCGCTGGCATCCACCCCTACGAGACGGACCTCGCCGAACTCATCGTGCAGCTCGGCAAAGACCAGCCTTCGCATCTTGTCGTGCCTGCATTGCATAAGAATCGTCAGCAGATCCGCGAGATCTTCCGCCGCGAGATGGGCCTTACCGACCTCAGCGACGATCCCATCGAACTCGCCGGGGCCGCTCGCCTCTACCTCCGCGAACGCTTCCTGCGCGTCCCCGTCGCCGTCAGCGGTGCCAACTTCCTGCTCGCCGACACTGGCGGCGTCTGCGTCGTCGAAAGCGAAGGCAACGGCCGCATGTGCCTCACGCTGCCGAAGACGCTCATCACCATCGCGGGCATCGACAAGGTGCTGCCCAGCTACAGCGACCTCGACGTCGTCCTGCAGACGCTCCCTCGCAGCGCCACCGGCGAGCGCATGAACCCATACAACTCCATCTGGACCGGCGTTCGCGAAGGCGACGGCCCGCAGGAGTTCCACGTCATCCTGCTCGACAACGGCCGCACCGACGTCCTTGCCGACGAGCACGGCCGCCAGACGCTGCACTGCATCCGTTGCGGGGCTTGCCAGAACGCCTGCCCTGTCTACAAACAAACCGGCGGCCACGCCTACGGCAGCGTCTACTCCGGCCCCATCGGTGCCATCCTCACGCCGCAGTTGATGCACCTGGAGCACGCACAATCGCTGCCGTACGCCAGTTCGCTCTGCGGTGCCTGCTATGAGGTTTGCCCGGTCAAGATCAACATCCCCGAAGTGCTCGTGCATCTTCGCCACGAAGTCGTTCTCCGCAAATCCTCGTTCGCTCCCGAAGCCGTCGCCATGAAGACCGCAGGCCTTCTCTTCCGCAGCGAACGCCGCTTCCGCGCCGCGCAACGTCTCGGCCGCATCACCCAGCGTGTGCTCGAGCGCGAAGACCCCACCGGCGAGCGCTGGGTCTCCTGGCTCCCCGGCCTCCTCGGCCAGTGGACCGCCACCCGCGACCTCCCCGGCATGCCTAGTCAAACCTTCCGCGAATGGTGGGAGCAGCGCGACCAGAAGGAGCCGCGTTCATGAGCGCACGCGCAGACATTCTCGCCGCCATCACCCGAGCCAACACCACAGCCCACGCTGCGGAGGCCGCCATTCCCCGCGACTATCGCGCCGCCAGCGAAAGCTCTCGCGAAGCCGTCCTGGAAAAGTTCATCGACCGCCTCCTCGACTACGACGCGCACGTTCTCCGCTGCACTTCGGCAGAGGTCGCGCAGACCGTCGCGGCTGCTATCTCTGCATCAGCCGCCAGCCGCGTCGGCCTGCCTGCTGGTTTCCCGCAGGCCTGGCGTCCCGCAGACGTTGCTTTTATTGACGACGCCGCACTCACGCACGCGGAGTTGGACACACTCGACGGCGTCCTCACGCTCTGCACCGTCGGCATCGCAGAAACCGGCACCCTCGTTCTGCAGCACGGCCCTGCTGAAGGCCGCCGCGCGCTCACCCTGGTGCCGGACACGCATCTCTGCGTCATCCGCACCGGCCAGGTTGTCGCCACCGTGCCTGAAGCCATTGCGCGCCTCGCGCCCACGGCAACCATGCCGACAACCTTCGTCTCCGGCCCCTCGGCGACGGCAGATATCGAAATGACACGAGTCAAAGGCGTACACGGACCCCGGTTCCTGTACGTGATTTTGGTGGAAAAAGAAGGGACATGACACAGATGGACGCCACACAAAGCAACGCGCAGCAACGGGTCTTCGCAGCGCTCGACCGCTTCAAAATCGAAATCCCTTCCTGGGGCTTTGCCAACACTGGCACGCGCTTCGGCAAGTTCGTTCAGCCCGGCGCAGCGAACACCATCGCAGAGAAGTTCGCCGACGCGGGCGAAGTGAATCGCCTCACCGGCTGCACTCCCACGGTCGCGCTGCACGTCCTCTGGGACCTCCCCAACGGCCTCGCGGACGTCGACAGCATCAAGTCGCTTGCCGCAGCCAACGGCATCGCCCCCGGCTCCATCAATCCCAACCTCTTCCAGTTGCAGGAGTACAAGTTCGGCTCCATCGCCAACCCAGACGCGGGCATCCGCAAGCAGGCCGTTGACCACGTCATCGAGTCCATCAAAATCTCTGCCGCGCTCAACTCCCGCGACATCTCCATGTGGATCTCCGACGGCTCTAACTATCCCGGCACACAGAGCATGCGCCGCCGCATCGGCTGGCTCGAAGACTCCCTCGCCGCTTCCTACGCGGCCATGGTTCCCGGCCAGCGAATGCTCATCGAGTACAAGCCCTTCGAGCCCGCTTTCTATCACACTGACGTGGCCGACTGGGGCATGGCCGCCCACCTCTCGCAGTTCTGCGGCCCGCAGGCCAAGGTCCTGGTCGACACCGGCCACCACGCTCCCGCCACCAACATCGAGCAGATCGTCTGCTGGCTCATCCACACCAACGCCCTCGGTGGCTTCCACTTCAACGACCGCAAGTACGCCGACGACGACCTCACGCTCGGCTCCATCGACCCCTACCAGCTCTTCCGCATCTTCCACGAGTTGCACAGCGCGGGCCCTGGCGCCGACAACGACGTCGCCTACATGATCGACCAGAGCCACAACATGAAGGGCAAGATCGAGGCGATGATCCAGAGCGTGATGGCCGCGCAGGACCTCTACGCCCGTGCCGCGCTCATTGACCAGGAAAAGCTCGCCGATCTGCAGCAGTCCTGCAGCCTCGTCGATGCCGAAGAGCTCTTCCGCGAAGCCTTCTGGACCGACGTCCGCCCGCTCGTCAAGGCGTGGCGCAAGCAGCACGGTCTGCACGAAAACCCGCTGCAGGCGCTCAACGAAGGCGGCTATGTCGAGCGCATCAGCCAGGAACGCGCCGCAGCCAACAGTGGCGCAGTCGGCAGCTACGCCTAGCCTGCGTCGTAGGGTGACGCAAAATTCAAATGAGAAATAATTGCCATATTGGTTTTCGTCGTGAGATCATGACGACGCCTGAAATAGAGAGGATGAACCATCGTGCAGCAGGGAAATAACACCGGACAACTGAAGTTTTTGGAAGATCGCTGGGACGACGCCGTAGCCGCAAAACTGGACGCACCTGAGCTGCTCCGCTACCGCTCGAACCTCCTCGGCTCTGATCTCCGCATCACCAACTTTGGCGGCGGCAACACGAGCTCCAAGCTGGAAACCATTGACCCCGTCTCGCAGCAGCCTGTGAAGGTGCTCTGGGTCAAGGGCTCCGGCGGCGACCTCGGCTCCATCAAGCGCGCCGGCTTCGCTACGCTCTACCTCGACCGTCTGCTCCAGCTAGAAAAGCAGTACAAGGGCGTTGCGGAAGAAGACGGCATGGTCGCGCTCTATCCGCTCGTCACCTTCAACAACAACCCGACCGCAGCCTCCATCGACACGCCGCTGCACGGCTTCCTTCCGTTCGAGCACGTCGACCATCTTCACCCCGACTGGGCCATCGCCCTCGCGGCGTCGGCCAACGGCAAGGCCAAGATGGAAGAGTTCAACAAGGAGTTCGGCCATAAGCTCGCCTGGCTCCCCTGGCAGCGCCCCGGCTTTGAGCTGGGCATGATGCTTCGCCGCATCGTTGAAGAAACCCCCGGCTGCGACGGCGTCGTCCTCGGCGGCCACGGCCTCTTCACCTGGGGCGACACGCAGCGCGAGTGCTACCTCAACACCATCACCATCATCGACCAGCTCGGCCAGTTCATTGAGCGTCACAGCCTCCGCGAAGGCCACAAGTCCTTCGGCGGTGCGAAGGCGGAGACCCGCACCGACCGCAGCGAAATCGCGGCAGCGCTTATGCCCGTTCTGCGTGGCGCGGTCTCGCGCAAGCAGCGCTGGATCGGCTCCTTCTCTGACACCGAGCAGGTTCTGCGCTTCGTCAACTCGGACCATGCCGAGCCGCTCGCGCACCTTGGCACCAGCTGCCCCGACCACTTCATCCGCACCAAGATCCGCCCGATGTTCCTCAAGTGGAACCCCTCTGGCGATGCGGCAGAGCTTGCCTCCATCGTGGAGACCGCGCTCGAAACCTACCGCGCCGAGTACGCGCAGTACTACACCAGGCACGCTCTGCCGGAGTCGCCCGCGCAGCGTGACGCCAGCCCCACCGTCGTGCTCGTTCCCGGCGTTGGCATGTTCACCTTCGGCAAGAACAAGACCGAAGCCCGTCTCACCGGTGAGTTCTACATCAACGCCATCGGTGTCATGGAAGGTGCAGGCGCGCTCGGCGGCGGCGTGAAGTGTGAAGACGTTCCGCAGGCAGGTCCGGCTGCCAGCGCCGACCAGTTCACCGTCTTTGAAAACTACGTCGCCCTCCCACCCAGCGAGGCTTTCCGCATCGAGTACTGGGCACTGGAAGAAGCGAAGATCCGTCGCCAGCCACCCGAGAAGCAGCTCAGCCGCAAGATCGCTCTCATCGTCGGTGGTGGCAGTGGCATCGGCCGTGAAGTAGCTCTGCTGGCTGCAGAACGCGGCGCACACGTCGTCGTCGCCGACCGCGACGTCGCTGGGGCGGAGCGCGTTGCGGAAGAGTGCAAGGCCATCGCCGGCAAGGAAGCCGTCGCCTTCACCTCCATCGATATCACGAAGCGCGAAGCCATCCGCGAAGCCCTCGCCGCAACGGTGAAGGCCTTCGGCGGCCTCGACATCGTCGTCAACACTGCGGCCATCTTCCCGTCGTCGCCCTCGGGCGTTATCAGCGACGACCAGTGGGGCCTCACGCTCGACATCAACGTCACCAGCAACTTCCGCCTCGCGGAAGAATGCAACACGCTGCTCAAGAAGCAGGGTGTGCCCGCAACGCTGGTGCTCACCAGCTCTGCAAACGCCGTCGTGCCCAAGCGCGGCAGCGAGGCCTACGACGTCAGCAAGGCTGCGCTCAGCCACCTCGTGCGCGAGCTCGCCGTGGGGATGGCTCCGCTCGTTCGCGTCAACGGCATCAGCCCCGCAACCGTCGTCAAGGGCTCCACCATGTTCCCGCGTGACCGTGTGAAGGCTTCGCTCGCGAAGTACAACATTCCCTTCGCGGAATCAGCCAGCGACGACGACCTCCGCGACGCTCTCGCCGAGTTCTACGCGCAGCGCACCCTCACCCACGTCCCCATCGACCCCAAGGACAACGCGGAAGCGATCCTCTTCCTCGCTGGTCCGCTCTCCCGTTGCACCACGGGCCATCTCATCCCCGTGGACGGCGGCCTCATCGAGGCCTTCCTGCGGTGAGTTCGACCCAACAACGCGAAGAGATGCCCGCGGCGACGCGGGCATCTGTCGCAGTGGACCTCGGCGCAGAAAGCTGCCGAGTCAGCCTGCTGCGCTGGGCCAACGGCCTCCCGCACATGCAGCTCGTCCACCGCTTCGCCAACGGCCCCGTCCTCGCCCCCGACGGCACCATGCGCTGGCCGCTGGATCAAATCCTCAGCGGCGTCGACCACGGCCTCCGCCTCTGTGCAGAGCTTGCCCCGGAAGGCATTCGTTCCCTCGGTGTCGACGGCTGGGCGGTCGACTACGTTCGCCTTGACGTCTCCGGCAACCCTCTTGAAGCTCCCTTCTGCTACCGCGACGAACGCAACGCCGCCGCCGCCGATCAGCTTCATCAACGCATCAGCCCCGACCGCCTGCGCGAGATCACCGGCCTCCAGCTCCAGCCGCTCAACACGCTCTACCAGCGCTTCGCCGACCACCTCGCCGCCAAACCCGACGGCGCCGTCTGGCTCAACCTGCCCGAGTACCTGCTGCACCGCTGGGGCGGCCGCCCCGTTGCGGAGTACAGCAACGCCACGCACACCCAGATGATCGACCTGCAAACGCGCCACTGGTCCCCGGAGATCCTGCAAACCGCAGAACTTCCTCCCGCGACCATGCCCGAGATCGTCTGCGCCGGAACCCTCGTCGGCAAACTCCGCGGCCCGCTCGCGGACCTCCCGGCCTTCGCAGACACTGCGCTTATCGCGCCCGCCTGCCATGACACCGCCTCCGCGGTCGCGGGCATTCCCGCCGCGGGCGAAGACTGGGCCTACATCAGCCTGGGTACATGGTCGCTCGTCGGCACGCCCGTCCTGCAGCCCTGCAACGGAGAAGAAGCTCGCGCCGAGCAGTTCACCAACCTCGGCCTCGACCGCGACCGCACGCTCCTGCAGAAGAACGTCAACGGCATGTGGCTCCTCAAGCAATGCATGTTGCATTGGGAAGAGCAGGGAAGCCCCTGGGAGATCGCCGCGCTCTGCGCTGCCGCCGAACTCGCTCCCACGCCCGATACGCTCCTCGACGTCGACGACCCCGAGCTCCTCAAAATGGGCGACATGCCCGCCCGCATCAACACCCAGCGTCAGACCCGCGACCTCACGCCGCTCGACGAATCCTCTGCCGCCGCTCCTGCCATGGCTTCGCTCATCTTCCACAGCCTCGCCGCTCGTTACGCCACCTTGCTGCAACAGCTCGAACGCCTCAGCGGCAAGCAGTTCACTCGCATCTACGCCGTCGGCGGTGCCAGCCGCAACGCCTTCCTCCGCCGCCTCACCGAAGAGGCTTCCGGCAAACCCGTCCTCCTCGGCTCGCCCGAAAGCAGCACCGTCGGCAACTTCGCGCTGCAACTCGCCGCGCTCGACGCCAGCACCGCACCCTCGCACGAACGCGCACATCGTTACGCTGCCATGCTTTGCGACTCTTCCCCGGTCGCCTAGACCTCTCGCCCCGCTGCATGCGACGCAATGGAAACGTTTCCGCATGTAAGATGAATGCGCTGCCCGG
Organism: Acidobacteriaceae bacterium; assembly: GCA_028283655.1. Taxonomy (NCBI): domain Bacteria; kingdom Pseudomonadati; phylum Acidobacteriota; class Terriglobia; order Terriglobales; family Acidobacteriaceae; species Acidobacteriaceae bacterium. The sequence continues at coordinate 3,137,865 of JAPWKE010000003.1, read as the reverse complement.
TCGCTCAACCGGAGCTACTGGAGAAGAAGCACATGAAGTCGAAGGCGTTGCTGGCCGCAGTATTCACGATGGCGCTTGGAGCGTCTGCTCAAACCGTGCCCGTCCCGGCAGCTCCGCTCCCGGCACCACCGCAGGCCGCGAAGCCGTCCCGCCCCGACCTCTCGAAGCTCGACTGGGCGCAGCTCGATCGCTACGCCGCTGCTGACGCCGCCCTGCCCGCCCATCAGCCTGGCCGCGTCGTCTTCTACGGCGACTCCATCACCGACGCCTGGACGCGTAACGGCGGCAAGTTCTTCCCCGGCAAGCCCTACGTCAACCGCGGCATCAGCGGCCAGACCACCGAGCAGATGCTCGTCCGCTTCCGTCAGGACGTCGTGAACCTCCACCCCGAAGCCGTCGTCATCCTCGCCGGCACCAACGACATCGCGGGCAACACCGGCGTCCGCACCCAGGACCAGATCGCCGACAACATCCGCTCCATGGTGGAGATCGCTCGCGCCAGCCACATCCGCGTCGTGCTCTGCTCGCTGCTGCCCTCGGCCGACTACGGCTGGCGTCGCGGCCTCCAACCCGCGCAGAAGATCGTCGCGCTCAACAAGTGGATAAGGTCGTACGCAGAAGAGCAGGGCATCGTCTACGTCGACTACTGGACGCCCATGGCCACTCCTGATGGCGCGCTGAAGCCCGAACTCACGCTCGACGGCGTCCACCCGCAGGCCCCCGGCTACGCCATCATGGAATCGCTCGCCGAACCCGCCCTCGAAAAAACGCTGCAAACGCAACCGTAGGCCAGACCCCCGCCATGAACCTCCGCAAGCTCTTCGCCACCGCCGCTATCGCCTCTGCTTCGCTTCCGCTCGCTGCGCAAAGTGCCCCGAAGCCCGACGCGCCCATCCACCGCGTCTTCGTCTTCGGCGACAGCTACTCCGACACCGGTCGCGGCTACGTGGACGGCAACGGCCCCACCGCCGTCTGGTACGCCGCGCAGCAGCTCGGCATCGAGCTGAAGACTCCGAACCACTCCTTCACCCCGAACGACAGCCTCAACTTCGCCGTCAGCGGAGCTCCCACCGGCCGCTCTCCCGGACACAACGTCACAAAGGAGGCGATGCTCGGCTTCGGCATGGCCAACCAGGTCGACGAGTTCGTCGATCTGGCCCACAGCGGCAAGCTTCGCTTCAATCCCGACGAAACCCTCTTCTTCCTCGCTGGCGGCGGTAACGACCGCACCGTTCCCACGCTCGAAACCGTGCAGCACCTCGAAGAAGAGATTCAGCAGCTTTACGCCGCAGGCGCTCGCCGCTTCCGCGTCGCCGCCCTGCCAGAGCAAATCCCCGGCTTTCGCGCCGTCGCTCTTCGGCTCAACACCTCGCTCCGCATGATCCCCAAAGACATCGGCCACAAGCTCCCCGGCGCCACGGTGCAGAGCAGCGACTGGGGCCTCTACTTCGACGCGGTCATGCGTTCCCCTGCCACCTACGGCATCACCGACACGAAGAACCCCTGCGCAGGCCGTGCCATCTTCCACGAAGACACCACTCCCTGCGCCAGCCCGGAAACGTTCTTCTACTACCACCGCGACCACCCCTCTACCGCCACGCACAAAGCGGCAGGCCTCATGCTCGCGCAGGAGTGGCAGGGCAAACCTGTCGCCGCCATCGCTCCCGTCCGCCTGCCGGTCTGGCCCGCAGCCGTTCCACTCGCTCGTGGTCACTCGGAAGCCGACACCCCGTTCCTCGAGGCGTATCTGCCAGCTTCTAACCCCACGCACACCGCCGTCCTCGTGCTCCCCGGCGGCGGCTACGCTGGCCTCGCGCTCGACCACGAAGGCGCGCAGATCGGCCGCTGGCTTGCCGCGCGCAACGTCGCGGCCATCGTGCTCCACTACCGTGTCGCGCCCTACCAATATCCCGCTCCCATGCTCGACGCCGAGCGCGCCATGCGCCTCGTCCGCTCCCACGCCGCAGAGTGGGGCTTCAACGCCGACAGCGTCGGCATCTGGGGCTTCTCCGCCGGGGGCCATCTCGCCTCCTTCATGCTCACGCACTTCGCAGAGTCCCTGGCTCCCCCCATGCCCTACACGCCAGACGCCATCGACAGCCTCAGCGCGCGTCCTACCTTCGGCATCCTTTGCTACCCGCTCATCTCCATGGGCGATCCCGCACTCTCGCACCCCGGCTCTCTCGCCAACCTCCTCGGTCCGCATCCCGACCCCGCGCTCGTGAAATCCCTTTCGAACGAGCTTCAGGTCAAGCCCGATAGCCCACCTGCCTTCCTCTTCACCACCACCGATGATCGCGTTGTCCCCGTGCTCAACTCCATCCGCTTCTACGAGGCCTACCAGCAGCATCACCTCCCCATAGAAATGCACATCTTCGAGCACGGCAACCACGGCCTCGGCCTCGCCGGAACAACCCCCGGCGCCCAGGCCTGGCCGCAACTGCTCGAAACCTGGCTCCAACGCAACGGCTGGATGTCCCACACCGAATAAACCGCCGCGCTACTCCGCCACCGAAGCCCAATATCCTCGTCATCCCTCGCTCTGCGAGGGACCTGTTTGTCGCGCGCATAACCACACGTACGCGCACGTAGACACCAAACTCTCCGTGCTCCTCCGTGTATCTCCGCGACCTCTGTGTTCGCTTTTCCTGTCTATCCAAGTCAGCCATAATCACAAAACGGAAACGATTCCATTTTTCTCTTCCCACCTCCACAAACCTGTGCGTATAGTGGCTCCTGCTTTGCGAAAGGTACTTGCTTCCAAAGCCTGATGGCGCTGCCTCGCCATCCACTTCTGTACTGCGAGAGAGAAGAGAAAAGGGACCTGTCATGAAGGCTTCAAACTTTTTGTGGAAACGTATCCGTAACGTCGGCGCCATCGCTCTTACTCTGAGCTTCATGCAGGTAGCCTCCGCACAGTCCGTCACCAAGGTGGAAGACTACGGTGTCGTCACCGCCACCACCATCAAGAACGGCCTCGGCTTCAACGTGAACCCTGCCAACGCATGGGAGCTGCAGCAGGCCGCCGCCGCCGGAGCCACCGAAGTCCGCATCCAGTGCGGCTGGCAGGCCACCGAAGTGCAGACCGCGCAGAATACCTCCGGCGGCTATGTGCTGCCCGCCGGCTGCGTTACCGCCATGCAGGCGGCCAAGACCTACAACCTGCGCCCGCTTATGATCGCAGCCTACGGTCCGCCCTACCACGCCATCGTCACGCTCAAGACCACCACAGACGTACCCGTCGGCACGTACACCATCCCCGTCACGGCCACCTCCGGCACGCTTGCGCAGATCAACGTTCCGTACTGCCACGTGCTCCAGCAGAACGGCGTACAGTTCACCGCGCTTGGCCGCAACTCCTACGCTGGCTCGTTCATCACAGCGGTCGATACCAGTGCCAGCACGCTCACCATCTCGGCCGTCACCTCCGTCGCCATCCCCTCCGGCACACTGCTCACGGTCAACCAGCTTCTCTATCCCAGCGTGAAAACTGCAACCGCCACCGACCCATCCATCGCCGCGTATGCAGGCCCTGCGACGGTCGGTTACGGTGGCTACGTCGGCTTCCTCGCGCAGACCATGAAGGACTACGGCCTCACCGGCCGTGTCGAAATCTGGAACGAGCCCACCTGGGCCCACGACCCCTGGGACATGCGCCAGCACTTCTACGACGCCAATATCCCCTCGGACGTCTCGCAGGCGCTCGATCAATCCGGCTTCGTGACCGCGCTCGAAGCCCAGACCCCACCCGACGGCATCCGGTACGAGTGGGGCTACACCCACAAGAGCGGCTTCAACTCGCTGCTCGGCTCCCGCAATCCGGGCGTCACACAAGCGTCGGTTTCCATGAACCTCAACTCGGAGTCGTTCCACCCCTACGGCAACGACCCTGAAGACGGTGGCTGGAACCCGCAGTGCCTCGCCGCCGGTACCGCCTGGGGCCTCTGCTATCTCGACGGCAACGACCCTGCGGCCAACTTCAAATACGCCGTGCAACTGAACGTGCTGCAGATCCAGAAGTACGGCTGGGGCATCGATCAGGGCATCACGGAAACCGGTACCTCCACCGGCGACCAGAACGCCAAAGCCCGCTTCATCATGCGCGAGTTTCCCATGTACATGGCGCTCGGCATGAAGTGGATCGACTTCTTCCAGCTCGCCACGCCGCAGCCCGGCTACGGCTTCGTCGACTCCTCCACCACGCCCGGCACCGTCCTCCAGCCCTACCTCGCCATCAAGGGCTTCATGGGTGATGTCGCCGCCATCTCCGGCACGGCCACGCCCACCTTTACCGCGGCGAACCTGCCCACCGTCGCCAGCTACACCGGCTACTACAACCTCTCGATCGCAAAGGTCACCGGCTCCACTTCGGCCACCGTCGGATCGAACTCGCAGATGTTCATCGCCTGGCAGCGCTCCATCGTTGCAAACCAGACACTGAGCTGGCTCACCATGGCCTCGCCCGCAGCCGTACCGCTGACCATCACGCTGCCCGCAGGCATGAAGGCCTCCTCGGCAACCAACCTCACCACTCGCACCTCCGTCGCCTTCACGCAGACCGGCCAGAACGTCACCTTCCCGATCGCGGATGACGCCGTCGAGCTGCTCATCGTTCCCGTCGCCACGCTCTCGATGACCACCTCATCGCAGAGCATCGCCCTCAAAGCCGGGGCCTCTTCTTCGAACACAGACACGCTAACGTTGAAGTCCGGAGGCGGTCTAAACGCAACCGTTACGCTAAGCTGCGCCGTCGCCGCGGCCACGGGAACCACCGCCACCGTGCTTCCGCTCTGCACCCTCTCCAGTCAAAACGTCGTCATGACCGACGGCACATCCGCAAACGTGACCGTCGGCATCCTCACCCAGGCCGCCAGCAGCGCACAGGCAAAGGCACCCGCCATGCCTCGCACGCTGCCCACGGAGGCCCCGCTCTTTCTCGCCTTCGGTGTGCCTGTCCTTGCTCTCGCCTTCGGCCGCAAACGCCGCAGCTGGGGCGTCTTCGCGCTTGCCTTGGTGGCTTGTTTTTCTCTTCCGCTCGCAGGCTGCAGCAGCGGCTCTTCAGGCAGCACCACCAGCACCAGCCTGCCTATCAGCGGCACCACCGCCGGTACCTACAACGTGACCGTAAAGGCAACCGCCAACAACTCTGGAACTCCGATTTCGGCCACCCAGACCATTGCTCTGACCGTGCAATAAGGGGCGGATTGTTGCTTCCGGCAAAGGCGAGGCAAGAACCTCGCAGAGACTCTACAAAGATTGTTGCCAAAGCGAAGGAGCTGTATGTATAGTTTCGGCGATTCGTGGAAACGTTCCCATGATGCGCCAGGTGGAAGGGCTGATTCTCGTCCCTCCCTTCAGGCCCCGGTCCGTAACTTTTACGGGGGCCAACACCCAATCGCTTCTGCTGCAAGGTTTCCCGTAAGAACTACATCAACGTTGAGGTCCCACATGTCTTCCAGCTGGTTCGGTTCAGCTTCTTCCAAAATCGTTTCCGCAGCCGTTGTCGGCTGCGTGTCTATGGCGCTCTCCGGTTGTGCGTTTCAGGGTGACGGCTCCGCCGCTGGCAACGGAAGCGGCGTGACGCAGGCCCTGCAGCCCGGCCATGTCGGCGGCTCGTTGATCGGCGGCCAGAACCCCATCTCCGGCGCAAAGATTCAGCTCTACCAGATCGGCGTCGGCTCCGGCTCGTCGTATACGGCCAGCGCACAGCCGCTGCTCTCGCAGAGCGTCACCACGAACTCTGGTGGTGCGTTCGACATTACCGGCCTCTACAACTGCACACCCGGCAGCTACCTCTACATCACGGCAGCGGGCGGCGACCCCGGACTGAACACCGGCGTCAACAACAGCTCCACGCTCATGGCCAGCGTCGGCCTCTGCGAGAACCTGCCCACCTACGGCTTCATCTCCATCAACGAAGAGACCACGGTCGCCATGGCGTATGCCTTCGCGCAGTTCGGCCGCACCAGCCTCTTCGGCACCGCGCTCGCTGGTCAAAGCGCAGCAGCGGCTACGCCTTCCATCAACTTCGCCACCAGCAGTACCAACATGCAGGGCCTCAAGACCGCCAGCGACATGTACAACCTGCTCGTTGAGCCTCACAGCGGCATCTCCCCGGGCACAAACGGGAACGGAGCGTTGAACTCTCCGCTCACCGTCTCGGGCACCGGCAGCGTCGGGGCCACCGGAGCGGTCGCCGAGTTCTGGCAGGTAAACACCATCGCTGACATCCTCGCGGCGTGCGTCAACTCCGCTGGCCTCGCGGGCAGCAGCGACACCACCTCGAACTGCGGCGTGCTCTTCAATAACGTCACGGCCTACGGCGGCACCGCTCCGGCAGATACGGCGCAGGCTGCACTCGACTTTGCGCTCTATCCCGCGCTCGCGGCCACCAACGTCACCAATCTCTACAACATCATTCCACCCACCGCGCCGTTCATTCCGTACGTCACCACGGCGGCTTCCATCTATGACTTCTCCATCGCCATCCAGATGAAGCCCGTCATCCCCGGCACCTCTACCGAGCTGCTTTATATGCCAACCTGGCTCAGTCCTGACGGCAACGGCAATCTCTGGATCACGCAGCAGACCACCGCCGGCACCTACCCAGCCACGGTGCTAGAACTCACCGACGCGGGCGTGCCCATTCGTGCAGGCCAGGCCACCGGCGCCACTGCTGCCAACTACATCATCAGCAACTACGGCGTCAGCGGCAGCGCGGTCACCATCGGCGGCCAGTACCAGAAGAACTCTTCCGGCACCGTCCTCACCTCGACTCTCGGCAAGTTCCAGGGCTCCATCGACACCAACAACAACCTCTGGTTCAGCGATCGCCAGAACACCAACGTCGTCAAGGTCAACGGCTCCGGCGCCACCGGCAGCGGCGTCGCCTACAACGGCGGCAACTTCGGTGACACCGGCGGCAGCGGGGCCACAGGCTATGCGCTCCCCACAGACTCCGGCCCGACCATCACCTTCGTCGACGGGAACGACACTGTCTGGACCAACCTCACACCCTACATCGCGAACGTCGGACAGACCGGCAAGGCGGGCAACTGCAGCGCGCCTCCCACCAGCCTCTCCGTCATGCAGGGCACCATCAACACCGGCACCCTCGGCTTCGTGAACGGGGACCCCGCCAACGGTCTCGTCTACGGTTCGGTCTACTACTCGCAGAGCCCTGCAACGATCGTGGTCGATCCCAACAAGACGGATTACACGACCAGCGGCGGCGTCAACACACCGATCACCGGTGGTCCGTTCCTCTGGGAGGAGGGCTCTTCCAACCTCCTCAACGTCATGCTCAACGGCGGCACCCACCCCGGCTGCGCTGCAGCGGTCAACACCGTCGGTTCACCGGCGGGTGGCACCACGCAACTCGCTGGCAAAGCGGCCAGCGCCACGGCTGGCGATACGGCATACCCCCTCGGCGCCAGCCTGCAGGACCTCGCCTTCGACAGCAACGGCTACCTCTGGGTCGCTCGTGCCGGTACGATCGATCCTTCCAACAGCACCGTTCCGGTTGCCCTTACGAAGACTCTGCCGCAGTACGGCACCGCCTTTACTCCTGCGCAAATGGTCGCCAGCACCACGGACTTCCAGTACTTCTATACCGCAGGCATGAGCTCCACCTACCAGCCACGCAGCATCTCCATCGACGGTGACGGCAACGCGTGGTTCATCATCAACGGCTCGCACGGACTCGGCGAACTCAGCAACAGCGGCGCTGCTCTCTCGCCAGTTCCTGCAAGCGGCGAACCCGGCTTCCGTGGCTCTGTCTGCACCAACTGCAAGTTCCGTGGTGAAGCGGCCAGCACCTACACCCGCGCCACCAACGGCTACGGTGGCCTCAAACCTATCTTCGACGTCGCAGGCAATGTGCTCACCGTTGGTGGTGGCTCGGCGGCTGCGTTCATTGAAGTCGTTGTCGGTGCTGCCGGTCCCACCGTGCAACCGATGTCGCTCGCAATCAAGAACGGCAAGATTGGCCAGCGTCCCTAGGCCACATCCCATCCGGTTGTCCGCCTTTCCGGGCAACCGGGGCCACATGCCAGGCTCTTCGCAGAGCAAAGCCTGGCTCATGCCAACGAACGACGAGACCATACGAAAGCCGTGTGGTCTCGTCTCAGTCTTCACAGGTGTCGGGTGAACGAAGCAAAAACGATAACAAAACACTTCGCCGCGCTACTGCTCTTCTCGCTCTCTGCGGCAGTAGCTTCGCGTGCGCAGGAAACCAAGCCTGAAGCGCCGCAGGCACCCGGGCTCGTCGTGCAGTCTCGTCTCGTCGTGCTGGATGTCGTCGTCACGGACGCCAAGTGCGACGTTCGGAATGATTTGAAGCGCGAAGACTTCTCCGTCACGGAAGATGGCGATCCGCAAACCATCACGCACTTCGAAACTCCGGCTGAGCATCAGGTTCCCAGCGGCGTGCAGATCCGCTCCACCGCGGACCTCGAACGCATCGCCCCGCAGGCGCCCGCCACCATCGTTGTTCTGGATGAGTTGAACACCGCGTACGAAGACATGGCCTACTCCCGTTACGCGCTGAAGAAGTATCTCGAAAGCCAGCCCGGAACGCTCACCGTCCCCACCATGCTCGTCGCTGTCAACGAAAAGAAGCTGCAGGTCATCGTCGATTACACGCAGGACCGCACCGCGCTTGAAAGCGGCCTCGCCAAACATCTCGCACACTTTCCCTGGAACCTGAAAGTCGGCGGCGGCCGCATGGAGCAACTCGCCGTCACGCTCGGCGGCCTGGAGCAGGTCACCCAGGCTGCCGCCGGTCACCCCGGCCACAAGAACGTCCTCTGGATCGGCCACGGCTTTCCCGGCATCGACCTCACCGCCCCCGGGCTCGACCAGAACTCCGTCGCAGGCATCACCTCCGGCGTGCAGCAGGCCTTGAACATGATGCGCGACGCCCGGGTCACGCTCTACACCATCGACCCCGCCGTCATGACCTCTGAAACCGGCATCCGCATCACCAACGATGCTATGGGCACGCAGGTCGGCGACGTCTCTTCGCAAGACCCCTTCGTCTCCGACGTCGCGTTCAGCAAGCTTGCCACCGCCAGCGGCGGCAAGATCTTCGGTCGCCGCAACGACATTGATCGGCAGATCGCGCGCAGCGCACAGTATGGTGCCAGCTTCTACACGCTCACCTACCGCCCCTCCAGTCACTCGGACGCAGCCCAGGCATACCGCAAGATCAAGGTCACGCTGCGTGATCCGTCGCTCAGTGCAGGCTTCCGCGACGGCTACTACGCCCGCAACGAGCTCTTGCCTGAAAACCACGCCTCGCGCTCGAAGTACGACCTTGACGCGGCTGCGGAGAACCGTCTCGTTTACACAGGGTTGCACCTGCGTGCGGTAGAAAAGCCAGAGTCCGCAGGAAGCTTCGTCGTCGGCGTCCCGCAGAACGAAATCACCTGGAACCCGCTCGCCGACAACGAAGAGGCTCACCTCAAACTCGTAACCTCGGTCTTCGATCCTCACGGCAAGCTTCTGCAGCGCAAGAGCGAAGACCTCACCGAGCATCGTCCGTTTGGCGGCTCTGGCGGCCGTTCCGAACCCGCTCGCCTGCAGGTCCAGACAGCTTTGCCCGCGGGGGCTTCGCGCGTCCGCTTCGTCGTCTGGGATGCCGCCTCAGGCCACCTCGGCACCACAGAGGTGCACCTCTCGGGAACCCCTGCCGATGCACCAGAGAAGAGATAGGAGAACTCGTTTGAAGTACGGTTGGAAGCTCGCAGGTGTGGTCATGGCAGTGTCGTCCTTCAGCGGATTGATCGCGCAGGTGCAGTCGCGCGACGTCTACGCGCTCGTCGATCCGCGCATCGGCACCGCCCACGACGGGCAGACCTTTCCTGCAGTCGGTGAGCCCTTTGCCATGACCAACTGGACGCCGGAAACGCGTCCGAACGAGGCCAAGTGCATCGCGCCGTACTACGACGCCGACCACAAGCTCACCGGCTTTCGCGGCAGCCACTTCCTCAGCGGCAGTTGCACGCAGGAGTACGGCTCCGTCACGTTGATGCCCACTACCGGCGACCTGCAGACCGCCCCGCAACAGCGAGCCTCTGCCTATCGCCACAGCACCGAGACGATGAGCCCCGCGTACTACGCCGTCGACGAAGACCGCTACAACACCCGTGTTGAAATCACCGGTGCCTCCCACGCTGCGATCTTCCGCATCCACTTCGACGGCAAGTCCTCTGCACGCAACCTGCTCGTCCAGCCCTACTCCAGACCGGGCGAAGGCTTCGTGGAAGTGCATCCGGCGCAGCATGAGATCGTCGGCTATAACCCGGTGCATCGCATCTACATGGGCGCAGGAAAGGCCGCAGGCTTCAGTGGCTACTTCGTGCTTCGCTATGCGGCAACGGCAAAAAGCTTCGGCACATGGTGCGGCGCACAGACGCATGACGCCACCGCGCAGCAGGACGGCAAAGGCTGCGATGCCGTGGGCGCTTACGTTCGCTTCGGTGCTCTGCCAAAAGACGAACTCGTCGTGCGGATTGGCATGTCGTTCACCAGCCTCGACGAGGCCCGCAAGAACCTCGACGCAGAGGTGGGGACACGCTCGTTCGACGAGCTGCGCGCCGCAACCGAAAAGAACTGGCGCGAGTGGCTCCATCGCATTGAGGTGCAGGGCGGCACCCTTGCTCAGCAGGCCGAGTTCTACACCGCCCTCTATCACTCCTCGCTGGCTCCGCGTGTAGCCAGCGACGTAGACGGCACCTACAACGGCTTCGCACAGGAAGGGCAGCTTCACAAAGCTGCGCCCGGCAAGGCCTACTACGACGACTTCTCGCTCTGGGATACCTTCCGCGCCCTGCACCCGTTGCTGACCATCCTCGACCCCAAGCGGGAAGAGGATATGGTGCAGTCGCTGGTCGACAAGGGTGTTCAAGGCGGCTTCCTGCCCATCTTCCCCACCTGGAACAGCTACACGCAGGAGATGATCGGCGATCACGCCGTGCCGGTCATCGTCGATGCCTACGTGAAGGGCCTGCGCGGCTTCGATGTCCCCACGGCCTACACGCTCGTGCTGCGCAACGCGATGTCGCTTCCGCCCAAAGATGTCTACGCCGACGGCAAAGGTCGCCGCGCGCTCGATAGCTACATGCACTACGGCTACGTGCCGCTCGAAGAACACGTGCTCGACGCCTTTCACCGCAACGAGCAGGTCTCCCGCACGCTCGAATACGCCTACGACGACTTCACCGCCTCGCAGTTCGCCCGCGCCCTCGGCCACGCCGCAGACGCCGACGTGCTGCTCATGCGCTCGCGCAACTGGCGTCACGTCTTCGACCCCTCCGTCGGCTTCGCCCGTGGCCGCCACGCTGACGGTACCTGGGTAACTCCCTTCGATCCTGCCAAACCGGCCAGCTACATCACCGAAGGCGTGCCCTGGCAGTACACCTTCTTCGTCCCGCAGGACGTCCCCGGGCTCATCTCTGCAATGGGCGGCGATCAACCCTTCGTCGCAAAGCTCGACGGCCTCTTCGCGCACGGTCTCTACGATCAGGGCAACGAACCCAGCCACGGCATTGCGTACCTCTACAACGTTGCGGGCGATCCTGCGAAGACGCAGAGCCATGTGCACGAAATCCTCGCCAGCCAGTTCTCCACCGGCGCAAGCGGCCTTCCTGGCAACGACGACGCGGGGCAGATGTCCGCCTGGTTCGTCTTCAGCGCCATGGGCTTCTACCCCTCCTGCCCGGGCACGACGAAGTACGAACTCGGCACGCCGATGTTTGCGAAGGTCGTGATCCATCAGCCCTCGGGCAAGGACTTCGTTATGGAAGCTCCTGGAGCGTCTGTAGCAAAGTTCTACGTCTCTGGCGCAACTCTCGATGGCCGCCCCGTGAAGACCACGACGTTGGACCATGCAGACCTTGTTCGAGGAGCGAAACTCACGTTTTCGATGAGCAGCTCCGCCTCCTCGCCTTCGTACGAAACAAGACAGTCAAAACAATAAGCCGGTAGGAAAGGCGATTTAGCATGCTGCAAAAACTCAAATGGAAACGTTTCACTTTCGCCGTTTTGGTGTCATTTTCGACCGCGATTTTTGCCCAAAAACCGGTTTCGCGCTGGGTCGACCCTTATATCGGCAGCGAAGGCGGAGGGCATGTTTTCGTCGGCGCCGCCGTCCCATTCGGCATGGTCAAAGCCGGTCCTGACGTGGGTGATAACACCGGCAACGGCGGTTGGCTGCCTGCAGGAGACGTCAATGGTTTCAGCCAGACGCACGTCAGCGGAACGGGCGGCGGGGCCAAGTACGGCAACATCCTCCTGCAACCCACAGTTGGCAAAATCGCCCATGAACATGCAGCTTCGCCGCGTTCTGGCGAACGTGTAGAGGCTGGTCTGTATCACGTTCGGCTGGACCGATACGCCACAGACGTCGACCTCACGACAAGCGCGCGAGCAGCACTTTATCGCCTCCAATATCCCACGACAGGTGGCGAGCACGGCCTGCTGGTTGATGCAGGTCATTGCCTGAGCAGCTATCCCAACCAGGGGGAAGATCAGCGAACGGTGGCGTCAGAAGCGCACATCGTCAGCACACATGAAATCGATGGATCCACCACGGTCGTAGGCGGTTGGAACCTGCAGAAGAAGCCGTATCGCGTCTTTTTCAGCTTGATGACGGACGCACCGATGGTGTCGATGCGCGGCTGGCAGGATGCTGAGGATGATCTCCCACTAAAGGTGGGGAGCCGCGTGAGTGGTGTGCGTTCCGGCGTCTGGGTTGGCTTTGGCGCTCATGCTTCGCGAAGCGTAGGTGTAAAGGTGGGCATCTCGTTCGTGAGCGAAGCACAGGCGAGAGCGAACGCGGAAAAAGCGATTACGGGCTTTGATTTTGCGCGTGCGCTTGAAAACGCTCGCCATGCGTGGGACGTTGCGCTTGGCTCTATTGCGATTGAGGGTGCAAGCCATATGCAGCGGAAGATGTTCTACACCGCGCTGTATCACACGATGTTGATGCCGACCGATCGTACGGGAGAGAACCCCGGCTGGCGTTCGAGTGAGCCGTACTACGACGACTTCTATGCCATCTGGGACACGTTCCGTACCTCGGGCCCGCTGCTGACGTTGATCGCCCCGGAGCGACAGGCCGGGATGGTGGGTGCGCTGATCGATATCTACCGTCACGATGGATGGCTGCCGGACGCGCGTAGCGGCAACAGCAACGGACGCACGCAGGGCGGAAGCAACGCCGAGTTCGAGATTACGGACGCGTATGTGAAAGGCCTGCCGGGCATTATCTGGGAGGACGCGTTTCGCGCCGTGCAGCATGATGCCGAAGACGCTCCGCCGGATCAGATGATGGAGGGGCGTGGCGGGCTTGCGGACTGGAAGGCGAAGGGTTATCTGACGATCGAAGGCGTTGACCGCTCCGGCTCCAAGCAGATGGAGTATGCCGCGGACGATTACGAGATAGCCGTGCTGGCAAAGGGACTGGGCAAGCAGGCGGAGTACGAGAAGTACATGGGACGCTCGCGCAACTGGGAGAAGCTTTGGAACCCGGCGTATGAGGAAGAGGGTGTGCATGGCTTTATCTGGCCGCGTCATGCGGATGGAAGCTGGCGTGCGAACTTCAAGGGGGCTGAAGGCTGCACCTGGGGTGGAGAGACGTTTTACGAGGGCAACTCGTGGACGTATTCGACGTTCGTTCCGCAGGACAATGCCCGGCTGGTCACGCTGGCTGGTGGAGGGGATGCGTTTGCGCATCGTCTCGATCTCTTTCTGAGCAACAAGGACCGCTATGACGTGGGCAATGAGCCGGGTTTCATGGCGCCGTATCTCTACCTGTGGACGCGCCATGCCGACGAAACGCCGGAGCATCTGCGGTCCATTCTTGCTGCCAGCTACAACGACACGCGTTCGGGCATTCCCGGCAATGACGACTCCGGTGCGATGTCGAGCTGGTATCTGTTTGGTGTGATGGGCATCTATCCAAACGCAGGGCAGGATGTCTATCTGATTGGAAGCCCTTCGCTGCCGCGCACAACGTTGCACCTGGCGCACGGCAAGACGTTTACGATTACCGCGACTGGAGTCTCTGCCAAGAACAAGTATGTGGATCATGCGGAGTTGAACGGCAAGCCGTTGGATCGGGCCTGGTTCCGGCACCGCGATGTGATCGGCGGTGGAAGCCTGGTATTGCATATGGCGGCAAAGCCGTCGGCGTGGCCAACGGGAGCGATGCCTCCGTCGGTCTCCGACAGCAAGGAAGGGAAGTAGGCGCATGGGTGTGTTGCGGACAAACTTTCGGGCAACGGACGCTGCCCATCTGGCTAGCGCGGCCGCGCAGCTTGGCTTGCAGGCGAGCAACGGACAGAGTGTTGCCGATGTAATAGCTGCGGCCCCCGGGGATGTTGTGTTCTGGGAAGCGGGTTCGCCACCGGCGAGCGGCGACTTTACCGACGCACAGATTGCGCAGCTTCAGGAGGCAGTACGGCTGGGCGCGAACCTTGTGCTGTCACTGGGGCGGAACGCAGGCAAGCTGCCAGCACGGATGAGTGCGATGCTGCCGACGATTGGCTGGGGCGCGCAGATTGGCTACATCAAGTCGCAGAATGAAAGGCCAATCGAAGCCGGGACGTGGGACAAGACGCTCTTTGCGAAGGGCGAACCACAGGGCCTTCACCTGCCGTACTTCTTCCCGATCAGACCGTTCTCTGCGGTGGAGCGTGGGGAGGGTCGCTATGAGCGTTACGACCGTCGCATCCCGAAGATGGACCGCGTGGTAAAGCCGCACAACGAGGCTTGGACACGGCCGTTGTTGAACCATGACTGGCAGGTCCGCGTGAGCGCGAGCGACCGCTCGGCGCAGCCTTTGCTGGTGACGGGCAAGTACGGCGCGGGCCGGGTCGCGGTGCTGGCTGGTTCGGTGGTGAACTTCGATAGCGCCCCGCAGGCAGGGGGCCTGTGGGCTGGTTTCCTTGGTTGGTTGACGGAGAAGCGTGCTCTCTCGGCGAAGGTTGATGCTGCGGAGAGTTCTGCGGTGAAGATCTCCGTGGGAGCAAGCGGATCGCGCGTGGTGGTGCAGGTGCAGAACACCGGGACGGCACCGGCGGACGTACGTTTGTTTGCCCGCGTACTGACGTGGGAAGGCGCGTTGATGGGTGATGTGGTTCCTGCGAAGACGGTGGTGACCGTTGCTCCGGGAGCGACTGTGCCGGTTGAGTTGCAGGTGCCTCATGCGTCTAGCACGGGCTATCAGGCGTTGCAGTATCGCGATGCGGTGCATGTTCGTATCGCGGCGTTGTCGGGTGATGAGTCAACGATCCTTGCGGAGCGACGGTTGACTCTGGACCTGAGTCCGGGGATGCGCGTGCATCTGCATACGGACGCTGTTGGCTCGGTGACGACACCGTTTCATAAGCCGGACGAGAATAACTTTGGAGCGTTCCGCAATCGCATGGGCGCCGCGGTGGGGAGCTATGCGTATCCGCCGGGAGCTACGGTGAACGCGAGCGTGACGTTGTCGAACGGCCTAAGAAACCTTGCTCCCTTTGCTGCGGTTGTGGACCTGGTGGATAAAACGAATTTGTCGGTGATGGCGCTGAACGATGAGGCCACGAATTATCGCAAGGGTCCGGTGGATGCGATTAACGCGTGGGCGTCGTGGCAGGGCAAGGCGAACTCGGACAATGTGCTGCTGTTTATGTTTCCGAAGCCTGTGACCGTGGCGTCGTTCACCATTGTGGGCAGTGATGGCAGCAGCAGAGATGGTGAGGAGCACAATCCGTTGATGGCGATTGTCCAGTTCGATGACAAGGAAGTGTTGCGTGCTCCGCTGGAGCAGGCGTTCGTCGCGGGGCATGGTCAGGCGTATGTGCCGTTGAAGCAGCCAGCGGCTGTGACGAAGCTGACGATCCGGTTTCCGTGGGTGAACGCGCAGCCGGGCAAGCGCAGGCAGGCTCCGTGGCTGGGAGATATCCGGATCGCGGGATGGATTGGTGAGGCCCCTGCTGCAGCGAAGGAGACGCTGGAGGTGACGCTGGAAAACGCGTTGACCGGGGAGACGAAGTCGCTGCTGAAGCAGGAGGTGGCGTTGGCTGGCGGTGAGCGCCAGGCGATGAAGGTGCCGTGCAAGCTGCCGAATGAGACGGAGCTTGGCTTCTATCGTTTGCGTGCGGTTGCGGGGCACAGCGAGTCGTCGATGCCGGTGCTGGTGACGCGGGGAGAGAGGTCGCTGAAGCCCATTACGGACATTGTGCCGGTGGAGAGTGCGGCTCTGGGCTTCATCGTAACGCGCGGCTTTCGCAACGTCTTCAACACTGGCACGGGTACGGCTGAGATTGTCTCCGGCTGGGGACAGCCTGATGATCTGGTGTGGGCGTATGCGCGTCAGTTGAAGCAGATTGGACAGCGGGCGAGAACAGCTTCTGGTCGGCTGTATCTGTCGGAAGATGACATGCGGCATTACTCGTCGCCGTGGAAGTCGTTTGCGGATGGGCAGTTCTTCTTCGATGTCGCAACGCCGTTGCTGGTGGAGCACATGAAGGCGCATCCCAACTGGACGAAGTCGCCGATGGTGCACATGGACTTCTCTGACCGCTGGGACACGGGGCCGGATACAACGGCGCTTCATGGCTGGCAGGATTACGTGGAGTTCGATCGCGAGTTGCGTCGCCAGGGCAAGGCTGGGTTGAAGGGCAAGACGCGCAGCCAGGTTGGTGCGGAGATTCATGCCGAACATGAAGCCGAATGGCAGGCGTGGCATCTGGGGCGTTACTGCAATGCGGTAACCAAGATGCGTGAAGCGTTTGCGGCGGAGAAGAAAGACCTGACGATCATTGCGCAGGGTTTGCCGATTGTGGCGGGTGCGGAGGCCGCTGCGGCGCTGGCTCCGACGATTCGCGGGATGAGCGATGACTCGACGTGGGGAATGATCTCGGACAGTTCGCCGCTGACGACGGGGCGGCAGCTTGGAGAGATTGCGTTCAACCCGGCGTGGAAGGTGTCGACGCAGGGCATGTGGGGCTATCCGTCGAGCATTTTGAACAATGAGCATTGGCACTCGCCGGTGTCGACGACGGAGCCTTCGCGGCGAGCGATGTATGACCGCGCATGGCGTGGGATGGTTTGGGACGATGGTCAGTTCAGCTCGGTGTATACGTACGGCTATAACTCGAACGTCGGCATCGCGTACACGATGAATGACAACGATTGGCAGCAGTGGTGGCTGATGCTGGAGCGGCACACGTTGCTGGCTCCGGAAGCGCCGCTGGGCGCGGGGCTGGTGGTAAGCAGCAGTTACTACGCCGAGCCGGCGCATGTGAAGTTCAGTTGTGGCGATGCGCTGGAAGCCAATGAGTTGATCCCGGTGTACTCGCGTGCGTTTGAGTATCTGAGCAATGCGGGGATTCCGATTGCGTTTGGAGCGAACGTGCGCACGCTGGAAAAGTGGACAGGGGATGCTCCGTTGGTTCTGCTGAATCCTGCGATGTTCAACAAGGCTGAGATTGCAACGGTGGGTGCTCTGCAAAAACGCGGGGTGAAGATGGTGGGCTTTGGCGGCGGCGATGCCGGGCCGGGGGTGGATGCGCTGAAGCAGATGGGCATTCCTCTACTGGCGGCTGATCCCATGACGTTCAGCGCGATGGATGCGATGAAGCTGGAGCCGGAGATCACGAAGGCTCTTGCGGCTCCACTTACGTTGCCTGCGGGCGCGACGGGATATGGCTTCCGTTCGGGGACGACGAGCCTGGTGGTCGTGGAAGAGTGGATGGAGAGCGGCCGGGAGTTGGAGGTGCGCGTGAAGGTGCAGAACGCAGCGGCGAAGTCGGCGCAGGCCTGTGGCGTCAACGACCATGTGCCGTTCAAGGTAAAGCGTGAGGGCGAGGTCTGGGTGGTTACGGTTCCGATGCGTCCGGCGGACGCGGAGATCATTGCTTTGCGGGAGATTGCCTGATGCGTCGTCGTGATTTTTTAGCTGTGGCGGGTGGTGGTTTGGCGCTGGCTATGCAGACGCCTGCGCTTCATGCGTTTGTTGAGGCTACGGCTGCCCCGGCGCGCGGTGTGCTGCTGGCGGTGGATGGCCGTGTGAGCTCTGCGCTGGCGACGGCGATTGCGTCGCTGCAGGAGGCTGCGGCGACGCATCCTCTGTTGCGGGCGATGGGGGCGACGGGCAAGCTGCAGGTTACGGATACGAAGAAGCTGCTCGGTTCGCCGAAGGACCTTGCGTACAACCACCTGATCGTTCTGGGCCGGCCGGATGATCCGTTAGTGGTGGCGGCCTGGCAGCGCGAGGCAACGTTCTCTGAGAAAGGTGTGTATGTCTACGGATTTGGCGGCTTCAGTGGTGAGGTTGGGTATGTGGAGGCGGACCGCAATCCGTTTCTGCACGCGATCAACATACCGACCGCGCCGTACGAAACAGAGGTGGTGACGATCACGGGCACGACGGATGCGGCGATCGCGTTGGCCTTGCGTGCGTTTGTGGACCGCGGCCTGGTGAATGGGGTGGTGGCTTCGCCGGGATGGAAGCGGACGGAGGTGACTCTGCTGGACCGCGATCCGCTGGTGCCGAAGTTTGAGTTGCAGGAGGCGTTAGCGCCGACAGCGGTGGATGGCTACACGCGTGTGGCGTATGTGCAGGCTTCAGAGGATGAGTATCGCGGCGTGCTGGAGGATACGGGTGTGGAGCCGACGGAGATACATCGGTTCAAGTACTATCGGGCGGGTGCGTGGGACGGTAAGGGCGCGGTGGCAGCGTTTGATAACTACTCGTTCGGGCTGCATCGCAGGGCGTATGGGAGTACGTTGTGGCTGGCAAAGTTTGTGAGCGAAGCGGAAGCTGCTGAGGCTGCACCGAAGATTGCGGCGACAGCGAAGCTGGCGAAGAAGGGTGATCGCTGGGATGGGTCGCAGCCGTCGTATGGGTTTGTGCCTCCGGGGCAGCAGGGAGCGCCTGCTGGACCGTTGCGGCTGTGGCAGGAGAAGGAGTGGGTGCTGATGAGTACGCTGGATGCTGCGAAGGGGAGTGCGTCGTGAGCACGGAGATGAATCGGCGGCGGTTTCTTGCGCTGTCAGGAGTGGCGGGAGCATCAACGCTGGCTGCCTCTGCGCAAAGCAGGCTCTTTGTCGCTGCAAGCGAGGGCGCTGTTGGCGATGGACGCACATTGAATACGACCGCGCTGCAGAGGGCGATTGATCGCGCGCATGAGGCGGGTGGCGGTGTTGTGGTGCTGGGGCCCGGCGTTTATCTGAGCGGAGGTCTGCAGCTACGCAGCAACGTCACGCTGCGGGTGGAGGCTGGAGCGAAGCTGCTGGGGAGTTCGCGCGTGGACGATTATGCGTATCATCCGGGGCCACCGGAAGAAGGCGATGCGAATGGGCGTCACCTGATTTTTGCCCTCGACGCAGAGAACATTGCGGTGGAAGGGGCGGGGACAATTGATGGCAACGGCTCGTTCTTCTGGCATAAGAAGGGGCGTCCTGCGCCGAAGCCGGAAGATATGTGGGGCGATGTGATCGCGTGGGATTATGAGGCGGCGACGCCCAGGCGTCCTGCGCCGATGCTGGAGTTCGCACGATGCCGCAATGTGCGGGTGGAGGGCGTGACGCTGGCGAATGCGCCGAGTTGGACGATGCGTCCGGTGGCGTGTGAGTCAGTTTGGATTCGTGGCGTGCGCGTGCGCAACCCGATCTATGCGCCGAATACGGATGGGATGGACATTACGGCGAGCCGCAATGTGTTCATCTCCGACTGCGATATCGCGACGGGCGATGATGCGATCTGCCTCAAGAGCGAAAACCCTTATGGCGAGCTGTTGCCGACGAAGAATGTTACGGTGACGAATTGTGTGCTCACGACGTGCTGTAACGGCTTCAAGGTGGGAACGGCGACGCATGGCCGTATTGAGAACATTACTTTTTCGAACTCGGTGATCTACAACGAGGCGTCTTCGCCGCTGAACGAACGCGTGATCGCGGGCGTGGCATTGGAGATGGTCGATGGCGGATCGCTGCAAGGCGTGGTGATCTCGAATATCCGCATGGAGAATGTGCGTACGCCGCTGTTTATACGGCTTGGTGAGCGCACGAAGGGACATGAGAGCTTTGTGCGGGACATCAAGATCCGTGGGATCGAAGCGAGTGGCGCGTTGCTAACGAGTTCGATCATGGGCGTGCCGGGGATGCCGGTAGAGAATGTTTCGGTGCGCGATGTGACAATTCATTCGGTGGAGAAGGGCGAACGTGCGTGGGCCCACGCGACGCCGCCAGAGCAGCGCGAGTTCTATCCGGAGGCGAGGATGTTTGGTCGTCTACCAGCTTCGGGAGTGTATGTGCGGCACGCGCGTGGCATCTCGATCAGCGATGTGACGTTCCACTCGTCGCAGGCGGATGCGCGTCCGGTGATTGCAACGGACGATGTGCAGGCGTTGGAGTTGCGCCAGATTACAGCGCAGGCCCCCTCGGAGGGTGAGCCGTTGATTCGCTTGCGGAGCACGCAGGAAGCCTCGGTGTCGGGGACGCGTGCTCCAAAGGGGACGGCGGTGTTTGTCGAGGTAGCTGGTGAGGCTTCGTCAGAGATTGCGCTGTTCGGCAATGAAGTGAGCCGCGCTGCGAAGGTTGCGGCGCTTGTCCAGGGTGCGAAGGCCGAAGCGGTAAAGGTTCAGTAGATCTTCTACCGAAGGCAAAAGGAAGGCCCGCTCTGCGATCGCAGAGCGGGCCTTCCTTCCTGAGGACTACTTCTGGAAGACGGTGATGACCGGAGTCGTGTTGGTGGTGGAGGTTGGGAGGCTCACGCTGCGGGTTCCGCTGATGCCGTATGCGACAGCGGTTGTGGCGCTGGTGCTGTCGGCGATCACCAGGCGACCGGTGCTGTCTTCGGCGTAGGTATCGCTGGCGGTCTGGGCCTGCGTCAGCGAACCTGAGGGCGTGCTGACGTCGGTGGTGGTGGAGAGTTTGCCGAGGACCTGCGCGTTGACTCCGCCGGAGTAGAAGCTCCATGTCGAAAGACCGGAGTCGAGGGTTGCAAGTACGGGAACGAACGGTGTGCCGAAGGCGAAGGTGCCGGAGAGCAGCGGCATCTGCGCCGTGGTGTTGGGTACCTGCGGTTCGTAGTGGATGAGCGCGGGGTAGGTCGTGGCTGTCGAGAGGTCGATGCCGAAGCCCGAACCCTGCGCGTAGAGATAAACGGTTTGCGCGACAGCTCCGGTGACGTTGAAGACGTTGCGGCCGGTTGTGCCGGTGGTGAAGCTGAGGGACTTGGTTTGCGAGAGGGTAACGGTTCCGGCGTGGTTGGCATCGACAAGCAGCGTTCCAACGCCGGCGGAGGTGTAGTTGAGCGCGGAGAGGATGGCGTTGGAGGTGCCGGGGTAGGTTGTGGCTCCATCGCCACCTGCAGCTTGCGTTTCATAGCCGACGGAGAGCAGAGGGAAGGCGTTGGCCGAAGTGTAGGAGCTGATCTGCTGCAGACGGGCTTCTCCGGAGAGCAACGCGGACGTGGTGTGCGTGTCGTTGGAGAGCAGAAGGAGTTGGCTGGCGTTGACGATGATGTAGGTGTAGTTGGTGGGCGCGCCGCCGATCTGTGTGCCGGTGTAGGTGAGCTTCAACGTGCCGCGTCCCGTGGTAGTGGAAGGCGAGGTGAAGGTGCCGGTGATGCCGAGGCTGCTGTAGTTGCTGGTTCCTCCACCGTAGGCGGAGATGTCTTCTGTGCCTGAGCTGATGGTGGAGACTCCGTCTGCGGTGAGGAGGCCAGCAGCGGCGATAGGACCGTACTTCACCGCGGTGGCACAGGTGGAGCAAGCCGATTCGCCCGAGAGGCCGAAGACGAAGGTGTTCTTCACGGTGCTGGCGGCGAAGGTGGAGGTGGTTTGCGCGAGGGCGTAGCCGCTGCTTTGCAGACCAGTGCCGGTGGAGTTGTCGAAGCCGGTGAAGGCGGCGTACTGCGCGATACCGCTGACCTGGCTGGAGAGCGCGACGGCGTAGACCGAGCTCTGCGTGCCGAGGGTGATGGAGAGCAGGCCGCGTCCGTCGGTGTTCACTGCGTACGTTCCGGTGAGAGCCTGCGCGGTTTGCACGCCAGTAGGGCCGTCGTTGACGTCCGCGATGCCGGAGAGGTTGCCGTTGCCGTCTGCGGTGAAGCTGCCGAGTGTGCCACGGCCGTAGGACTTGCCGTCGCCGACGGTGGCGGGGGCTGTGCGACCGGTGATGAGCAGAGCGTAGCTGCCCTTGAGCAGGCCGTTCGCGGTGCCGCCGGAGAGCGTGCTGCCGATGGTGAGCGTAAAGGCTTTGGTGACGCTTGCACCGGTGCTGTCAGCCACGGAGAAGGTGACGTTGTAGGTGCCGCCGATGAAGGTGGTTCCAGAGAGGACGCCCGCAGAGGACAGTGTGTAGCCGCTGGGTAGAGCGCCGGAGAAGACTGTCCACGTATACGGCGTTGTGCCGAGCGAGGCCACAAGCGTGGTGCTGTACGGGCTGCCGATGTTGCCAGCGGGTAGTGAGGCCGTGTCGATCTGCAGCAGCGAAGCGGCGACAACTTTGAGCGTGTAGGTTTGCGTGACGGTGGCCGGTGTGGTGTCTGTGGCCTGCACGGTGAAGGTGGTTGTGCTGACCGCTGTGGGCGAGCCCGAGAGCAGGCCGGTGCTGGAGAGCGTGAGGCCTGCGGGCAGGGTGGAGCCTGTAGCGAGCGACCAGGTGATGGGTGCGTTGCCGCCGGTGGAGGTAAGCTGCGTGCTGTAGGCGTGGCCTGTTGTGCCGCTGGGGACCGTGGTTGTGGTGATGGCGAGCGTGCTGAGCACGATGTTGAGTGTGAGGTTGACGGTGGCGGTCTGCGCAGGGCTGTAAGCGTCTGTGGCCTTGAACGTAAGTGGAGTGCTCGCGACGGCTGCGGTGGGTGTGCCGGAGATGAGTCCGGCAGGGGAGAGCGTGAGCCCGGCGGGCAGCGTGCCGGAGGTGAGGCTCCAGGTGACGGGCGCTTGTCCGCCTGTGGAGGTGAGTTGCTGCGAGTATGCGTTCTTCACAGAACCGTCAGGCAGCGATGCTGTGGTGATGGCGAGTGGAGCGTAGATGTTGATGGTGAAGGTGGCGCTGGCTTTCAGCGGCGTCGTGCTGGAGTCGGTGGCTTGCACGCTGAAGATCGTGCTGCCAGCGGTGGAGGGTGTGCCGGAGATGACGCCAGCGGAGCTGAGGGTGAGTCCCGCTGGGAGTGCGCTGCCAGCGGCGAGCGCCCAGGTAACGGGTGCGGTGCCGTACTGGCTCGTGAGCGTGACGCTGTAGGGCTGGCTGGTAAGCCCGGCAGGAACGGTGGCGGTGGTGATCGCCAGGTTCGCGGCGACGATGTTGAGCGTTTCGAAGATCTGGATGGTTTGTGGCGTGGTGGCGGAGTCCGTAACGCTGACCGAGAAGGTGAAGGTTCCGCTGGCCGTGGGCATGCCGGAGAGCAGGCCGGAGGCCGAGAGCGTGAGCCCGGCGGGCAGAGCGCCGGAGGCAAGTTTCCACACGAGGGGCGCGGCGCCTCCGCTGGAGGCGAACTGGTAGGTGTACGCGGCGGCGACGCGGCCGGCTGTCAGCGTGGGCGTGGTTGCAGCAAGCGCCGGGAAGACGTTGATCGTCGTGGTGGCGGAGGAGCGCGGCGCGTTGACGGGAAAGGCGTTTACCAGCGTGATGTACTGCGCGGTGAGCGTGGCAGGCGCGACGTAGGTCGCAGAGGTCTTGGTGATCTGGGTAAGCTGGCCGCCGGAGCTATCGAGCAACTGCCAGGTGACGCCCGCGTTGGCGGGGTCGTTGTTGACCTTGGCGGTGAAGGCGACGCTTTGTCCCGCGTCGAGCGCGAGTGTGCCGGAGGGCGTGATGGAGTCTGTGATCGTGACGGTGCTGGAACTCCCGCAGCCAGAGAGCGGGAGGAGAGAGCCAACGGTGAGCAGAACAGCCACGAAGATCTTACGCATGAGAACGAACTCTTTCTGAAGCCCACGACCGGTGGACTTCACGACATGTGCATCGCAGGAGACAGGGAATCGCCAAACGGCACGGAGAAGTGGTAACGTTTCCATGCTGAAGTTCAGTCACTTTGCGAGCGAGCACCTTATACCTTCTGCCATCATGGGGAGTCAACCAGCTTCTTGCGGCAGGTAGTTTGAGTGTGTATCCCGCTTCCTTATGGAGTTGTTGTGAAAAATCCTCTGCTTTGTCTTTTGTGCCTGCTGGTTGTGCCGGCAGCGGTTGCGCAGCACCCTGCGGGGAGTGCTTCGGTGGGTAGTTCCGAGAAGTACGATCCGGTGGCTGCTCGTGCGGCTACGGTAGTGTTCGAGCATGCTCGCTTCACCGTGCTCACGCCGCAACTGGTCCGCATGGAGTGGGCGGCGGATGGGCGCTTTGAAGATCGCGCATCGTTCGCGTTTCTCAACCGTCACCTGGCGGTACCGGCGTTTACGCAGCATGTGAAGGGCTCGGGCGAGCACCAAGAGCTGACAATCGACACAGGAAAATTGCGCCTTGTTTACCGGCCTGATGGTACTGGGGAGGGGTTCACTGCAGAAAACCTTTCCATCGCGCTGACGGTGGCGGGCAAAGACGAGCAGTGGAAGCCTGGGATGTCGGCTGCGGGCAACCTGATGGGCACGGCGCGAACACTCGATGGCGTGAAAGGCAACGATGTGAAGCTGGAGCAGGGTCTGCTTTCACGCGATGGCTGGAGCGTGGTGGATGACTCAGCGCGGCCGCTGTTTGATTCGGCGGACTTCTCGATGAGCAAAGGGATGTCGAGCGAGTGGCCGTGGTTTGCCGAGCGTATGCCGGGCAAGCGGGTGGACTGGTACTTCTTTGGCTACGGGCATGAGTATGCGAAGGAGATGGGCGACTTTGTCCGCGTGGCAGGTCGGATTCCGCTGCCGCCGCGCTACGCGTTCGGCATGTGGTGGTCGCGCTACTGGGCTTATAGCGATCAGGAACTGAACGAGTTGGTGAGCGGCTTCCGCTCGCGCAACCTGCCGCTGGATGTGCTGGTGATCGACATGGACTGGCACATTGCGGTACGTGGCCATGACAACGACGCGTCGGGGCATCGCAAGGGCTGGACGGGTTATACGTGGAACAAGAACCTCTTCCCGGAGCCGAAGATGTTCCTCGACCGGCTGCATGAAGAGGGTGTGCATGCGACGTTGAATCTGCATCCGGCATCGGGCGTGCAGACGTTTGAGGCCCCGTACGCAGCCATGGCCAAGGCTATGGGGCAGACCGATGGCAAGTATGTTCCGTTCCAGATCACGAACCGCAAGTTTGTCGAGAACTACTTCGACATCCTGCATCATCCGCTGGAGAAGCAGGGGATCGACTTCTGGTGGCTGGACTGGCAGCAGGAGGCGCATACCGATGCAGCGGGTGTTGATCCGACGTTCTGGCTGAACTACCTGCACTTTACCGATCAGGAGCGCGAAGGAAAGCGGCCGATGCTCTTCCATCGCTGGGGCGGGTTGGGCAACCACCGCTACCAGATCGGCTTCTCCGGCGACACGATTTCGAAGTGGGAGTCGCTGCAGTTTCAGCCGAGCTTTACGGCGACCGCTGCAAACGTTGGCTATGCGTACTGGAGCCACGACATTGGCGGGCACATGCCGGGCGCGATCGAGCCGGAGTTGTATCTGCGCTGGCTGCAGTTTGGCGCGTTCAGCCCGATTTTGCGTACGCATACGACGAAGAACCCGGAGGCCGAGCGTCGGGTGTGGGCGTATCCCGAACCGTACAGCGACATCATGCAGGAGACGCTGCGTCAGCGAGCGGCGTGGATTCCGTACATCTACACGGAGGCGCGCCGGACGTATGACACGGGTGTCGCGTTCCTGCGGCCGCTGTACTACTCCTGGCCTGAGCAGGACGCAGCTTATACGGCGTCGAATGAGTTTCTGTTTGGCGAGAGTGTGATCGTGGCTCCGGTGACAACGCCGGTAGACAGCATCACGGGGTTGGCGAAGGAGAGCCTCTGGCTGCCGCCGGGAGAGTGGATTGAGCAGAGCAGCGGCAAGCACTTTATGGGGCCGCTGCGTGTGGAGCGTGAGTACTCCCTGGAGCAGACGCCGGTGTTTCTGCGTGCAGGAGCGATCGTTCCGATGCAGCCACCGATGCTGCATGTGGGGGAAAAGCCTGTTGATCCGTTGATTGTGCGCGTGGCGCCGCTGGCTGACCACCAGCGCTCCAGCTACTCGCTGTATGAGGATTCGAGTGAAGGTCGTGGCTATGAAGACGCTGCGTTTGCCCGGACAGAGTTGAGCGCACAGCGCGATGGTGCGGTGACGACGATTACGGTGCATCCGGCGAAGGGGAGCTATGCAGGCATGGTGCGCTCGCGGGCGATCCAGCTTGAGCTTCCTGATGGCTGGCCGCCTTCGACGGTGCTGGTGAACGGCGTCAAGCAGCCGCTGGTAACGGCGCTGTATGAGCGTGGATGGAGCTTCCAGGGCAATACGCTGACGACGGTGGTGCTGACGGATTCGTTTGCAACGTCGAAGGAGGTGACGATTCGCGTGGAGCGTGACCCGGCGCTGATGGAACGTGAGTCGCTGCTGCAAGGGTTCCCCGGAAAGATGGTGGACCTGCGCCGAGGCTACGCACAGATGAACGACATCTGGCCGGTGAATGATCTGGTGGCGGCTTCGCAGACGGGCGACCGGATGGGATATCGTCCAGACCGAGCGCTGCAGGAAGTGGAGGCGTTGCCTGCCTTGATCCAAAGCGCGCAGCGCGGTGTGGAAGAGTTCGCGGTGCAGGAGGACAAGGACTGGAAGGTCGCTCCGAAGCCGAAGGACGCTGAGGACGCGGCTGCTCAGAAGAAGAAGCAGGCGGACAATCAGGTTCGCTTGAAGAGAGCGCGTGCAGCGCTGGCGGCTGCGGCGAAGAGCTAGGCTTCCAGCACGGGACCGGCCGCAGCGATGGGCTGCGGCCGTCCAGCGTAGCGAAGGCCGAAGGCGACGAGCGGAAGGTAGCAGAGTGCTGGCAGGAGGAACGACACGCGAAGTCCGGCCATGTCGGCGAAGATGCCTTGCAGGTACGGGATCATGGCTCCGCCGATGAGCGCAGCGACGAGCAGGCCGGAGCCTTTGTCGATGAGCGGACCGAGGTCTTCGAGTGACGTTGTGACGGTGATGGGCACCATCAGCGAGTTGCACAGGCCAACGCCGAGCAGAAGCGAGGCCGCGAGTGCGCTGGTCGTCACGATGGAGAGCAGGACGCAGACGGTGGCCGCGGCGGCGAGCACTGTGAGCACGCGCTGTGGGTTCATGCGGCGCAGCAGCGGGAAGCCTGCGAAGCGGCCGACCATAGCTCCGCCGTTGTAGAACGAAGCCAGAAATGCAGCGTGCTCGCGCGTGGTGGCAAGTGTCGTGCTGAGGCAGAGGTAGTTAATCAGCAGGCCGCCGATAGCGATCTCTGCGCCGACGTAAAAGAACATGGCCGTAACGCCGAAGAGCAGCTTGTGCTGCCGCAGCAGTGCACGGTAGCTGGTGGAAGACTTTGCGGCGATAACGGGCCGGAGGTCGGGCAGGTTGGCAAAGGCTACGACGAGTACGAGAGCCAGCAGGCCAGCGCCGATGGCTAGGTACGGCGTGCGGAAGCCTAGGGAACCGGCAGTGGAGGAGACTCGCGGAAGAATGGCCCACGCTCCGAAGATGGGGGCGAGCATGGAGCCGAGCGAGTTGACGGCGAGGGCGAGGCTGTAGCGACTGGGTGCTGTGGTCGCGTCTCCCAGCAGGGAGATGTAGGGCGACGCGGCTGTTTGCAGCGCAGCAATGCCTGCGGCCATGAGGCTGAGCGCTGCGAGGAAGAGTTGGAAGGACGCAGCGGTCGACGCTCGGGCAAAGAGCAGCGTGGCGGCGGCCATCATGGCGAGGCTCACCGTCAGCGCGTGGCGGTAGCCGAGGCGCGAAACCAGCCGACTGGCTGGAAACGAAATGACGAAGCAGGTGAGGTAGAACGTTAGCTGGACGGCTGTTGACTCTCGATAGCTGAGATGGAAGAGCGCGCGAAAGGCACTGACGAGAACGTCGTTGAGCGCAACGAGGAAGCCCCAGGTGAAGAAGAGCGAGGTGACGAGCACAACGGCGGCGCGGAGAGAGAGCGGCTTCGAG
This sequence comes from Acidobacteriaceae bacterium, assembly GCA_028283655.1. Taxonomy (NCBI): domain Bacteria; kingdom Pseudomonadati; phylum Acidobacteriota; class Terriglobia; order Terriglobales; family Acidobacteriaceae; species Acidobacteriaceae bacterium. The sequence continues at coordinate 3,109,780 of JAPWKE010000003.1, read as the reverse complement.
GAAGAGAGAGACGTCATTGGGTGCAGAAAGCGTTGTCAGTTTGAGTGCGGAGCAAGTATAGTTCCAGCGATGATGGAAAGGTTTCCAGTGAGAGTTTTGCTTGGTATTGGCGCGTTGGCCGTTTTGGCTGTTCCAGCTACGGCGCAGATGGTTACGGGTGCTCGTATGCCGGGGTATGCCGAAGCGTTTTCGCTGTCGAAGGACAGCGGCTTCACCGTGCAGGAGCTGGCGGTAACGACGCCTTCCGGCACGATGGCGAACGTGCTGACTGGAACCGAGCAGCCGACGCTGACGCTGCTGGTGCATAACAGCGGTAAGGCGTTCGAGGGGACGGCCTATCTACGCGTGGTGCATTACCGCACGTCGGTTCCGGCGGGCGATGTGTGGAAGCCGCATGTGTATCGCATGGACGAGGAGCCGGGTATACCGGTGGAGTTGCACCTGCATGGTGGTGGCGAAGAGCGTGTGACGGTAGAGCCGAAGATTCCGGCTGGATATGGCGGCTATGCGCTGGTGCTCGATGTGCCGGAGCGCGGCCGCACCTTTGCTGCGACGATGGCGCGTGTGATCTCTCCCGATGCGGGTCGTGTGCAGTTTCCGACGTACGCGCTGGATACGGATTGGCCGCAGAACATGAACGAAGGCGTTTATGTGCTGATGCAGAAGCTGGGCATCAAGGGCGTGCGTACGGGGGCGGGTTTTAATGTGCCAGGTGATCCAGAGTTCAAGACGGAGCAGGCGCGGTTGGAGCGCGAACTGGGATGGGCGCAGAAGCATGATGTGACCGTGATGCTGACACTGGGTTGCGGGGCGATGCACTCGCCGATTCAGCCGCTGGGAATGCCGCGTCCCTGGCTGTCGCCAGAAGGGGTGATGCAGAAGACGAAGGCTGACATTGCGTGGATGCCGCAGTTCGATGGCGCGTTTCAGAAGTGGACGGAAGACCTGGCGACGCAGTACGGCTGGCCAAAGGGCAATCTGAACGCGGTGGAGTTGTGGAATGAGCCGTGGGAGAGCATCTCGATCTCCGGCTGGGGAGCGGACATTCCGCGCTATCGCGAGATGTATGCCCACATGGCCGAGGGTGTGTTGGATGCGCGGAAGAAGGAGGGAGCGCAGGTGCTGATCGGCGGCACGTCGTCGTCGCCGAACGCGCGGGAGAAGCTCTTTCCGGACGGCAAAAACACGTTTCTGCCGGTCTTTGATTTTGTGAGCATTCACTACCAAGGGCTGGCGGCGGACCCGAGTTTGATTCCGGAGTGGATTCATCGCAAGGGCGCGACGGGGCCGGTGCGGGTGTGGGACACAGAGAGCTGGATTGCGAACTCGGAGGACCGCGTGGCCGGCGTGCTGGCGTCGATGCGCGCGCAGGGCCAGAGCCGGACGGCGGGTGTTTATGCGGGCAATGTGTATGAAAGCCGCAATGTGAAGGTGGGGGGCGAGACGTTCCCGGTAGTGCAGGCGTACCCGACGGCCGCAGCGATTGCGGCGGCGCAGAAGTTCATCGGGCAACGGCCGTTTCGCGAGATTCTCTTTCGCAATGGACTGCCGTGGGTCTTTGTCTTCGGTGGTCGCGATGGCAAGGACGATGACGGCACGCTGGTTGTGGTGGGCGATCTGACAAAGATTTATCCGCGCGATCGCGTGCTGTTTCGCAGCGTGAAGCTGAGTGACGATGCGTCGTTACGGCTGAAGGCGGATGCGAGCACAAAGCTCTATGACTTCTACGGCAATGACGTAAAGGCAAGCGACGGTGGCTACACGATTCCGCTCGATGGGCATGGCTTCTTCCTGCGTGGAGACGGTTCGCCGGGGTCGTTTGCGCGCGTGGTGGAGGCCGTGCGCAAGGGGGCCATGCGCGGTGTGGAGCCGGTAGAGTTCAAGGTGCATGACTTCACCGCGCCGATGGAGAAGACGCCCGGGTTGCGGATCGAGTTGACCAATGTGCTGAACCGGCCGGTGCACGGGACGTTGAGCGCAACGGTTGCCGGGGAGCAGATGGGCGTGGCGTCGGTCGGCGTCGATCTTGCGGCGAATGAGACGAAGACGGTTTCGCTGCCGGTGCATGGAACGCCGGTGCCGAGCAACGCCTATGCGATGCACGCGCGCTTTGATGCCGGAGCCGATGGTGCTGCTGAACATGATGAGATGCTGCATGTGGACTGGATTGCACGGCGTACCGTGCACGTCGACGGCGATCTGAAGGACTGGGATGGTGTGCTGCCGCAGGTATTGGCCAGCGAGGGGCTGGGTGCGAATCTGACAGAGAAGGCGTACCTGCCTTTTCTGCCGGCGACGGATGATGCGAACACGAAAGACGCCGCGCCGACGGTGTGGATGGCGTACGACGATCAGAACTTCTACTTTGCTGCGCGCATTGTGGACACGACGCTGGATGAGGGCATGGTGCGCTTTGCGTCGCGGGATGACGACAGCTACTTCTACCCTGAGTTGGCGAAGACGGCAGACGGCAACCTGGTGTCGTGGCCGCAGAAGGTGCGGCGGTACTCCTACCGCAAACACTTTGATATTCCGAGTGGTTCGGGCTCGCACGACAACGTGTTGCTGGCGTTCAATGTGCTGGAGAAGAAGCCGTGGCTGCCGTATCCGGCGGGCACGATGCCGCACTTCATCTCCTACTGGGACACGGATTATGAGTACGCGCTGAATCCTGTGGCGAAGCAGTATGGCGGAGGCACGGAGCTGTGGCGTCTACTGGCTCCGGGTGTTCCGGCGAAGTCGTACTTCCCCCGGCAGCCCAAGGCAGCTGTGGACCAGGGGCCGGTGAGCGGAGCGCAACTGGTCATACGACGCGAAGGCAATTTGCGGATCGTGGAAGCGTCGATTCCGTGGGCGGAGATGCCTGCCGTGCACGAGCGCATTTTGGCGGGCAAAACGGTGAAATTTACCTGTCGCGTGAACGACAACAAGGGCCGCGCACGCGAGTTGGCGGCCGAGCGTTCGGTGTCGAAGGACAATCCTCCGACGTTCCACGACTCGTGGCAGACGCACTGGTCGAACGAACTGGAGTTTGGCGCGGAGAAGTAGCTAGCAGCCGCAGGAGCCGCGAATGACGAACTCTACGTCAAGCAGCGTGCGCTTCTGCGGCGCGGCTTCGTTGCCGTTGATGCGTGCAAGGAGCTGCGTGGCGGCTTCTTCGCCGATCTGCGCGGAGGGCTGCACCATGGCGGTGAGCGGCGGACGAAGGAAGGGGCCAAGCTGGACATCATCAAAGGCAACGAGCGCAAGTTCGTCGGGAACCTTGATGCCACGGCTGGAGATGGCCTCGATGATGTGCAGGGTGGTGAGCTCGTTGATGCTGAAAATGGCTGTCGGCGGTTGCTTCATTGAGCGCCAGATGTCGATCTGGCGGGCGATGCTACCGTCGTGGGGATCAACGATTTCGAGCATGGCTGGCAGGCCCGCCTCTTTCATCGCCGCGCGGTAGCCTTCAATGCGCTGCTGGATGGAGTAGAGATGCCGGTTGATGCCGATGCAGGCGATGCGCTTGTGTCCGTGGCCGACAAGGTGCTGCACCGCGGAGCGAGCGCCCTGTTTGTTCTTCACCATGACGGCGTCGAAGGGCGTGCCGGAGATGGGTTGGTCGAAGGCGACGACCGGAAATTTCTCCATGCGCTCAGAGCGAAGCATCGAGTCTTCGCCTTCGGAGGGCACGATGAGAATGCCGTCGATCTGGTGGCGAATGAGATAGTCGATCTCTTCGTTCTCGATGCGGACGTCGCCATCGGTGAAGGCGATGATGGAGGTGTAATGCGCCTGGCGCAGGACCTTCTGCGCGGCGCGAACGCACTGCGCCATGAACGGGCCGCCGATGTCTGGAACCACGATGCCGATCGCGCCGGAGCGTTTGACTCGCAAACCACGTGCGAGCTCGTTGCGTTGGTAGCCAAGGCGCTGCGCGGCAAGCCCCACGCGCTGGCGTGTCTCTTCGCTGACAAGCCCCTGACCCGAGAGCGCGCGTGACGCTGTCCCAAGGCCGACGCCAGCGAGGCGGGCCACATCAACAAGGGTGGGCGCGGGGTTCGTGGATTTGTTTCGGCTGGACACGATTTCTCCTGAGCAATGCTACATGAATGGCTTCTAACTGGAAGAAGCGCGGGAGGTTAGTTGCGTAGGGCGAAGCTGCCGGAGAGTGTGGCTCCAGAGTCCTCCCCTACCCAGACGCTGAATTTAGACGGGACGACTACAGGTTGCGCGTTCGCATCGTAGAACGAAAGATCCTGATAGCGGAGCGCGAAGTGTACGGTGGCGTGCGCGCCGGGTGCGAGTTCGATGCGCTGGAAGCCTTTGAGAAGCCGCAGCGGCTGCGAGACCGGCACGCCCGTGTTGCGGAGATAAAGCTGTGGGACCGCAACGCCTGTGTGCGTGCCATCGTTGCGAATATCGACATCGAGGGTGACCGCTGTGTTGTTGTTCGACGCAGCGTTCTTTGGCAGAGCGTCCGAGCTTGGATGGATGCGCAGGTCGGAGTAGGTGAAGTGCGTATAGGTAAGCCCGTAGCCGAAGGGGAAAAGCGGCGAATTTGGCGAGTCGATGTAGCGTGAGAGATACTTCGTGGCCTGGGTGGGCGGCTCGTTGAAGTTGGCATCACCGGCGGGGCGGCCGGTGGGCAGCTCGGCGTAGTAGAGCGGCACTTGGCCGACGGAGCGGGGGAAGCTCATGGGCAGGTGGCCGGATGGTGAGACATTGCCGAGCAGGATGTCGGCGAGTGCGGGGCCTGCTTCGACGCCCGGAGCCCAGGCTTCAAGCAGCGCGGCAGCTTGTTTGGCTATCGACGTCAGCACGAGAGGGCGGCTGGAGAAGACGACGACCGTAAAGGGTTTGCCGAGGGTCGTAACAGATTCAAGCATCTTCCTTTGATCCGCAGGGAGGTCGAGTTCGACACGGGAGGTGGCTTCGCCCTGCTGCTGGCGGGGTTCGCCAACAACCACGAGGATGTCATCCGCCGAGCGTGCGATGGCTGCGGTTTCACTTGGCGAAGAACCATCGGTGTAGAGGAGCTTGCCGCCGTTTTCCTTGATTCGTTCCTCGAAAGCCATGCGCGGCGTAACCACGTCGCTGTTGCGTCCGGCGATGGACCACGCACCAAGCATCTGCTCGGGGCTGTCTGCGGTCTTGCCGATGAGGGCGACGGTGCGACCTTTTGAGAGATGCAAGGGAAGCGTGCCGTTATTCTTGAGCAGCACGAAGGACTCTTCTGCTGCGCGTCTTGCGAGTGGACGGTGTGATGCGGCTGCTGCGGTTACTTCGTCCTGCTCGTTGACGTATGGGTGATCGAAGAGCCCGAGCGCGAATTTGATGCGGAGGACATTTCTTACCGCGCGGTCGATCTCTGCCATGGAGACGCGTCCGTGTTGCAGCAGCACAGGCAGGTTCTGCTCGAACGTGTGCGACATCATCTCGACGTCGATGCCCGCGTTCAGCGCCGCCTCTGCAGCGTCAGCGTCGGTCTCGGCGACGCCGTGGTTCTTGAGCTCGGGGATGGCTCCGAAGTCGGTGATGGTGATGCCTTGAAAGCCCCAGTCGCGGCGCAGGGTGTCGGTCAGCAGGAAGCTGTTCGAGGTGGAAGGGACGCCGTTGAGGGTGTTGAACGCGGCCATCACCGAGGCTGCTCCTGCGTCGATTGCCGCACGGTAGGGCGGGAGGTAATCCTGTCGGATCCGGAGGAGAGAGAGGTCGACGGAGGCGTACTCGCGGCCGGCTTCGGGAGCTCCGTAGGCGGCGAAGTGTTTGACGCAGGCGGCAACGCTGGTGGGATCGTTGAGATGTTCGCCCTGGTAGCCGAGAACGGCGGCGCGAGTCATGGCGGAGTCGAGGAAGGTGTCTTCGCCGGAGCTTTCCATGACGCGTCCCCAGCGCGGGTCTCGACTGAGATCGGCCATGGGGGAGTAGACCCAGCGGATGCCCGCTGAGGCGGCTTCTTCGCCGGCCATGTGGGTGAGCGCGGAGGCGAGCGTGGGGTCGAAGGTTGCGGCGATGGCCAGTGGGATGGGGTAAATGGTGCGATAGCCGTGGATGACGTCCGAGCCGAAGAGGACAGGGATGTGCAGCCTGGAGTGTTCGACGGCTTCGTGTTGCAGGGCGTTGGTGGTGGCTGCGCCTGTGGTGTTCAGCATAGATCCCAGGCGCCCTGCGGCAGCGAGACGGAAGGAGTCTTCGCTGTCTTTGGAGTCTGGACCGGTGATGGGGCCGGTGGTGGTTGTAGCGGAGCGATGGAGGCTGCTCTGCGTGAGCTGTCCAAGTTTTTCCGCGAGCGTCATGCGCTGCAGCAGGTCGTGGATGCGGCGTTCGGTCTGGGCGTTGGTGAGTGCCGTCTGCGTACGCGCAGTCATCGTCAGGCCGAGAAGAACAGCGGCGAAGAGGACGTGTTGCCTCATGCTGTCGCCTTGGGTGGGGTATGGCGACGCTGCAGAGACATGCGCGCGGGGGTGCCGCCTTGCTCGTCGAAGATTCGCAGCGTGTTGTTGCGGGCAAGGAAGGCGCGTGGCACATGGTAGTAGCGCTGCGAGGGCACGTCAGACCCCGCAGGCGTGATGAGCCAGTGACGGCCGAGGGCGTGGCCGTTGATCTCCAGCGAGCCTTTACTGAGGCCTGTGCAGTCGAGACGATAGACGTCCCCGGTGTGGTCGGGTTCGAGCGCAAAGTTCGTGGTGTACCAGGTGAGGCCGTTGGCCGCTGGCTGTGGTGTAAGTGTTGCCGCGCTGCTGTGTGCTGGCGAGTGCGAGAGTCCGGGTGTCATCGTCCAGCCACGCAGCGGTTTGCCGTTGATCTCGACGCCTTGCCAGATGCCTTTGCGCTCCATATTCATCGGGTAACCGATCTGCCAGTCGCCTTTGATGAGGCCGATGGCTACGGCGAGCAGATGGATGCGGTGCTCGCCTGCGGCAAGCGCAGGAAGCTTGAAGGTGTAGCGATAGCCATCACTGTGCTCGTCGTCGTGACGATTGGCAACGATGAAGGGATAGCGATCCGAGTGCGGAACGATGGGGCCACGGTTTTCGTAGAGTGGACCAAGGTTGCGCTCGACGAGTTTGCCGTCAAGGAAGAGGTAGAAGAGGTCGCCACCGTAGGGGATGACGAGCTCCGAGCCTGCGGCGAGTGGACCGTGCAGGCTTGTGGAGTACCAGCAGTAGTCGGTGGTGTCGTGCGTGAGCTTGAGCTGCTCGAGAGGCTCGTCGCTATGGACGTCGCGGTTGCTGGCCGTAGGCAGGGGTTCGATGGCGCTTCGCCAGGAGAAGTTGGTGGCGAGGGTGGCCCAGTTTTGCGTGCGTGCTTCTACAGGTGCGGTGGCGTAGACCAGCTTGTCGTTATAACGAAGCTCCGCATGGCCGTCGTTGCTGGTGTTCAGCGTGAGAGTGAGGGTTTCGTTGCCGAGTGTCCACGTAGCTTGCGCTGCTGCCTTCGAGAGGGCTGTTCGCTTACGCTCGCCTTCGAGCAGTAGATGGCTGTGCGTATGCAGCGCCTTGTGCAGACGGCCAAGTTCAACGCCGAGTGGGCTGGGGTCTCCGAACTCGTCTAACGGCGCGTCGAAGTCGTAGCTGGTTGTTTGCAGGTACATGGCGGTGCGACCAAAGTTGGTGCCGCCGTGCCAGATGTAATAGTTGAAGCCTGCGCCACCGGCAGAGAGGAAGTTGAGGATCGCGGTGGTGAGTGTTTGTGCCTTGCGTGGTGTCGGATGCGGCTGACCCCAGAGCGCGTACCAGCTCGGGTAAAGCTCTGACCAGATGGCGGGAGCGTTTGGTGCGGCGGCGTGCATTTCAGCTACGTGCTCGGGCGTTACGGTATCGCTGTTTGCGGTGGCGAGAGCGCCTTGCGCACTGCCTTCGCACTGCGTGAGCGGTACTTTGCCGAGGCCGATACGATTGGCGAGTTCGACGATCCAGCGGAGGTACTGCTGGCCTTCTTCTCCGTAACGCCTGGCGATGTGGCTGTACTCGTTTTCAATCTGCACGAGCACGATAGGACCACCGTTGGTGGCGAGGAACGGCTTCACTTCTTCGGTGAGTCGAGTGAGATAGCTGGTGACATGCTTCTGATACGGCTCGTTGAGCGTGCGGAAGGTGATGCCGGGCACATCGCGAAGCCAGGCGGGGAAGCCACCGAAGTTCCACTCTGCACAACAGTAAGGGCCGACGCGCAGGAAGACGTACAGCTTGCGTTCGGCGCAGAGCTGAAGGAAGTGGCGGAGGTTGGCGTCGCCGGTGAAGTGGAAGCTGCCGGACGAGGGCTCATGCACGTTCCAGAAGCAGTAGGTGGAGATGGCGTTGAGGCCGAGTTCGACGCAGCGGTCGAGCAGAGCGGGCCACATCTCGGGTGTAGAGCGTGAGTAGTGCAGTTCCCCGCAGAGGAGAAGTTCGCGGCGGCCGTGCAGGATCAGCGAGCGAGCATCGAAGCTGACGGCGGCGCTTTCATTCAGAGCGTAAAGGCCGAAGCTGTGGGCTGTGCTGAGGTGCGTGGCGGCGAGTGTGGCAGTTTGCAGGAAAGTGCGGCGCGTAAGAGTCAAGAGAAAGCTCCGGCTAAGAGTGGAGGCCGAAAAGACTTCGCAGGCCGGATGCACATCCGGCCTGCGAAGTGGAAGAAAGAGTTAGAAGTTGAACTCGGCACCGAAGCGGATCACGCGGGATAGGCCTTGCGTGTTGACCGCAGCGAGATAGCCGAAGTTGGCGTTATACCCGGCGGTCTTGGTGATGTCGGACGGGTCCACGGTGGGGAACTTGCCGCCAATGGAGGTTGCGCTTGTCGTGGTGGAGGGAACGGTGAATGTGCTGAGCAGATTGCGCCCGTTCACGCCGAAGTAGGCGGGATGGTTGAAGACGTTCGAGAAGTTGACGTTCAACTGGGCGCGGTACTTGCCGTGGATCTTGAAGTCCTTTGCCATGCGCATGTCGAGGAAAAACTCGCGCGGAGAGCGGGCGTCGCCCATGGTGCGAGGAACGTTACCCAGCGCCGGGTGTCCAGGTGATCCGGGAATGGTGAAGGCCTTGGGGTTGAGGTACGGGGTGACGCCAAGCAGGGAGTTGAAGGGGTTCTTCTTCCATGCAGGGTTGATCAGAGGTTGACCCGGAACACGGTTGGGGCGAAGCGTGTAGCCACCCGGAAGAGCTGTGTAAACGCAGTAGTCCTTGGTCGCGCAGGAGTCGACTCCGTTGGGAGTGACGGACTGGAAGTAGCCCGGTGATCCGAGCGATACATAGTTCGGGAAACCGGACATGATGGAGGCGATGCCCGAGGTAGAGATGCCGCCGATGATTTGATCGAGGATGCGGCTGCCGGTGCGGAAGCGACGGTTGAAGCCGAAAGGCAGGCTGTAGTTATAGCCAGCGCGGAAGCGGCTGGGCTGGTCAAACGACGAAAGCGAAAGCTCGGCGCGGGTGTCGAAGGGGTTCTGCGGAGGAGCGGTACCGAACCCACCAGCAAAGCCTGCGTTGGCGGCGACGTTATCAATGCTCTTTGACCATGTCCAGTTCGCGAGGAAGGAGAGGTCCTTGGTGAGGCGCTGGTTCACGCTCAAGTAGAGCGCGTTGTAGTGCAAGGTGCCGCGGCGCGGGTAGATCTCAGGCAGCGTCTGGGTGAAGAAGCCTTGATACGGATAGAGCTTGGCCAGCGCGGTCTCCTGCAGGATGGCAGCGCTGGGGTCGTTATTGTTGTTGCGGATGTTGTATGTGTTGTTGCTTAGCGCTCCGAGATACTTGTTCGCCTGCACGGCCGCAGTCAGTACCCCGAGAGCCGGTGTGTTGCGCGGGTAGTTAAAGCCACCGTAGAGATGTGTTCCCTTCGCACCCTGGTAGGTGGCTTGAATCAGCGTACGAGCAAGGGGCTGGTACTGGTATGTGAGGCCCCATGTTTGAACGTAAGGAACAGAGCTTGTCTGGTCGACGAATACAGGGTTCAGACCCGTAGAGAAATTGAAGGGGCCACGCTGGCCTTTGAGCGTTGTGTATGCCGATTGCAATGCGCTGGCGGGGATCGGATTGGTGATGTAGTTGACGATCCAGCCGGGCGTTGTGCCGCCGTTCACACCGCCTACGCCGGAAGCACCGACGTTGAGGTTGGGGTCGGGGATGTTTTCCTGCCCGGTGAGAGGCGTGCGAGAGATGGTGTAGGATGCGCGCAGCGTGGATTTGTGCGTCAGGGCGTAGGAGATGCCGACGCGAGGTTCGATGCCCCAATAGTTCGTCGGCCACATCGTTTTGCCCAGACCGCAGGCGCCGGAGAAGCAGAATGCTCCCTGGATGGGCGAGCCGTTCAGAGAGCTGGTGTAGGTGGAGTTCATGAACGCCTGGTTGTTGAACTTCTCCATGCGCGGCGTTTCCACTTCGTAGCGAGCGCCGATGTTGATTGTGAGTTTGGGCAGAACGCGCCAGTCATCCTGGAAGTAAGCCGCGTAGTAGCGCCAGCGGTAGTAGCCGGGAACAGAGACGGGAGTGTTGGTGTAGCCGTTGATTGTGCCCTGGACGAAGCTGGCCAGAGTGCTGCCGCTGGTGGTGGGGCCGTTGCCGGTGTCGCCGGAAGCGAAGGTGTACTTGCCACCGGTCAGGCCGCTGAGGTCGTACTGGTTGGACTGGTACCAACGGACGTCGCCGCCGAACTGAAACTGGTGACGATGCCAGGTGAGCGTGAGGTCGTCGCCGACGATGAAGTTCTGGTCGATGTTGGTTTGCGCGTTGCTGACGCCGAGTTGCGGCAGATAGCTGATGTTGTTCTGCGCGAAGTTGCCGAGAAACGGGAAGCCGTAACCGGCGATCGCAGGCGTCAGACCGTACTTTGCCGCGTAGTCGGCGTTGGTGGAGCTCGGTGGGGCCTTGCGCGGCTGGTTCACACGCAGCCAGGAGTAGTGGAAGTTATTGACCAGCGTATTCGTGAGCACGCGCGTGTAGCCAAAGGCGACGTCGTAGGTGTGCGCTGCGTCCGTCGGAGTCTGGTTGAGCGGATTGTTCACGTCCACCGCGAAGTAACGCAGTGCAGAGACAGGGATGCTGGTGAAGCGAACATAGATCTGGTTGGAGTTGTTGAAGATATGGTCGATGCGAACGTTCCAGCGGTTGTCGATGTTGTAGACACCGCGTGCGTAGCTGCCGTTGGTGCCGTCGGTCTGGTAGCCGCCGCTGGCGTTGTCAAAGGTGGCGTTCGGTCCGGGGTTTGCAGGCGTTGGCAGGTTGCTGACGACGTACTGCGCAAACGAGTTGTGGGCAAGCAGATTCGCAAAGTCGTTAGGGCATGTGGTAGCGGTTGGGTTTGCGCCTCGCCAGATGTCGCCGCAATCGGTAATCGGTCCGCCCGGGACGGGGGTGTAGGTGTTGGTCGGCGGCCCCGCAGGGAAGCCGTTGGGATCCAGGGCGAGTGCGCGGTTGTAGAGGCCATTGATGCGAGCTGCAGCCAGGGCAGCGTTCCAGCCCTGTGCCTTGAGTACGCTCTGATCGACCATGACGAGGGAGTCGTTGAATTTGCCCTGTAGTTCGGCTGGTGTAAAGAAGGTCGCGCGTGCGCCGGTGCGGTTACGCAGGCGAGCAGGCTCATAGCTGAACTCGAAGAATGTCTTGTCTTTGTGCGGGTAAAACCTCGGGATATAGACCGGGCCGTTGAGGTAGAAGCCGTAGTAGTTTTCGTGAATGTTGTTCTTCAGCGTGCCGCCGAGGGGATATGCGTTGAACCACGGATCGGTGTGACGCCACGTAATGGCTCCGTGGTATTTGCTGGTACCTGCAGCCGAAGACATGACGACGGCGCCAGAAGAGGTACGGCCATATTTTGCGGACATACCGCTGGTCAGTACCGTCATTTCGCCCACGTTGCGACCGGAGAGGTTCAGGCCCGAGCGCGGATAGCTTGCCTGCATCACGTCGGAGCCGTCGATCAGCAGCGCTGTTTGGCCGGGTTGCGAGCCGCCGACCGTGATGTTCGCACCAGGAAGCACATAGCCGGTGAACGCCGAGGGGTTCTCAGTCGCAATACCGCCGGGGTTCGTCGGATCGCCAGTTACGCCAGGTACGAGCAAGGCGGCTTCCAGCGCGGAGCGTTCGGGGTAGGGAAGCTCTTCGATAAGCGAGTGGTCGACCGTGGTGCTGACGTCGGAGGTGTCTTTGGAGAGCAGCGAATCGCTGGACTCAACCGTCACCTGGTACGTCTCGCTGCCTGTCGCAAGTTGAACGTTCGTCGTCACCGTTTGCGCGGCGCTAACGGTGATGTTGGTGACCACAGAACGGGAGAAGCCGTTGGCCGTGGTTTCGACCTCATAGGGGCCGGGTACGAGCGACGTGAAGATGAAGAGACCGCTCTCGTTGCTCTTTACATGCAGCTTGACGTGAGTGTCCGTATTGGTCGCCGTCACGAAAGCGTTGGGTACCAGAGCGCCTGTGGCATCCTTGACTTCGCCGGTGATGGAACCCTGGCTGGTCTGTGCGTACACGGTCGTGCTGAATAGAAGCGTTAGGCAGAAGAGAGCGCATACGGCCCGCAGGCAGCGCGAGGTGCGACGCATCAGAGGTGAGGCGAACAACATGGAGGATCCTCCTGGTCGAAGCAGGGCTTCGGGAGCCTCTCTTGAGGCTGGAATCTAGCTAGGTAGAGCGTTTCTCTGGTAGCGTATGGAAACGTTTCCTTAGCGCGGCGATCACTCTATAGCAGCCTTTGCCGTCTTGGCAACGGGAGAGTCGTAAAAAAGTGTGTTTGTGTCTACCGTGATCTCGCAGCAAGATGCTGATTTTGCTGCAAGGTACTGCGACAAGCAGTCTTTTGCCGATCGACGAAAAGGCCGAGGTTGGGGCTGCCTGGTGTGGAGTGAGGACTGGTGTTATCGCTTTATAGTATCGTTTCCATTGCCTGCGATTTGAAGCGGCGAAATGAAGAGAAATGGTGAACCGGATGAATCGACGTGATGTTCTGCGCGGGGCCGCAAGCAGCCTCGTTGTTGGCGGACTGAAAACGAAGGCTCTTGCAGTCACTCTGCCTGCCGCGCAGGCTGCGGCCAAGCCGGCGCTGGATGCCCGGCATGCTGAGTTCCTGGCCAAGGCGCAGGCGCTGATTCCTCGGTTGAATGAAACCATTCTCACTCCCGTCGCGATGGTGGGGCCTGTTGCGGACGAGAAAGAGTATCAACGTTGGCGTATGCCAGTCATCGGTACAGTCGCCGAGGCAGAGGCGAAGCTGCTGCAGAAGGGTGACTCCATCACGCTGGACTTCGGCCGCCACATGACGGGCTACTTCAGCTTCGACATCGAAGGTGTCGGGTTGAACATCGATTCTCCGGCGCGGCTGGAGCTGCGCTTTGGCGAGGTTCCGGGTGATATTGCTGAGCCGTTTTATCCGTACCACGGATCGCTGTCTGAGTCGTGGCTGCCGATCGATTCGGTGGACATTGAGAACCTGCCACAAACGCATCGCATCGAGCGCCGACATGCGTTCCGCTGGGTGTCGATCAAGGTTGTGTCGAACTCCAATGCCTATAAGGTGCGGCTGAAGAACTTCCGCGCCCGTGCGGTGACGGCCGCGAAGAAGACACCGCCGCCTGCACCGGCGGCTGCGCCGGAGATGCTGCGACGCATTGATGAGGCCAGCCTTGCGACGTTGCGGGATTGCATGCAGACGGTCTTTGAAGACGGGCCGCGCCGCGATCAGCGTCTGTGGCTGGGTGATCTTCGTGTGCAGGCTCTGGTGAACTACGTATCGTTTCAGAATTATGAGCTGGTGAAGCGGTCGATCTATCTGCTGGCAGCGTTTCCAGAGGACAGCGGCCTGCTGCGTGCGTGTGTCTTCGAGAAACCGGAGCCGCATCGCTCGAACAACACGATTCTTGATTACGCTGCGCTCTTCATTCCCACGCTGCTGGAGTATGTGCAGGCTTCCGGCGACATGGCGACAGGGAAAGATCTGTACCCGATTGCGAAGTTGCAACTCGAGTTGTTGAGCAAGGACGTCAATGCCGACGGCCTGTTTGTCGACCCGAAGAATATCTGGATCTTCATCGACTGGCGCAAGGACCTTGAGCGTACGGCGTCGGTGCAGGGTGTGCTGATCTACAGTTACCGCAAGGCGATTGAGCTGGCGAAGCTGACCGGGCATAAGGAAGATGTTGCGCTCTATGAGGCTCAGATAAAGCGGATGTCGGCTGCGGCTGTAGCGAACTTCTGGGACAAGGACCGTGGGGTCTTTGTCTCGGGTCCGAACAAGCAGGTTTCCTGGGCCAGCCAGGCGTGGCTGGTGCTGGCAGAGGTTGTGTCGAAGGAGGATGGCGCTCATGCGCTGCTCACGGCAACGCAGTCGTCGGAGGCAATCCCTCCAGCGGCGCCGTACCTGTATCACTACGTGACAGAGGCGATGATTCTGGCAGGCAAGAAGGACGAAGCTCTGGCGATGATGGAGAGCTATTGGGGTGGCATGGTGCATGCCGGGGCGGACACGTTTTGGGAGGTCTTCGATCCGAAGAACTCGAAGGCGTCTCCGTATGGCGATGTCCACATCAATAGCTTTTGCCACGCGTGGAGTTGTGGCCCTGCGTATCTGCTGCGGAAGTACTACTGGAACATGGCGGCAGTCAGCAAGGCGTAAGCCCTGCTGCTGCCGTCTTTAGATCTTTGGAAAGATAGTAAGGCGAAGCTCGGTCGTTCCCAGCGGAACCAGCCGCAGCTTCGCCTTTGTTCCGTTTGCGGGGCGATCGGTGGGAAGAGCAGGCGTCAGACGATCGCCATTTGGCTCGGCTGGCGCGGTGGTGGTCCATGCAGGAAGCGTGGTGGCTTCCACGGTCAATGAGCAGGGTGGGTTTGCCCACGGGTCATTTGCTTCGCTGGTGTTGCGCTCAAGCGAAGGCAATGGCTGGTCTGCGATGCCATAGTTCCATGCCTGTGCGGTGTGCGCGTTCCATGCAGGGTACTCGGCGGTCGTCCACTTCGGCACGACATCGCTCGTCCACGCAGCGTCAAGTGCCTGTGTGTAGACCAGCGGACCGCACTCATAAGCGATGCCGTTATCGACGGTGTGAATGGCCTTCACTTCCATCGGCAGTCGCAGGCGGACGACGGTGCCGGGCTTGAAACGTCGGTCGAGCGTGATGAAGCCGTGCTCCACCGTGGGCATCGGCACATGCTGGCCGTCGATGCTCAGTTCTGGCTTCGCACACCAACCTGGGATGCGGAGTTTGAACGGAAACGTGACCGCGTGCGCCGCGTGGAGGGTGAAGTGGATGGTGTCGGCGAACGGATACTCCGTACGCTGCTCTAAGGTGACGAGAGTTTTGCTGTGGCCGACGTTGGCGCTTACGCTGCTTGCGCCATACATGGCAGCGACGAGCCCCCCGTCGCTGGTGGTCATCCACATACGCATGGCGTAGTTGGGGAAGAGGCGATGTACGTTGCCTCCGCAGCAGGCGGTGCCGCGGCCGGGGTTTGGCTGGTACGCCATCCAGTAGTTGCCGTGCTTCAGTTTGTTGTGGTTCGAGCTCTCGCTGGCAACGACCTGGTTGGGGCAGGAGAAGTACTGCAGCCCTTTCCAGTCTTTGCGGATTGCGCCCATGCCGGCGTTGAAGCAGGCGCGTTCGATGCGGTCGGCCCAGACGCCGTCTCCGGTGGTGGAGAGCAGATAGCCCCACGTCCAGGTGTGATCGGTGATGTCGCAGGTCTCATGCGAATCCAGCGCGGTCGTGGTGCCGAAGTGCTCGGTCGTGGAGGGGATGCCGTCGACGAGCATGTGATGGTCGAAGATGCGCTGCTGCGCTGCGAGAGCGAAGCGCAGGTACTCGGGCTTGCCGGTGTAGGCGTAGAGGATCGCTGGCAGCTTCGCCATCTCGGCGTATGTGACACCGTGCGCTGTGATGGGACCACCACCGAAGACGGCTTTGTCGTTGAGGTCGGCGGCATCATGCGGTTGGCCGGTTACATAGCCATGCCATGCGTGCTCCGCCATCGCGAGCAACGCGGGGTTGCCGGTGCGAGCGTAGCACCAGAGCATCGTCTCCACGTTGACGGTGTTGCGCGCGGCTATGTCGTAGCCGTCCTGATAGGAGAGATAGAAGGAAGAGAGTATCTCGGGAATGTTGGCGAGCGAACCGTTGTCCGAGAGTGCCGTGAGCGCACGGAAGAAGATCGCGTGCGGCCAGCGGTTGTAATCCAGCCCACCGTTGCGCATGTACTTCGGGCCGAGGTAGCTGCCGTTGGCGTGCGAGAGCGTGTAGCGAATGCGCTCGAGTGCGCGGTCCATCAGCTTCTGGTCGCCAGTGGTCAAGGCACAGCGCGTTGCGCCATCGACCCAATAAGCGACCTGCTCCCATGGCCACCAGGAGGGTGCCTGCTCTTCTCCCTGCCAGTAGGGTGTGTCGAAAGGCCAGGAGGTGTCGGCCAGAGCATAAGCAAGAGTGCTGGCCTGGCGTTTCAGATAGAGCTGCAGCCAGCCATGAGGCTGAATCGCATGAGAAGGAAGCTCTTCAAAAGCAGCCCATCGTTTCGCGACTGAGCCGACAGAAGCGCCCTGCGGTAGCGAGTTTGCGAGCAGGGGACGTACTGCGGCCGCGTCGAGCGCGGTAAGAAGAGAGAGAGAAAGGAAGTCGCGGCGATTGAGGGGGCTCATGAGAAGAAGCTCGTGCGAAACGTGCAGCCGAGAATGATGGAAACGTTACCACGCGGCGAGGATGACCGTAAAGCCTATCCGGCTCCGCTGCCTGTAACGATAGAACGGAGATCTCCGCTCTACGAGCAATCCTGCCGCTTTCGTTGCCCGCAGGTTGCATCTGGGGTATACTAGGGGAACGCTTGTAGGCGCGTAGCTCAGTTGGTTAGAGCGCTACCTTGACAAGGTAGAGGTCGATGGTTCGAGCCCATTCGTGCCTACCATTTTATCCAATCACTTAGATCAAATATAGCGAAAAGCTCAAACCCTCGTTCCACCCTTGATTAGGGGAACGAGGGTTTTGTTTTTGCGTGCTTAGACGTCGTTCTTCGCTCTAGTGCTGTGCGCGGCTCGATGAGGCATACCCATCAAGAGCTTCCTGCGGCTCCCGTCTCGGGGACGCTCGCTTCGCGGGCCGCCATGTCAGGTTTGATCGTCCATGCCGAGCGCGGATGCTGTGGTGCATTCCCCTGCACCCGCTTTGCACCCTGATTCTGCACCCGTGATTGCGGGGGATCAGGGATTGCTCTCCTATGCGCTCTCTAGAAATGCACGTAGAATTTGGGCGCTCATGTAAGCAGCGTAGCTCTGATAATCATCATTTTTAGAGGAATCAGCAAAATCGCATACTGACTTGATCGCTACCGCCCTGGGTTGCGGCAGCCGAGCGTCCATACAGGCTCCATAAACTCCATAGGCCTCCATATCGACACCACAGACCTTTCGATGCTGCTTCTCCACATTATCTAACTGTCTAGCGTCCCTGAGCACGGCTGCCCCCGAGGCCACCGGGCCAATGACAATATCTGCTGCTTCACTTGGCTTCTGGGCGGGCCAGTCATTTCGGATACGATCCACAAAGCCTCTATCGCCTGCCATTCTTTCGAATTTGAATTTCAGTGCAGAGTGTAGGGGTAATTGGTGTGGTGCAACGGCGAGCTCGGATCCGCCTCCATCGATAGTCTTCCACTTACCGCTCCCCCAATCCCAACAAGGATCTCCGACAATTACATCTCCGATTTTCACCCGTCCTCGAATACCAGCAGCAATTCCTGGCAAGCGCAACAGCTCCTCTCGATCTCTGCGTCGCAGCAGCCCTTCGATGGTCTGTGACTTGCGCTGTATGCGCTGGATCGCCTGTGTTTGCGCTCGATCTTCATTCACCGTCAGCACGAGGCAGCGATTCAGCAGCTCTTCGTCGATGTCGATCGCCGTCGTCGTGAGGAAGAGCATCACCGGGCCTTTGACGCGATACTCATGCGTGACGTGGCGACCGCTCACCGGGTCTTTGCCTGTCGATGCGATGCTCCCCTCACCTTCCGACTGCAACAGCTTAAGAGCGTAGGAGGCGCGCTGCGCTCCGCCCTCCTCCACGATGGCAAGCACTTTGTTTTGGAGATCGGTGTCGCCCATGTAGAACAGCAATTGGCCCGTCATGGCTGAGTACTGCACACGTTGCTCTTCCGGCACGAAGGCCAGCACCGCATCCATCAGCGAGTTTTTGCCCGCTGCCGACGACGATTGCACGATCACGGCCAGCGGCTTTTCAAGATGCCTCGACACCGCGCCCAGATAGCCGACGAGCTTGTTTGTTTCTTCGCCCACCGCACCGAGTCACAGACCCTTCCGAAGTCCACCATCTACTTCACCGTCGCCTCGCTCAACCGCGATCTGGAGTTCGCCATCGAACGCCTCGGCCAGCTCCGCGATCATAAGTTCAGACGCGAACCGATAGACGCCATCATCGCCAAGCTCGAGGAGCTGCGATGCTGGACCAACTCCGAGTTTCTGGAGGTCCAGGTCGAGCGCGAAGAGAAGGAGATTGGCCGCTGGGAGAAGCTCAGCCGAGCCTATGACGCCACATGGGAAGACCCCAACGACGTTCTCCTCGAAGCCGACCGCATACGCCGGGATCGCACCGCCGACCAGATCATTCAGGAAGTGGAACGAAGGCAGAGAGCGGCCAAGAAGAAGCCCGCCAAGTGACCTCGAACGAAGCTCAGACAGGGCCGGACATCGTCCGGCCTTGTTCGTTTTTCATTCGAGTTTGCGGCTGCTGCTGGCCGCTCGTAAGCCGACAGGCTTAGGGATGGTGTCTACCCATCAGCACTCGGTTCTTTCAAGAACAGAGGAGCAGACATGCTCCTCATACCGGGCCAACACCCGCAGCGGAGACGGCTGTCAGGGCCGACCGAAGGTCGCCGCGCAGCGGGCGAAGCGCCTTGACCGGCGTCGGAGCGGAGGGTACTTCGGCCACCGCGGCTCAGGGCTGGCCGCGCTTCTGCCAGTCCTCGAACAGCTCCAGCACACGGCTCGGCTTCCGCTTCTTCACCTCGGCTTCGATCTGCTTGTAGGTCTCGTTGGTCATCCGCTCGCCGCGTGCCAACACCGGCAGGATGTTCAGCAGCAGCAGCCGCAAGGACGCGATCTCCTCCAGCTCCACACTCGCGCGTGGTGGATGTTTGTCGCGCTCGATCTCGCCCAGCACCAGCCCGCGTATCAGCTCCGATGGCGTCTGCTTCCGCTTCTCCGCGAGCGCTTCGAACTCGTGCAACTCGGCCTCGTTGAGCTTCGTGCCGACGTGATTGGTGCGGAACTTCGCCGCTCGTGCCTTCATCGCCAGCAGGTTCGACTCGTTCAACATCGCCATGCCCGGAACCCTCCTCAACAGAGCGCGGATGCAGATGGATTCAAGGTTTCCCCACGGAACCCCTCATTTTCGCTAACTCCTTCGATGCAAGGACGTTTACCCAGGTGCACCCAGAGGTTTCCCCACAGTTCCCTCGCAGGGGTGGAGTGTCATGCCTCAACCCGATGCGAAGCAGCGTGGGTTTTATTCCCGCCAGTGATTTCAAGTTTCCCGACTTCCTGACCCTATGCGACGGGACAAGGAGGCCGTCGCACATGGTTCTAGCCAACCTGCTGGTCAACATCGGCCAGCTCGCCGTCGCCGTAATCGGCCTCGCCATCCTCATCCGCCGCAAGTAGGCCCCAGCCTCCTCGCACCGCATTCACCCTAACCCCAGACGCACCACAGGCCGCCTCGCGGCGGCCTGTACGGGCTTCTAGGGAGTTGGCGTGCCCTGAGCATGACCGCTCTCGTGAGGAGAAGTATCGGTGGCTGGACTGCTTTGCTTCTGGTACATGACGGTCGGCTTCACAGGTCGCGCCGTGACCTTCACATCCAGAGAGGGGAGCATTTCGACTTTGGCATTCGTCGGCTCTTCGGTCTCCGTGCCGGAGATTTCATACGTGTAGGTCACCGTGAACGCGCCGGTCACGTCGGCGGCGAAGTGCCACGTCTTCAGGTTCTCCAGCGTCGGCGACTCTAGCAACCTGCCCCCGGATGCTACGGCGGGTTTGGAGAGCACCTCGGTTTGAACGATCAACCCGTCTTTGACGGTCACCCGCACGGCCACCTTGCCGGTTACATGGGTGGCTTTAGCGATGGGAGGGTACATCGGCAGCGCCGCTCCCTGAAGGATCGGCACCGCCGATGCTGGCGTGTTCGGAGCAGTCTGCCCGGAAGCGGAGACCGTCAGCAAGATCGCAGCCCAGAGACCGGCGATACGGAGTTCATTGCGCATAGTGTTTACCTCCGTTGCCTAGTGAGGAACCGATGGAACCGTTGCCTTTGGAGTCACCCCATTCACGACCGAAGGGCCTTGATTGGTCGAAGACATCGGCTTGCCGCCCTGGTTGTAAATTGCATTGCCGCCAACGAGTCGATCCACCGTCCCCGGGATGTCGCTCGCACCTCTGCCTAGCAAGCATCCTCCAGAACCGCAGACGTAATTGCGGGATTCATTTCCGGAGTTCAGGATCGAATTCGTGACGCCATAGGCTCGCTGTTCTGATTGATACGGCGTGATGTTCATACCGGCGTGGATCGCTTGACCGTCCTCAGTGAGGCCGCTCTTCACCACGTCCTGAGCATCAGCAGCATGGCTTCCTTCATGCCCAACATCCGCAGTGAAGTCCGTACCACCATCCTTTGAGCTAAGCGTGATGGCCGAGTTTGCTCTTAGGCTTCCGTCTGCGGCAACTCCGATTGTTGAAACGGTATTCCCACCCTCACCGGATTTGGAGAGATCGGCGAAGCCGACAGAGACCCCGTTGTCCTTGTTCTGCGCACCGTAAGCGTTAGCCGCACGAGCCACATCCGCATCCTTCGAATTACGCAGACCAGCTAGCGATTTCTCAAGAGCTTGATCCTTTTTGGAGGAGCAGTCTTTGCTGTCCGTGCAGGTATACATTCCCGTTGGATCGGTGTTCGTCAGCGGGTTGTTGAGAACGTAGGAGTAGCGATTCAAGGACTGAGGGTTTGTCAGATCGCCGCCCAGCGGATCGGGACTCATGAACCTTCCCATTGAGCTGCTGTTGTAGCGAGCGCCGAAGTAATCTAAGCCGCTCTCCGCGTCACGTTCTTTGCCGGTAAAGTGCTGTTCGGTCGCATCATTCCCGGATCCTGAGCAATTAAGGCTGTCGCCGAAAGGTAGGCTGGTGCAAGTTTCTTCTACCTGCCCCGTTCCTGAGACTTGAGCTCTCCGACTTCCTAACCAATCGGATAGCTGGAAGTGTAGGCCGTATCCGTCATACGTTGCTAGGAGCTTGCCTCCGGCGTACGCATTTGTGTGAAGCCAGCCGCTGTAGTTTCCGCTGATCTCCGATACCTGCTCTCCGTCCAACCCTAGCAAGTACAGTCGATCGACAGCTGAACCTGCAAGTTTTGCCACACGACGTCCCTCTGCGTCGTACACATAATGCTCGTTGTTTGCGGTGAGGAGGCGTCCTTCAGCGTCATACGTATAGTTGTTGATTCCGCTTGTCAGGATGTTTCCAGCTGCATCGTAGCTATAAGAGTCGATTCGGTTATTGTTCTGCGAATACCCGTATGTCGCCTGGGTGACCGCGATCAGGGTGCTACCCGATAGGGCTTGTCCTTTGAAATTACCAAAAGAGTCGTAGCTCCAGTTCAGCTGTGCAGAGCCAAATGATGCATTGCCTTGGGAATTGCTGCCGGCGTTTCCTTGCACCAGGCGGTTAAGGTTATCGTATTGGTAGCTCCAACTGCCCATGACGCTATCACCTACGTTCAATAGATTTCCATTTTGAGTGTAGCTCGCCGCATAGGAGTAGCTAAACGGAGTTCCTGCATAGCCCGAGTCCGCACCTCCTGACATACCATTGCAAGAAATTCCCAGACTTGGTGTTTGGTTGGCGGTGTCAACTACCGCGCAAGTGAGTTGCCAATTCGTCGACGCCCCGCCGTCTGAATCTGCAACGAGTTCGAGAGTGTCGCCTGTAGGTTCATAGGCAATAATGTTTGACCAGGGCCCTGCCAAACGAGCAAGCAAGTCATCGAGCCCGAATCCTGGTCCCCAGGGCACAGTTACTGTTATTCCTTGCATAGATATCAGGAAATAACCACTATCTGTACTGGCTGTTGATACCTGTCCGGCGTCAGCCCCCCCTTCAAGGACGGAATAATATTCCGTGCTGTTACCACTGCCATCTACAACGGTCATCTCAACCCCGTAGTTGCTGCTGCTCCCTGGAGTCAGGGCTGAAAGACTCAATATACTGCCCTGTGACAGGGTAGAGATAACTACGGGAGCGTGTCCCTGTGATGCTGTATTCAATGCATTTGAAAGGCTCGTCGCGAGCGTACTCGCATCTTGGCCGCTGTAATGTATGGTCGTATTGTAATTGTCCGTATCATTCCATAGCCGAACGGTGATGTCGCCAGTATCAGGAATCGGGTTCTCACACGTGATCTGCGCAAAACATAGAGTCATGGAGTTGTTAGCATTGGATAGCGATCCCGTATAACCACCGGTGCCTCCAGCGATTGTAATGTTTCCCGTCCCAACAACGCTGCTGCTCAATAACTTTAGCGTCCCTGTGCTTCCGACGGCTACCGACGACTCGGCGCCGATTGTGCTGGTATATCCCTCCGTAGCTAGTTGTAAACGATTGTTATATGTCCTCTGCTGCGTGATTGTCGGTTGTTGGCTGGATGCTGGAATACCAATCCACGAGTTGTTTAGACCAACTGCGCTGTACTGCTGATCGGCCGAAGCAGGGGCCGCAAATAATGTCGCCGGATGCGTCGCATCATCCCAGGTGCTCAGGACAGACTGGAGTCGAGCTGCGCTGTCATATTGATAGGTTAGGCCTATACCCATATAGGGCACACCGTTATTGGAACTGGTAACATTGCCCGCATAGTCGTAGGTGTAGTTGAAGACGAAGGGAGTGTTTCCAGTACAGGCACTAGCGTAGGGGCACTGCTGATCCTGTACGATACGCCCCATCGCATCGTAGCTGAGGATGAAGCGCTGAGAAATGGGCGATGCTGATGTGCCCGTAAATTCTGACACCAGGTGTCCTACCGCATTTGGGATGGTGCTGCCAGAGACGACGTCGTAGTTGTATGTGACAGGGGGCGTGCTTGTGGCGATGGCAGTGGCAGCACTTGAAGATCCTGCATAGGTTTTCGTTGCTACACGGTTCAGGGCATCGTACGTATAGCTGACTGTTACCCCGCGAGAATCGGTCTTGGAGAGAACGTTGCCGTTCGGATCGTAGGTATAGATGGTGCTCCAATGGGAGCCGTCACAAGATGTACCTGCGGCGAGGGCCTCAGAATTACATGCTTTCGTCAACCTCGAGAGAGAATCATAGGCGAACTGACGCACACGAGGTGTATCTCCTGCGACGCCCAGCTGGTTTACGGAGAGCAGGTTGTTCAAGGCATCGTAGGTGTACTTCGTGACCGCACCATTAGGTTCAACCACCGCGATCAACCGGCCAAAGGCATCATTGATCAGTTGACGATCATTGCCTAATTCATCCGCTTGGTCTACCCATGAAACATTCGACAGCCCACTGACATTTGGCTTGCAATTTGCCTGGGCTGCCGTACCAATGTCGTCATAGCACCATGAGAGATGAGATCCGTCTTGTTGAGTCTGAACGGCCTTTCGATTCAACGCATCATAGGTTAGCGATGTCACTCCATAGCTTGAATCTGCCGTGCTTCGATAAGGATTGGACGTCCTGATAGGCCTGCCCAAACCGTCATAGACGCTATCAGCATAATCATTTCCAGACGGATCTGACACCAGCTTCGTTTGGATTACCTGTCCGACACCATTCATTACTGCAACCGTGGTCTTGGATGCGCCACTGGCGTTCAACAGAACTGTCGTGGTCACAGTCGGATTCGGGCCGCTATCGTTGTAAGCAGTGGTCGCTTTTCCACTATCTGGGTAGTCTGTCTCAGTCAAACGATTCCAAGCGTCATTGTAGTAATAGCGTGTCGTTTGGCCATTTTCGTCTGTTGTTGCTCGGAGGACACCCTTGTTGTAGTCATACTGGAACGACTCCGTGTGCGCCACGCCGTTTGTTGTGGGGTATGTTACGTGGGTCAGATATGTATTTGTGTTTCCGGGAGCTGTACCGTCATCTGTCGTGAAATTGTCGACATATGAGTATGAAGTTTGGTTACCCTTCGCATCCGTTTTCGAAGTCACCTGTCCGGTCTCATCGTAGGTCAGATGGACTACCGAGTCGGCACATTGCTGTAAGCACCTCTTCGAAATAGTCGTCACATTGCCGCGTGGAGAGGTTGAACTAGTGCTATAGTTTGCTTCGTCATGAGCGAGAGCTCCAGATACAGGTGTGACTGCATACTCATCGTATCCATAATCAGTTTCCGCAATGAGCGTTCCGTAGCCATAGACTTTCACACTCGCAGGTTGATCGAGGATCGATGGCGCAGTGATGTAGATCGCTGTAGTGGCGAAGCTTTGGTAGGTGGTCACCGTTTCGCGAGCAGGAGTAGTGCTTGGCTGTGTGCATGAGCTAGAGACAGTTCCGTAGTCATATTCAGCAACATCCGTTTTAAGATTGAGCCTTCCACCGTTTACATACTGATAGAAGACGCCAGATGTTAGACCACTTGCCAACGTCGTACACTCTGCTGCTTCTGGACCAAATTGGTTGTAGGCTTTAGTGACGGTTTTCGCGACGCTACCATCAGCATTCTTATAAACAATCGAAATTTCGCCATGAGGAGCCGAAGGCCAGTCAGTATCATATGTATAGACGACCTGAGTTGACGTAGAGCTAGATTGTGTTAGGTCAATCGTTGTGACTGTAGTGGTGGTAGTACGATCTCCTCCCTGAGCCGTTGATGCTGCATAAGCGAAGTCCTCCTCTTTGGCCGGATTGACGCCATCGTAGCTCGTGACTCGTTTTGTGATCGCGGGAGCGTCTTCTAGATACGTGCAACCTCCGTCATTCCCGTCCGAGTAAAACTCCGAAAGAATCTGGGGAATTACACTCCACGTATAGCTGACAGTGGCTCCGGTTGGGTAGGTTATCTTGGACATTCCAAAAGGCGAGTTCCACTCAAAAATATATTGTTGTCCATTCGGTAGTGATAGATGTGAGCGGACACCTGTTTGGCTAGAGGACGGAGCTTGGGTGGCGGTCTGTGCTGGGCACAGGGAATTAGAACCACCGTTAAGGTGGATCGTGTAGCCAGGATTCGCATAAGAAGATCCATCTGCGACGCTGCTGAGTTGAAACTGCCCGGAAATTCCTGGAACAGTAAGGGTTCTCGTTGAGCCTGAGGTGGACAGGACCGGTGCCGTCCGACCACTTCCATACATGCCATTGCCGTTTGTATCCTCAGAAAGCCAATTTGTTGTTCCTTGTCCTGACGATAGCTGTGCTGGCCCCAAGCCAACGATCATGGCATTTCCGTGGAGATCAGCGATCACAACTTGTCCACCGGAGTTAATGCTTCCATCGGAGGATCCGATGGAAGCGCTATAATTTGGGTCGCCCGCAACCCATGATGCGCCAACCCCGAATGTACCGCACCCTTCTCCGCCATCGTTACTTTGGTCGACGATATATGTGAGACTTAAATTATGCCGCCCTCCGTTGGGGTCGTTATACAAATAGTTCGAGTAGTATCCACAGTTTATTAATGGGTACAAGAGGGAAGCGGGGGACAGTAATGAATATTCTCCTGATGCATAGCTATTTGCGCGGAATAGTACGGTCGATCCGTCAGTAAATCCAGATGTGGCGTAAGTTGTGAGTGATGAACTTATGAGGTTTTCTGTGCTCAGTGATGGACCGCCGTGAGGTGGATCTCCATCCAGCATGAAAGAGCTTAGACGATTTCCATCGCTCACGGTATCCCACTGCGGAACAAAAACGAATTGAGGAGATGAGTCATACATGTAGATGAACGAAGGAAGGCTATTTCCTCGCTCCTTTGGTACCGGAGCGGCCATACGAATACTCAGCGAACCATTCGATGGGCTCACTACATCATTCAGCATCTGCAAGTAACTCGCGCCTGATCCGGGAGTGGGGGTCTGCGTGTTCCCGCCGATCTGGGTGTATTGCGCGAAAGATGCAGAACTAAACGATAAGCCTAACGCCAGCGATAGAAGCAACCGCAAGGCACTACGCCTTACTCTGTAGTTTAGAAAACCATTCATTAGCCGCCCCTTAGTTACTTATCAATCGTGAGTTCGCACTCCGAGAACTTGCGAGCAGATCGTTGGTGTAACATCACGCGAAGCGTGCTTCCCTGGACTATCCAACGAGCTGGGAAGACCTTACTTGGATCATTCCCCAGCAACGGATCGTCGCAATGATGCGTGAAAGTAATGACTTGCGAATTGCCGCCTTGCTGTAGCGTTCCCGTTCCATGTCCAATCAATCTTGTTGGAGTGTGTGCCCACTCGGTATGAGATACCTGGACACCCAAGGGGTAGGCTCCAACAGGGATGCCCGTGCCGTCCTGCTGTCCGACTAATCGGTCGCCGATGCAACAGCTAACACAGAACATGGATATGAATAGGGTCCGCCTGGACAGCATTAAACTTCTCCTGAATGCGAGTTGGTGCGTCAACGCAAAGCGGACGGCTGTAAGCTTGCGGCGGAAACGCGATCTCATCTGCGAACAGATTTCATGAGTCATAGGTTTCACTAAAATCGCTAGTATTTTATGTGAGCTGAATCCTAGAAATGATATTCAGATATGGCAATCTATCTTTAGTCATACATCGTGGATGCGGTCAGCTAATACACGATTCCATCGTAAGGAGCACAGTAGTATGGATCTACATCTGCGTGCGTTTTAGCGATCACACCCTCACAAATCACTCTTGGAAGGACTGCCCCAGAGCATTCGTTTCGGATTCCTCACCACCTCAGCGAGGAGCTGACTTTACAGTTTGCGACTGGCATGGTCGCTAGACGGCTTTCACGGGCTTATTCGTTCTGTGTGCGTGGCCCTTGACAAGGTAGAGGTTGATGGTTCGAGCCCATTCGTGCCTACCATTTCATCCCTTCACCTTGATGAAATACTCGAAAACTTTCACCCGCGTTTCTCCCTTGAGTAGGGCAGGCGCGGGTTTCGTGTTTGTGTGCACCTTATGCCGTCAGGCAAGCTCTCCTCGAAGGGCGTTTGCTCCTGGCAAAGCTTAGTGGGCAGCTACCGGCGTCGTCACCAGCGTTAGCCCAGCTTGTTTCACCAGCGCTGTGAACTCCGGCAAGTTTCGTAGGCTGCTGTAGTTCGGCAACACGGCCAAGCTCAGCATCGAGGTGTCGTGCCGGTCGATCGCTTCATGGATGGACTGGAGCGCGAGTTGACGCTCTCCAGCTACCGGATACCACTCCGCCAGGACGAAGTCGTTCGGATGAGACTCGATTCCTTTGCCGTCGTGGATTGCCTGAATACGTACGCGCGCATAGGCCGAGACGCCGCCACGGCGAAAGGCTTCAAGTCCTTGCTCCTCCAGCACGGCGCGGTCATGGTCGCCTTCCTTCAGCGCCATCTCATGCCACTCCTGAATGGCGTCGGTGTACTGCCCCATATTCCACTCTGCGTTGGCGATGGAGTCTGCCGCGCGCGCTGCGTTTGGAGCGAGTTGACGCAGCTTCGCGATGTCCTGCTGCAGCCGGGCGGCGTTTCCGGCGATCCCCGAGATATGAGCGTCCGTGATGTAGGCCGAAACCCAGAACGGATCGTTCGCATGAGCAATATCGAGTTGTGCCAGCGCGCGAGTGAACTGGCCTTCTTCGCAGTAGAGCAGCGCCATGCCTTGCCGGTAGAACGGAAGGTTCGGATCGATGGAGATCGCTTGTGCCAGTTCCTTCTCGCCCTCGGCCAGATGGAACTCGTGGAAAGCAGCAATGAGGCCGAGGATGGCGTGTGGCTCTGCCGAGTGTGGGTCCAACTCAAGAGCTTTCCGGGCCGACTCCTGGGCAAGCTTCAGGCTTTCTTCGGCAGGCATGGCTCCGGCCTGCTGAAGAAAGAAGTAGGCTCGCGCTTGCCCGGAGTAGGCTTTTGCAAATCCCGGATCAAGGCGAATGGCCTGCTTATACTCCTGCAGGGCCTGCTGCATGGAGTCGGGCGAGGGCTGCGAGAGATGATAGCCCGCACGCAGGTAGGCGTCATATGCGGCGTCATTACTCACGCCGCTCGCCGCCTCCGTACTGCGGCCGCCTGTAAGTTGCTGCGGCAGTTCATGTTGCACCTGATCCCGAAGGCGGGCAATCTGCTCGCGCGGAACGCTGTACTGCAACGTGATGATGTGCGAAAGGTCGCTGCCGTGCACGAGTTCCAGGTCCAGTTGGCAGCGGTCCTGCTGTAGCTGGAAGTGTCCCAGCACCAGCACATCCAGCCCCAGAGCGATCGCTCGCTGGCGGAAGTCCTGCGAGCCGATATCGAAGGCTTCCAGCGAGTGCGCCGCCCGGACGGCGACATGCGAGCGGTCGGAGAGCGAATCGGTCAGATCGAGCCGAAAGCTTTCAGCAAGCTCCTTCGAGGCCGGGTCATTGGGGGTTTGAAATGGCGGGATGCCGACGGTAGTGACGTATATCTGTGGCGTCACCTGGCGATGTACGCTGACGAAGTACCATCCCGCTGACGCTACGACGAGCACCAGGCACGCCGTCAGCCCATACCAAAGGCTCCGACCAGGCAACGATTTTTCGGCAGATCCCAGAACAATTTCCGCTGGCGGAGTGAGCTTCTCGGCTGGGAGATCGCGGCGCTCGGGTGCGGCAAAGGCGCTGAGTTCTGTCGGGGCGGCGGGCAGAGGGGCAACGTTTGTGCTCCCTACAGGGGCTACCCGTTGAACTTTCGCCTCAAAGCGATACCCGCGCTTGGGGATGTTGACGATATACGGCTGTTCGGTGGAGCGGTCGCCCATGAGGTAGCGAAGACGGCTGACCGCGTTGGTCAGAATCTTGTCGTGGTTCAGATAGTTCTGGTCGGGCCAGAGTGCGTGTTTGATCTGCTCACGCGTTACCAGCGTCCCGGCGTTCTCCAGCAGGAGAGTCAGCAAGTCGGCGATCTGCTGATTGATCGGCACACGTCGGCCACGGTTCGTAAGCTCTCCGGTAACCGGATCGAATACGAAGGTGGCGAAGGTGAAAACCGTTCGCTGAGATGTCTCCATGCCGCATTCTCGCAATTTGTGGCGAGCGAGACAATCGGCATGACAGGTTGACGCGGATGATGCCGTTCATCGCCCCGTCATATATTTCATTCATATGAAAAGAGATAGCCTGAGGCATCCAGGTAAAAAGATCATTCAAAAATGAGTCTTGCTACGGCGCTCAAGAGCTTTCATAGTCAGCGATATCACGATCCACTGCCTCCAAAACCCTCCGCACCAGGTCGAGCTTCGCGGAGGGTCTTTCTTTCCAACTGGCTCCGCTGCGAACGATTTGCTGCTTCGCAGGCGACGGATCCCGTGTACCTGCCAGATGTCTTGGCCCCATCTTCCTGCTTTGAGGAGACAGCTCTTGAGACGCCTCTACCGCTTCATCGCTCTGTTTGTGCTGACCACCCTGTCAGCCAGCCTTGCCTTCGGGCAGACCACGGCCCAATACTCAGCGCTCTACAGCCTGAACTCGGCCACCGACGGCCAAAGCCTTTACGGCCACCTGATCCAGGCAGCCGACGGCAATCTCTGGGGTATGTCCTGGCGGGCTGGCACCGGCGGGTATGGCGTGATCTTCAAGATCACTACGGCCGGCGTGTTCACTCCTGTCTATTCGTTCTCGAATGGCGCGAGCGGCTACTACCCGGAAGACAGTCTGATCCAGGGTACGGACGGCAACTTCTACGGCACAACTTATCTCGGTGGCAATCCTGCGGGCGGCGTGATCTTCAAGCTGACCCCAAGCGGCGTCTACACCGTGTTGCATAGCTTCACCAAGGCGACCGACGGCTCGGGCGTCTTTGCCACGCTGGTGGAAGGAACCGACGGCGCTCTCTATGGCACGGCCTCCGGCGGCGGCAGCCTGAGCTTTGGCACCGTCTTCAAGATGACAAAGGACGGCAACTTCACCACGCTGCACACCTTTACCGGCATGAACGCTGACGAAAGCAATCCGTATGTCGGCATGATTCAAGGTGATGACGGCCTTTTCTATGGCACCACCAACACGAACGAAACCGGCGACACGAACTACTTCAACGGTTCTGTCTTCTCCATGACGGCCGACGGTCAGACCTTCACAACCCTCCACCACTTTCTGACGGTAGATGGTGGCGGATCCGATGGTGCGCTCGTCGAAGGACCGGATGGCAGCTTCTATGGTGCGAACCACAACTACGGCCTCTTTCTGAATGGCGACGACGAAACGGGCCAGGGCAGTGTCTACAAGGTGGCCAAGGACGGCACGCTGACTGTGCTGCATCTCTTCACCGGCGCAAACGGCGATAGCGGACGCCCGGAAGGTCAGTTGACGCTGGGCACGGACGGCAACTTCTACGGCACAACGACGGAATCGCCCTCGACGGTCTACCAGATCACGCCGACCGGAACCAAGACGATCCTGAAAACGATGACGACCTCGGCAACCGATGGAACGGACCCGCTCGCTGCTCCGATCTTCGGTGCAGACGGCAACCTCTACGGTGTCGCCGGCGGTGGCGCCAACGGCGTGGGCCTGATTTATAAGGCGGTGCTGACGCCTTCGGTTGCAGCGCCTGTTCAGCTTGCTCTTTCGGCAAGCACCGTAACGCTCGGCGGCTCGGCGACCCTCAACTGGACGGTGACGAACGCCTTCTCCGACACCATGCGTATGTGCGCCGCATTCGTGCAGAACAACGCCGTCGGTGGTGGTACCTGGACCGGTGTGCAGACGGGCGTCGTTGCCGGCACGCTGTGGCAGGGCCAGTCGACGATCGTTCCGACGCAGTCCGGCACCTTCACCTACGCGCTCACCTGCGGCGGTACAGAGTCCGGCTTCGCTACGCTGACTGTCCCTGCAATGACCGCAACCGCACCCACGCTGTCGAACGCTACCGTAGGCTCGGCCTATAGCGCATCGTTCACCACCAGCAATGGCCTGAGCCCGCTCACCTGGTCGGTTTCGGCGGGTGCTCTGCCTCCGGGCCTCACGGTGAACTCCTCCAACGGCGCGATCTCCGGCACACCTACGCTCGCTGGAACCTATAGCTTCACGGTGACTGTCGGAGACAGCGAAACATCGCCTGCAACGTTCAGCTTCCCGCTCACGCTGACGGTCACCGCAGCTACTCCGACGGTCGTGGGCACGCCTTCCTCGTTCACGCTGACTGCAGGTCAGTCGGCCAACGCGATGCTGGCGCTGTCGAACTTCACCAGCAGCGCGTTCACCATCACCTGCGCAGGCTTGCCTGCAGGGTCGGTCTGCACACCGGGAACGGTCGCCGGCAGTGTTGGTTCGAACACGCTTCCGCTGTCGATCACAACGCAACGCAGCCTCGCTCTCGTGAAAACGCAGAGCAACGGTCTGATGCTGGCCTTCGCCTTCCCGGGAACGCTTGCAATCCTGCTGGCGTTCCGTCGCCGCTCAATGCTCGTACGTAGCTCTGCTCTGGCGGTGCTGCTGCTCGGTATGGGCTTCGGACTCAGCGGATGCTCGGACTCCCCCGCGAAGACCACAACCTATGGAACGCCTACTGGCTCCAGCACCGTAACGGTGACGGCCACCGCTGGCACACAAACAGCGACGACCACGATCACGATGACGGTGCAGTAAACCGCGTACCGATCTTCATGCCAGTGCCTGCGGTGCAGGCACTGCCTAACGCTTGATGAGGACCTCTATGTCGACTCCATACAACGTACGTCGCCTGCTTCGGACGACCGCCGCCAGCGCGCTGATCTTCTTCAGCGCCGTGGCTGGCAGCCAGGCGCAAACGGCCCGCCCCTCGCGTGTCGCAGCCATCAATAGCACCACGAAATTGCCCCTGAGCGGCAGCACCGCGCGCATGCTCGCGGGCGCAGCCGACGCAGGACGCCTGCCCGGCAGCACGCAACTTACCTCGCTCATGCTGCAGTTCTCGCTCTCCTCCACGCAGCAGGCTGATCTCGATCAACTGCTCCTCAGCCAGCATGATCCGAAGTCAGCTCAGTACCACCAGTGGTTGACGCCTACGCAGTTCAACGAACGCTTCGGCATCTCCGATGCGGACCTCGCACGTGTCACGGCGTGGCTGCAGTCGCAGGGCTTCTCGATCGTAGAGGCAAGTCCGATGCGCGTGCAGTTCTCCGGCACGTCGTCGCAGGTGGAAGCGGCCTTTAACACCCAGCTGCACCAGTACACCACCGCCGACACCACCTACTTCGCAAACTCCACCGAGATCTCGCTGCCTGCAGCGTTGAACGGTGTGGTCAGCGATGTCAACGGTCTGAACTCGCTGCGTCCGCACGGCAATCACATCAAGTATGGTGGCTCGACGACACCGAAAAGCACGCAGATGTCGCCCAACTACACTGCTGGTTCGGGCAATCACTACATGACGCCGGACGATGTTCGCACCATCTATAACGTCGCTCCGCTCTACACCGCTGGCTACACCGGTGCAGGGCAAACCATCGTGGTCGTCGGCCAGAGCGAGGTCGTCGCCAGCGATATCAGCGACTTCCGCAAGCTCTTCGGCGGCAATACGAATCTGCAGTTGACGCTCGTGCCGAGCACAGGTACCGCTACCTTCATCTCGGGTGATGAAGGCGAGTCTGATCTAGACATCGAATACTCAGGCGCCATCGCGAAGGACGCAACGATTAACTTCGTATACACCGGCACGAGTTCGAACGTCTTCACGGCGATCCAGTATGCCATCGTCAACGACCTCGCACCGGTCATCAGTGTGAGCTATGGCACCTGCGAGACCAGCCTTTCCACCACAACGCGCGCCAGCTACGACACGCTGTACCAGCAGGCCAATGCACAGGGACAGACGATCGTTGTTGCCTCCGGAGACTCCGGCGCAACGGGCTGCGATGCCTCCTCGAACACATCAGCTACGAAAGGTCTGGAGCTCCAGTTCCCGGGCGCTTCGTCCTACGTAACCGCCATTGGTGGAACGGAGTTCAATGAAGGCTCTGCAACCTACTGGAACAGCACCAATAACTCGGCCTACGGTTCAGCACTCTCGTACATCCCCGAAATGGTGTGGAACGATACCGTGGCCTCCGGCGGGCTCGCCGCTGGTGGCGGTGGTGCAAGCACCGTCTACACCAAGCCCTCATGGCAGGTGGCGACAGGTGTTCCTGCCGATGGCAAGCGCGACACACCGGACATCTCGCTGGACTCGGCCAGCGCGCATGATCCGTACTTCTACTGCACCAGCGCGTACAGCGCGTCGACTTCCTGCGCTGCGGGTTCCACATACTATGCAGGCGGCACTTCGTTTGCAGCGCCGATCTTTGCAGGCATCCTCACCATTTATAACCAGGCCACCGGTGCGGCAGGCCAGGGCAACTTCAACACCACGCTGTACCCGCTGTACGGCACGACGCCTTCGGCCTTCCACGACATCACGGTAGGCAACAACAACAGCCCCTGCACTTCCGGTAGCACCAATTGCCCGGCAGGCACCACGAGCATTGGCTATAGCGCCACCACAGGCTATGACCTCGCCACTGGCCTCGGTTCCATCGATGCCTACGTGCTGGCAACCGCTTTGCCGAAGTACGGCACAGGTAGCCAGCCCGTCATCTCCACCACGACGATCACTGCGTCCATCGCCAGCCCGTACCCGACGCAGAGCGTCACCTTCACTGCAACCGTGGCCTCGACCTCCACGGCTATTGCGGGTACGGTGCAGTTCTACGTCGATGGAACTGTGAGCGGAACGCCGGTCACCATCGCCAACGGCACGGCAACCTCGGCGGGACTCACCCTGGTCGCTGGTGTTCATAACGTCACCGCCGTCTACAGCGGCACGACCGGCATCGCGGCCTCCACTGGCGCGGCGGCAATCACGGTGCAGGCACCGGCGGCGAGCAACACCATCGTCACGCTGCTCTCTGCGAACCCGAACACCACAACCAACGTTTCGGTCAGCGCGACCGTTAACGCAACAACGGCGAGCGCAGTCAGCGGCACGGTGCAGTTCACCGTAGACGGCACGGCCCTCAGCACTCCCACCACCATCACCAACGGTGTAGCGACGGTTGCGCTCGGGCAGCTCGCTGCAGGCAAGCACATTATCCTCAGCACGTTCGCTGGCAATACCTCGCTCGCAGCCTCCAGCGGATACCTTGCCTTTACGGTATCGGACGGCAGCGCAAGCACGATTGCGCTCAGCATCAATCCCACCGCCCCGACTACTGCCAGCAAGGTCACCGCGACGGCAGTTCTCGCCGCTACGGCAACCGGCACGGTTCAGTTCTCTGTCGATGGCACCGCTGTAGGCGCTGCTGCGGCTGTTGTGAACGGATCGGCTGCTGCATCCCTCAGCACTCTCACCGCAGGAACACACACCATTATGGCCACCTATTCG
Organism: Acidobacteriaceae bacterium; assembly: GCA_028283655.1. Classification (NCBI taxonomy): domain Bacteria; kingdom Pseudomonadati; phylum Acidobacteriota; class Terriglobia; order Terriglobales; family Acidobacteriaceae; species Acidobacteriaceae bacterium. The sequence continues at coordinate 3,075,336 of JAPWKE010000003.1, read as the reverse complement.
GGAGACGCAGCCTTCGGCTCGTCCAGCTCCTCCATCAGCACGAACGTCGTTTCCACAGCGTCTGCCTTCACCCTTAGCGCGACCAACGTCACGCTGGGCTCCAACACGCAAGCGGCTTCGACGGTCAACGTTACCTCTGTAAGCACCTACGCCGGAACGGTTGGGTTGACGGTCACGGGCTCGGTGCCGAGCGGAGTTTGCTATGCCATCGGCAGCAATCCTTCGGTCTCTGCAGCTTCTTCGGCAACGGCTACGGTCAACATCTACACCGGTACGAGCTGCACTTCGCACACCAACGCGAAGAGCATTCGGGTCGCAGGCTTCGGCACAACACATAGCGGAGTGGGCATCGTCCTCACGCTGTTAGCGGTCTGCGCTGCGGGTTTGATGTTCCGCCGTAATCGCAACCTGGCTGGTCTGGCATGCGCGCTGATGCTGCTCGCAGGCTTGGCTTCCATCACCGGCTGCTCGGACTCCGGCTCAGGTACGAAGTCCATTGCAGGAACCTACACCCTAACGGTAAATGGCGTAGATACGACGACTGCGAGCAACACGGCATCGACAACACTCACGCTCACTATCCAGTAACAACAACCGAAGTAAAAACCCGCAGCGCTCCGTCATCACGATGGAGCGCTGCGGGTTTTTATTTGAGGCCAATGAATCTGCGAGCCCGGAGACGCGGCGGCCGGTCAAGGTGGAGATTCTGAGCGAGCGGAAGATAGCTCGTGGCTGTCAGCTCGGATCACGAGTTTTCCTGCTTCTTTCTCCGAGCAGAAAAATATTCCCAATTTGGGTTGACGCCTGTTGCGACGCGCATATACAGTTCCGCTCGCGATAAAAACTGTATTTCACAGGTCAACCAATATGTTCACAGTTAAAAATAAAGTGACTGCTCGCTTTACGGCTTTCCCCCTTGCTCTCCTCTTCGTTCTGTTCCTCACCTGCGGTTCTGCATGGGCGCAGCGAATTACTGGAACGCTCATTGGGACGGTGACGGATACGACCGGCGCTGTGATCCCCAATGCCAACGTGACCGTGACGAATCAGGACACAGGTATCGCGCGTGTCGTTCAGTCCAGCGCAGGTGGTGAGTATCGCGTCGAACTGTTGCAGATTGGCAACTATACGGTTCACTTTGAGGCGCAGGGATTTCAGAAGTATGAGCAGAAGAACCTGTCCGTATCGGTGAATCAGCAGGCGACACTCGATGTTTCTCTAAAGCCCGGATCGAACTCCGAGATGGTTACGGTGACGGATTCTCCGCCGCAGATCACGCTTGAGAATGCGACTGTGAGCAGGACCATAGGGACCACGGAAATTGAATCTCTCCCTGTCGTGGATCGAAGCGGCTACAGCCTGTTGACGCTGGTTCCAGGCGTTCAGAGCAACACCTTTGGCAATACGCTCGGCTTTCCGCAGCAAGTGGTCCAGATCAACGGAAGCACCATTCAGAACAATACGGGCAACGTCAGCTACTACCTAGACGGCGGCCTGAATATGACCTCGCTGCGCATGACGGGCAACCCTCTGCCGAACATGGAAGCGCTGGCCGAGGTCAACGTTGAGACCAGCAACTACAGTGCGTCATACGGCCGTATGTCGAGCGGCGTTGTGAACGCTGTGACGAAGTCTGGAACAAACGTATTTCATGGTTCGGTCTACGAGTTCCATCGCGAGACTAACTTTGCAGCCAACCCATGGCGCAGCACGACGCGCAGCCCACTGCATCGCAACATCTTCGGCGGTGTGCTGGGCGGCCCTGTCATTCGCAACCGTACGTTCTTCTTCTTTGACTACTCAGGTTTGCGGAGCGTCTCACCGACAAACTTCAGCAGCGGCATTCTTCCTACCGCAGCTCAATTAGGGGGCGACTTCAGTGCATATTTGCCTACTGGGACGATCACCTCGTGCGCCCAGACTGTCTCTGCTGCGGACAAGGCTGCGGGCAAGTTCATCCTCTGCAATCCGACAACGCGCCTGCCCTACGCGAACAACCGGATTACGGATCCACTCGATCAGGTGGCAAAGAACATCGTGGCGGCACTTCCGGCAGCTACCAATCTGGCCGACCCGCTGGCTCCTCGCTATGTCGGCAGCCAGAGCTACGCTTCGCACTACAACGAGTACATGGGGAAGATCGACCATCGGCTTACGGACAAGCAGACCATCCGCGGTTCGTGGTTCTACCTCAAGGGTTTGAATAACATTCAGGCTGGCTCCGGCTCGATTCCGTGGTCGACGCAGGCGCAGGACTACACGGTACATGTCATCAACCTGAGCCACACCTACACGCTCTCGTCGAACAAGGTCGATCAGACCTGGGTCTCGTACACGCGCAGCATCGGCGGCCGTATCAACAATCCGTCCAAGGACCTTAGCTCTTTCGGATCGTCCTTCGCCATTCAGGGACGTCCCAGCCTGCCCAACATCGGCGTCACCGGCTACTTCACGCTGACGAACGCAATCGACGGGCCTACAGCCGGTACAAATTTTTACTCGCTGCGGAACCTGTTCATCTGGAATAAGGGTTCGCACTCGCTCTCTATTGGTGGTGAGGCGTCTCTGAATAAGGACGTGCAACAGACGGACCTGAACAATTACGGCACGTTCACGTTCACCTCCAGCACTTCGGCGCGTACGGGTAATGCGATGGCTGACTTTTTACTCGGTCGAGCGAACGCGCAAACTCAGGACGCCCCTGTTACCGCGATCGATAACTCGTTCTACTATGCTCTCTTCCTTCAGGATGACTGGCGTGCCACGCGTCGTCTAACCATCAACGCAGGCCTGCGCTGGGACGTACAGACTCCGCCTACCGATCCGCAGAACAAGGAAACCACATACATCTCCGGTGGCCCGCAGTCTGTGGTCAACCCTGTCGCGCCGAAAGGCTTGCTGTTCCCCGGTGACCCAGGCATCACGCGCGGCATCGTGCCCATTGCTTTCCAGCACTTTTCTCCGCGCCTCGGCCTTGCCTGGGACCCCTTTGGCAACGGCAAAACCGCTATTCGCGCGGCTGGCGGTCTCTTCTGGGGAGGCGTTTCCGGCAACCAGTGGAACGCAACCTCGAACTACTATCCCTACACGCTCCGCTATACCTTCGGTGTCCCCGGCACGTTGACGAACCCTTACCTCAACACACCCTCGCCGTTCCCCTTCAGCTACACGCCTGGGCAGATCTCGGCGGCACCTGCCGGAACGAGTCTGCAGGGTATTGCCACTAACTTCCGCTGGCCGTTTACGTACCAACTCACCGCCTCCGTTCAGCAGCAGTTGAGCAACACGACGGCGATCACCATTGCTTACATCGGCTCGCTGAACCGCGCACTCTCGTATGGGACGGACATGAACTATCCCATCTTCAACACGGCAACTCCGACGGCAAATACGACAGCGAACGTGAATACTCGGCGCCCCATCGCGGGCCTCGGCGTGATCAACGAGATGGGCGGTGCCGTGAACAATCAGCCAATGAGGGCCACCTCCAACTACAACGGCATGCAGATCTCTTTCTCGCAGCGCATGAAGGCGGGCATCAGCGTCAACGGCTACTACACCTGGTCGAAGACGATGGCCAGCGCAAACCTGGACAACAGCACCATCTCCGTTCAGGACCCCAACTTCATGTCACTCGAGAAGGGGCCATCTTCCAACGACCAGCGCAGTGTCTTCGTCGCCGCTGTTATCTGGAAGCCGAACTACGTGACCGGGAATAAGATCGCACGGCTTGTCTTCAACGGCTGGACCGTCTCCCCGATCATCAAGCTCGCCAGCGGAACACCCTTCACCATCACGACGGGCCTCGACAACAATCAGGACGGCGTCACAACGGATCGTCCGAACCTGATCGGCCTGCCCTACGACCCAACAACCCTGAGCGGAAGCCACACGGGAACTATCAAGTACTTCAACAGTGCCGCGTTCTGCAGCTACAGTACCACCACCCCGACGGCCTGCCCTGGCGTAGGCCCCAGTGGGTCTGACGGTACGGTGCAGCGTAACGGTTTCTGGGGCCCGGGATCGAAGAATGTCGACATGGCAATCATCCGTGACTTCCCGGTCTATCGCACGCTCAAGTTCCAACTGCGCGGCGATGCCACGAACGTCTTCAACTTCGTCAACCTCAGCAACCCCACTGCCACGCTCAACTCGCCCACGGTTGGTGTCATCAACTCGGCTTCTGCGATGCGAGTGATCCAGGTTGGTGGCCGGTTGTTCTTCTAACACAGCGTTTTCATCTGGTCTGACTGGAGGCAGTGCAGCGGTGCACTGCCTCCGTTTTTTATCTGTAGCTTTTTATTGCCGGACAGTCTAAGGACGAGTACGTCCGGAGTCCTGATATGTCTTGAGTAACGCAGTCAGGTGGGCCACGATCTCCGGATGTTTGTCCCACACGTTCCACTGCTCGCGTGGGTCGGTCCGCAGGTTATAGAGCTGCCCCTGCACTCCACCTACGACGGGCTCCACCAGGCGAGGCTCGGTGAAGCCACCACTGCCAAGCCCAAGCTCCAGCTTCCAGTCGCCTTCACGGATAGTGAACATGCCGGAGATCGAGTGGTCGACGATCGTTCTCCGTATGGTGGCGTGCGGCTTGTGCAGTAACGCCGGCATCAGGTTGAAGCTGTCTTCGCCCGCGTTCTCAGGCAGCTTCTTCTGCAGCAGCGCCGCCAGCGTGCCCATCAAGTCGGTGAGCGATCCCGTTTCGTTGCAGACAGTATTTGCAGGGATGTGCTGGGGCCAGCGTGCAAGAAACGGGATGCGATGCCCGGCCTCCCAGATGTCCGCCTTCTCGCCTCGCCATTCGCCGTTTGCTCGGTGCGGGTAGCGGTCGATGTCGGCTGGCTTCCAGTCGGCTCCGTTATCGCTGGTCATCATGACGAGCGTGTTCTCCGTCAATCCGGCATCGTCGAGCGTCTTTAGCAGCTTGCCGATCATGGCGTCGACCTCCACTACATAGTCGCCATAGTCGCCCGCGCGGCTCTTGCCCTTGTACTCCGGCAGAGGAACCCATGGAGTATGCGGCGACGGTAGTGCGAAGTACAAAAAGAACGGCTCAGGCTGCTTTGCCCGCTGCTCGACCAGCGTGCAGGCCTTGGCGGTCAGCGTCGGCAGCACCTGCGGAATCTCAAAGTGTTCGGCCCGCATACCGGCGCGCCAGAACGCTCCGCGCGGCTCGCGGCTGCCTGGCTCTGCAACGGTTGCAGGCTCGACGACGTGATCGTTCTCGAAGTAGACATAAGGCGCCATGTCGAGTGATGCGGGGATGCCGAAGTAGTAGTCGAAGCCGCAGGTCGAAGGCCCTGGAGTAAGCGGTTTGCTGTAATCGGTCTTGGCTTCATTGCCCAGCCCCAGATGCCACTTCCCGACACCCATGGTGTAGTAGCCGGAGTCCTTCAGCATCGAAGGTACGGTCATGCGGCCGTCCTCAATCAGCATGGGGGAGTCGCCGTTCAGGACGCCCTTCTTTAGTCGCGAGCGCCAGCAGTAACGCCCGGTCAAAATGCTGTAACGGCTCGGCGTGCAGACCGCTGAAGAGGCGTGCATATCGGTAAAGCGCATGCCCTGCGTCGCCAGGCGGTTCAGGTTCGGTGTCGGGATGGCGGAGTGTTCGTTATAGACGTCAATGTCTCCCCACCCAAGATCGTCGGTGAGGATGTAGAGGATGTTCGGCTTGCGTCCTGTACCTACGGCGGCTTCGAGCCCACCGGTAAGCATCAACGTCGAAAGCGCACCCAGACCCGAGCAAAAGCCGCGACGGCTGACGGGAAATGGCATAGTTCTACCTCGTGTTCTGCGCCGCAAAAGAATCGCGGGCAGATACTTTTACATGAGAAAAACTTGTTTTGGCAATGAATTTGTGCCGCGATTTGGAATCTATCTCAGCCCGTGCTGTACTCTGTTGGTCTTATGAGTGCTGTTCGTTCCGGTTCCCGAAAAACTGTCGCGCGCGTGGCGAGCAAGACCAAGCCCGAGCAGAACTACGCCGTTCCTGCCCTTGAAAAAGGGCTTGATGTGCTGGAGCTTCTGGCACGTCAATCAGAGGGGCTTACCAAGAGCCAGCTTGCGCGCGAACTGAACCGCACGGTCTCTGAGATCTTTCGTATGCTCGTATGCCTGGAGCGACGCGGGTACATCGCGGCGGTCGATGAGGAGCGGTACACCCTTACCCTCAAGCTCTTCAAGCTGGTGCAGCAGCATCCTCCTACCGAGCGTCTGATTGTTGATGCGCTGCCGATCATGAACCGGTTGGCGATCGACACACGGCAGAGCTGCCATCTCGGCGTGCTGGAAGGTGGCCAGGTCGTCATTGTGGCGCAGACCAACGCGCCAACGAACACGGGCTTCTATGTGAAGCTCGGTTCGCAGGTGGACATGATGGAAGCGGCCAGCGGCTATGTCATCCTTGCTCGCCAAAGCCCCGAAGTGCGCGCCAGCATGATCGAGGAGTGGACGCAGCGTTCAGGCAAACGCGCCCCTGCAGACCTGAACAGCCACCTCGACCGCATTCGGAAGGCGGGTTATGAGAAGCGTGCCAGTTACACCGTGAAGGGCATCATCAACATCAGCTACCCCGTTCTCGACGATCGTGGCGTCGCGCTCGGTGCACTGACTGTTCCGTACATCCAACACAGCGAGTCGCCCATGGAGCTTCCCCAGATAATCGAACGCCTGCGAAAAGCGGCCGGAGAGATCACGGCCGCTATGGGTGGACGTCTGGACCCTGCTTAGTACGGGCTACTTCTCTTTTTCTTCTGGCTCATTGGCCTCGACCCACTGCATCTTGCCTTCGCCGTAAGCCGTCAGGGCGGCGATGCCAAAACGATGCTTGCCTGCGGGAATGTTGTCCAGCGTCATGAAGGTGACGTGGCGGCCTTCGAGCGAGACGATTCTATGGCCGGTAAGGACATGCTTGTGCTCGGCGTCATCCACTGCGACTACGACGCCAAGTAGCTCTTCGCCATTCTCGGTCGGCATTCCAAAATGTATGCTCGCACGGCTGCCTTCGGTCAGTACGCGCAGATGCTGCATCGGCCCCGGGAGAGCAGATGCCTTGGCAGCCCGCTCAATCCGCCTTGAAGGCAACGAGGGAACGCTCGCTCCGGCAGCGTTGATCGCCGTGACGGTGAAGGTGTGCGGTGCCCCTGGTGTGTGCAAAGGAAGTTTCGCATAAGCCAGTGTCGTGAACTCTCTTGCCGTCAGCTCTGTCGAGCTGCCGTCATCCGCACTCACGCGATAGCTCAGGATGCGGCTTCCGCCATCATCCACCGGCGGCCGCCAGCTTACATAGGCGGTGTCGCCTGCAATAAATCCTGTCACCGACGACGGTGGTACTGCTGGCCGCAGCGGCATGGGCGACTTCAACAGATCACGAAACGGAGCCTCAAGCCCTGCCTTCGCCAACACAGCAGCAGGCACCTGTGTGAGCGAAGTGATCAGGTGATTGCCGCGTTCAACAACGTTCTTCGTATCGTTGTCGTGGTCGCCCTGCTCCCACCAGTTATCGAGCACCGCGATGGGGTCAAACATCTCACCCTTTTGCCCATCGTAATAATCCTTGTGTCGCGAGCCCCAGTTATCGAAGTTCGTATGAAAGACCACGTTGCCGCTGTAGGTAATCATCGCGGAGCCATTATCGGAGTACATGGCATGCCCGGTCGACACCTGCTCGTCGATCACGTTACCGGTCACGCGCTCGCCATCGGCCAGCGTTTCGCCCGTGCGTCCCTGCGTGTAAATGCCACCGCCATCCGCCAACTGCATCATTAGCTGCGAGATGCGGTTGTACTCGATTACATTTCCGGTGGAGCGGTTAGCCACTCCTGGCAGCTCGATCTTGTCTCCCCATCCTCCCCAACCGATTGAGATGGCGGCGTAGGGGACGCGTTCGATATGGTTGTGCGCAATGCGCGTGTAGCGGGCATAGCCTACAACGATCGGTATACCGCCGCGGAACTCAGCGCCGACGTTCGTGAACAGGTTGTTCTCGATACGGTTGCGAATCGCGAACTCTGCATCCGTAGCTTCGGGTGTGTCGACATCTCCCAGCGCGACGCCGTTGCCGGAGATATCGGTAAAGCGACAGCCTTCGACCAGGTTGTCATGGGATCCGCGCATCAGCGAAAGTCCGGCTGCACCCAGGTGCGTAAAGCTGTCGCGCTCAAAGTGAACGGCGTGAGCGTAGGTGGCACGCACGTTGGCGGGCTCTGGCGTCCACGCGGCAAACGGGCACGTGCCGCCGGGGACAAGTGTGCAAAGAGCTTGTTTGGCGGCTCCGTCAGCGCCCGTAACGCGGAAGTTTGCCTGAATCTCCGAGAAGCCCTCTGGTGTGTTGGGGCTCTGCCAGTTTGCATAGGCAAACGTGATGCCGCGAACCGTAACGTTCTCGACCGGTGCAGCAGCGGTTCCATCAAGACTCAGCAGTGTGTCGAGAGCAGGAACCTCTACGTCAGCATGGGCAAGCTCTTCGCCCTTTCGCGGCGTGTAGTAAATCTTCCGGCTCGAGGGATCGGCATAAAACTCTCCGGGACGGCCCAGCAGCTCGTACGCATTCTCGATCGTCACGGGATGCTTGCCTACGCTGGCTGGCCCTACAAGATTGGCGGAGCGCTTTCCGTTGGGCAGCATCACGCGCTTGGTGGAGTTCGTCCAGCACGGCTCTGCCATGGTGATTTTCTTGCCTTCAATGCTGGCGACCGGGCAGCGCGGCTCCGTCCATGCTCCCAGTCCAACGCTGGACTCTCCCCACACCGCATTGCCGCCGGTATACACCATCTCCAGCGCGGAGGGATTATGCCACGTCGAGAGTACGTCTGAGGACGCTTCGTATCCTGTGGCGGTCATCGTCAGCGTAACTGGGAGGCGGCCGCGAGTGCGCGTGGCGCGAACACCGTTCACGTAGATCTGCCTGGGCAAAGCAACACCGGCGGGCAGCGTCGCGCTCCAGCGACCGGCAACCGCATCGGCCTTCCATCCTGTCACCTGGACGCCTCCACTGATCGTCACCGCGGCCATGCCGGAGCCGATGAGCTTCAGCCCGGAATCCTCTGCTGTAAGCACTACAGGCTGGGTGAGCCTGTACGTGCCGGGTTGTAGATGTACCTCATGCTTGCCTGCATGGCGAGACTTCCGAACCGCGGCATCGAGCGTCTTTAACGGTGCCGTGCGTGTTCCGCTGGCGCTGTCTTTGCCGTTGGGTGCAACGAAGATCTGAGCACTTGCAGCAGAGGCAACGCTGGCGAGTAAAGCGATGGAAACGATAGATGTTGAACGCACGAATTTGTCCCTTCGGGAATCTGGCTGTTTATCTCTGTAACGGTGCTTACTGAGTAAGCGCTTTTTCAATGCCTGCTTCGGCAAGTGGTTCCATCACGGCGTAGCCTGCATCGTTCGGGTGCACGGCGCCATCGGTCGTCAGCTCCGCCTTCATGCCGCCCTCGGGGTTTACCAGCGGTGAGTAGTAATCGACATAAACAGCGCCTTCGTCTTTCGCAAACTGCTTCAGCCACACATTGAACGTGCGGATGTCCGCCGAAGCGTTGATCCCTGGGTGCCAGCCAAAGCGTGTCGCTGGCAGGACGGAACACAGCACCACGCGAACGTGCGCGGCTTTTGCCAGAGCTACGATCGCGCGAAAGTTGTCCTGCATTTCGGAGGGCAGCTCGGGGCCATTATTCTGCGCGAAATCATTCGTCCCGGCGAGAAGAACGACGACCGCAGGATGCAGTGCCAGCACGTCTTCTTCGAAGCGTACGAGCATCTGTCCGGTGGTCTGGCCGCTGATGCCGCGGTTGATGTAGTGCTTCTCCGGAAAGAACTTTCCATGCCGTCGTCCCCAGGCGTCTGTAATGGAATCACCCAGGAAGACCACGCGTTTTTCTCCCGCTGCAGCAGCGGGTAGGGACGCGTTCTCCGCACGATACCGCCCGAGCTGTGGCCAGTCCTGCAGCTTGGCCTGCATGCGCTCGATCTGCTTCGGTGTCAGTGCTGTGGGTGCAGGATCGACAGTGCTTGCAGCAACAGGTGCTGGCGTCGTGGTGCTCCCTGTCTGGGCTGTCGCTGCCGTAGCCAGCAACGTGAATGCGATGGCGAAAGCCTTCATAGTCACTACTCTCTTTCTGTTCCTAAAGCCATGGACTTCGATTTGCGAAGAGCTCCGAAGCTGTAAATGGCGATCGCGATATAGCAGGCAAACACCACGGCATAGCCTGCGGCGTAGTGGCCCATCCGGTGCGCAATCCAGCCGAAGAGCGGCGGCACAATCGCTCCTCCGACAACGGACATCACGAGCAAGGAACTGGCCAGCTTGGTCTGCTCCCCCAGCCCGCGTATCCCCGTCGCAAAAGATCGTTGGGTACATGATCGACATGAAGAAGCTTGTAAGAATAAGCGCCCCGACCCCTACTGGCCCTGGCATCATGCACGCCACCAGTACGAGCAGCGTGTTCAGCAACGCATAAACGCCCATCATCGACGTCGCGCCAATCCAGCGCATGAGGCCCGTTGAGATGAATCGACCCAGCGTTAGCGCGATGAGATTGCCGGTCAGCAGCAGCCCGGCTTGCCGCTCGCTCAGGCGTGTGTACTCCGTTACATAGGGGATGAACGCTGACCACGTGGCGATCTGTGCGCCGCAGTAGCAGAACTGCGCCACCATCGCGGAGCGTATCTGTTTGCGTTGCAGCAGTTCAAGCAGCATCGGCAGAATGTTCTGCATCCCTGCGCTCTGTTCATCGCCGCGAGAGGCTGGCAGCTGTATCTTCCAAAGCACCGCCGCCAGCAACAGCACAACGCATCCGAGCGTCGCGTACACCGGCACGACGCGCATTAGCTCCGTATGCAGATACGCAGCGTACGTGCCTCTGTGCGTCATCTCCACTACGGCAGCAGGACTCAGCTTGATGTCGGAGAAGATAACAAACGTTCCCAGCAGAATGCCTGTAATGGAGCCCGCTGGATTGAACGCCTGCGCAAAGTTCAAACGGCGTTCTGCTGTAGACGCAGGTCCTGCTCCCGCGATAAACGGGTTGGAGGCTGTTTCGAGCGTCGCAGATCCGCAGCCGACGAAGAACAACGCCGTAAGCATCAGCGAATAGCGACTCGCAATCGCCGCTGGCCAGAAAAGCAATGTACCAACGCCGAAGAGCACGAGCCCCAGCAGCATGCCGCGCTTATATCCCCAGCGCTGCATGGCGATCGCCATCGGCAGCGCCATACAGAAGTATCCGAGGTAGACCGAGGTCTGCACCAACTGCGCTTCGAAGGGAGAAAGTTCAAACGCCTTGCGAAACTGCTGCACCAGAATATCGGTCAGGTTGTTGGACATGCCCCACAGAAAGAACAGAAGAATTACCAGCCCGAAGGCTACGGCATATCCCCGAGGGAAGATGGCTTCGTCGCTGGCCGCTGGTCTGTGGTCCTTTTGAGGCAACATCGCAGTATTCACGCGACCACCTCGGTCTTGCCGCTCAGCACCTGAGACAATCCATAGATCTCGATAGCGGTTCTGCCAAAGATGACGGATTTTTCCTCTGCGCTGAAAGTTGAGAAGTAGCTTTCTAGCGTTTGCCACCATCGCTCGTATGAAGAGGCCAGCAGGCACACCGGCCAGTCAGAGCCAGCGATCAATCTTTGCGGACCGAACGCTTCCACGCACACGTCGAGGTACGGTCGCAACTGATCCTCCGTCCAGCTCGTCCACGGAGCCTCGGTCGCAAGTCCCGAGATCTTGCAGGCAACGTTGCTGCGCTTTGCAAGCTCGCGAAGATCTGTAGCCCACGGTTCAAATTCTCCGCTGCGTATCCTCGGCTTGCCTGCGTGGTCCAGTACGAAACGCTGTTGCGGATGTCGATCTGCCAGACGTGCTGCTTCCTGCATCTGGTCAGCTCGCAGAATCAGGTCAAAGCTCAACGAAGCCTCTGTCAATGCCGCGATCCCATGATCGATACTGCTCTGATCGAGAAATCCTTGTGCCTTGCTCTGTGTCATCTCGCGAACTCCAACAAAAAGCTCGTCTGCGCGAAACCGTTCGAGTGCAGCGTCAAACTCTGACGATCCCAGCGGCAGCCAACCCACCACGCCATAGATCCAGGCAGATGTGTGGGCCGCAGTCAGCAGCATCTCGGTCTCTTCGATGGACTCGCGAGCCTGCACCGCAATCGCGCCCTCTATTTGGAGCCTGCACAACTCTTCGCCAAGCTGTGCAGGTGTAAAGTCCTGCCGTAGAACCTGCATCGTCTCATCAATCCACGGGTACTCCTTCTGGCTGTATCGCCAGAGATGATGATGTGCGTCGATGCGTGGTGTTGGCATTGATCAGGCCGATTCAAGAACGATGTTGGAGTAAGGCGCAGTTCCTGCTGTACGAATCAATCCGATAGCAGCAGGCACGCGACGCTTGAGTTCGATATGCGGTTCAAAGTGGACAGAAGGAACAAGCTGCCTGTACCGCTCCACTACGGCCGCCTCGTTGTGCAGCGGAAACTCCTTCGCCATCCACGCCTTGCCCACGACGAAAACCTCAACCAGCGCACGCAACACATCTTCGACTCTTGGTTGATCGTCCACCAGCGCGATGTCGACCGTCTCGATGCCCGGCCAGAAAGGGAAGCCGCGGTCGGCGATGACGAGCGTATTCGTGTGGCGAACACGACTAATCAGCGAATTGATCTGAGGGTTGAGGATTCCGCTACGCAGCATAAAATTCCTCCTGCGTTATGCGATGGCGCGCGTCGTATTGCGAAGCGTGCCAATCTTCTCGATCTCGATGACCATCTCTTCGTCTGGCTTCAGCCAGCGTTGTGGAGTGCGTCCAAGGCCTACGCCCGGAGGCGTTCCCGTGCTGATCACGTCTCCGGGCTGCAGCGGAACAATGCTCGAAAGGTAAGCGATGAGCTCCGGTATGCGGAAGATCAGGTCGCGCGTATTGGCCTTCTGCATCACCTCTCCGCTCAGGGTGAGCTTGATGCCAAGCTCATGCGGATCGCCGATCTCGTCCGCCGTTACGATCCACGGTCCCATCGGCGTAAAGGTAGGAAAGCTCTTGCCCAGGTTCCACTGCGACGTGGCTAGCTGAACGCCACGCGCGCTGACATCGTTCAAAATGGTGTAGCCAAAGACGTGCTGCTCCCAGTCTTCAGCCGCGATCCTGTGTCCTCCCTTGCCGATGACCACGGCAAGCTCGGCTTCATAATCCGGCTGCGTCGCATTTGGCGGCAACAGTACATCGGTGTCCGGGCCGGTGATCGACGACGTCAGCTTGAGGAACACCGTCGGCACAGCCTGCACTGCCATCTTTGACTCTGCCGCATGCTCGCGATAGTTCAGGCCAATGCCAAATACGTTCGGTGGTTGCTGCATCGGGGCGAGAATCTTCACCGCATCAAGAGCTACAGTGCGATCTGTAAACACCGGTGCTGAGCCTGACTTGATGTGTGCGAGCACACCATCGTCGCCTGCATCCTGCAGCACGCGAATCTGAGCTGCTTCTACAACTCCCGCTTCTACGCGGCCATCTTCATGGACAAATCGAACAAGCTTCATCGAACGGCTTCCTTCTCTGTTTCGTGTGTTTCGTTGGACCATGCGGCGCCGCGGGGAAAAGCATACTCTTCAAGCGACTCTGCATGAATCTCGGCACTGTAACCGGGTTTTTGTGGAACAAGATAGCTTCCACGGCGAATGCGAACAGGGTCCACAAAGTGTTCGTGGAGGTGGTCGACATACTCGATCACCTTGTCTTCCAGCGAGCAGGAGACGCTGAGGTAATCGAAGATCGACAGGTGCTGCACATACTCACAAAGCCCAACTCCACCCGCATGGGGACACACCGGAACGCCGAACTTCGCCGCCATCAGCAGGATGGCCAGGTTCTCATTCACGCCGGCTACGCGGCAGCTATCGATCTGGCAAACATCAATCGCTCCAGCCTGCAGCAGTTGCTTGAACATCACGCTGTTCTGGCAATGCTCTCCGGTCGCGATTCGCACCGGCGCGGCCTCGCGGCGAATGCGCGCATGTCCCAGAATGTCATCGGGGCTCGTCGGCTCTTCCATCCACCAGGGTTCCAACTCGCTGAGTGATCGCGTACGTGCAATCGCTTCGTCCACACCCCAGCGCTGGTTGGCATCCACCATCATCTTGTTGTCCCAGCCAATTTCTTCGCGCACGATGTGTCCGCGGCGCAGATCATCGGCCGCTTCGCCGCCAACCTTCAGCTTGAACCGCGTCCACCCATCGGCAAGGCCTTCGCGACACAGGCGACGGATCTTCTCATCGCTGAAGCCGAACCATCCTGCCGAAGTGGTGTACGCCGGATAGCCCTGCTCTTCGAGTAGCTGCAGGCGTTCGGCCTGTCCTGCCTTCCCCTTGTGCAGCAACTCGAGAGCTTCCTCCGGGGTGATCGCGTCGGCGATGTAGCGAAAATCAATCGCGCGCACAATCTGTTCCGGGGACATATCGGCCAGCAGCTTCCACACTGGTTTGCCTTCGACCTTGGCATAGAGGTCCCACACCGCATTGATCAGCGCCGCGCAAGCCAGGTGGATCACGCCCTTCTCCGGTCCAAGCCAGCGGAACTGCGTGTCGCCTGTGATCTGCAGAAAGAAGCCGTTCAGGTTGTCCGTAATTTCATCGAGACGACGCCCACGCGCAAACCGCGAAAGGTACTCGAGGGCATGAACGCAAAGCTCCGTGCCACGTCCCAGCGTGAAGGTGAGGCCGTGTCCCGCGACTCCGCTATCGGTCTCAAGAATGCAATAGGCAGCCGAGTAGTCGGGATCTTTGTTCACAGCATCAGAGCCGATGTGGTGACGCGACGTAGGAAAGCGCAGGTCGATGACACGTACGTCGGTAATGGTTACAGGCTTCATCTTTCCTCGTGAAGGCTTGCGGCCGTAGCACACTATTTTGCTTGTGTGCCTTTCAGCGGGAATTGTAGGCAGCCTGAAAGATTTTCGTCAATGAAATTTATATTGCGCAAGCGGAAATAATTGTTCAACCCGTGCCGTATGTATTTCGCCAGAGAAAATTGAATTGCGTATTTGACAAACGCAATTCTCCACGCGTAGAACTCTAGCCTGTTTCCAGAGGAGCTTCTTTTGCCCGACCTCCGTAACAAACACGCTCTCGTCACTGGCGCTGCAAGTGGCATCGGATTCGCTATTGCCAAGCTCTTCAGCGAGGCTGGCGCGTCGGTAACCTTCCTTGATCTGGACGCAGAGAAAGCAAGCGGGGCCGCCGCTGGTTTCGCCAACGCGCGCGGCCTGGGCTGCGACGTTGCCAGCGAGTCGTCCGTCGCGGCGGCATTTGCGGCTCATAACGCTCCACTCGATATCCTGGTCAACTGTGCAGGCATCGCTCACGTTGGCAATCTCGAGGGCACGGAAGCCGCAGATATGGAGCGGCTCTTCCGGGTCAATGTACTGGGCTCGTTCCTCTGCATGAAGGCTTCGCTCCCGCTCATGCGTCGTGCCGGAGGCGGCGTCATTCTGAACCTCGCCTCGATCGCTGCCACGCGTGGCATCAGCGACCGCTTTGCCTACTCCATGACCAAGGGCGCCGTTCTTGCGATGACGCTCTCGGCCGCAAAGGATTACCTCGGAGAAAATATTCGGGTGAACTGCATCTCTCCCGCCAGAATTCATACGCCCTTCGTGGACGGCTTCGTCACACGCAACTACCCCGGTCGCGAAGCCGAAAAGATGAAAGAGCTGGCAGCATCGCAACCCATCGGCCGCATGGGCACTCCGCAGGAGGTAGCAGAGCTGGCATTGTTTCTCTGCTCCGATCTCGGCTCGTTCCTTACCGGTGCGGATTATCCTCTGGACGGCGGCTTCTTCAATCTCCGCTAGGAGCACATCGTGGATCTTGGACTCAAAGATAAAGTGATCGTCGTTACCGGCGGTGGCGCAGGCATCGGTGAAGCGATCTCTCTGGCGTGCCTGCAGGAGGGCGCCAGGGTGGTGGTGGTCAGCCGCCGTTCGGCAAACGTGCAGGCGTTTCTCGAGAGGACCTCTCATGCCAGCTGCGACTTCTTCGAAGCCGACCTCGAAGAGGCGAGCGTATGTGAGCAAGCCATCAGCTTCGTCCGCGAGAGCTACGGCAGGCTCGATGGTCTGGTCAACAATGCGGGCGCGAACGATGGCATCAGCCTTAGCGAAGGTGACGCCGACCGTTTTCTGCTCAGCCTGAAGCGGAATCTGGTGCATTACTACGCGATGGCGCATCACGCACTTCCGCTTCTGAAGGAAAGTTGCGGCTCAATCGTGAACATCAGCTCCAAAGTTGCGTTGACCGGGCAGGGAGGTACCTCTGCTTACGCTGCTGCCAAAGGCGCACAGCTTGCTCTTACACGGGAGTGGGCCGCGGAGCTTTTGCCGTTCGGCATTCGTGTCAACAGTGTGCTCCCGGCAGAGGTGATGACGCCGCTTTACGCGCGTTGGATCGCTTCCACAGAAGACCCCGCAGCCTCACTGCAGAAGATCACTGACAAAATTCCGTTGGGCCACAGAATGACGGAAGGCTCGGAGATCGCGGCTGCTGTTGCCTTTCTGCTCTCCAACACCAAGTCAGGTCATACGACAGGTCAGCATCTCATCGTCGATGGCGGCTACACGCATCTCGACCGGGCACTTACCTAGAGCCCGTCGTTGCGAACATAGACGTGGAAATGGG
Source organism: Acidobacteriaceae bacterium (assembly GCA_028283655.1). Classification (NCBI taxonomy): domain Bacteria; kingdom Pseudomonadati; phylum Acidobacteriota; class Terriglobia; order Terriglobales; family Acidobacteriaceae; species Acidobacteriaceae bacterium. The sequence continues at coordinate 3,058,662 of JAPWKE010000003.1, read as the reverse complement.
AACGAACGGTGCTCCCGCAGCCTGCTACGGCGGATCGCTGGGCATCGGTCTAGGACTCTCCATCGGCACCGCTGGCAGCGTGTACTCGCCACGCGTGGCGCTGCAATCGATGGCGCAGACAATTTGTGGGCTGGTATGGCGTATCCGGTAGTCGATGCAGTTGCAGCAAGCGGCAGTATGGCTGCAACGCCGGACGTCTACGCGCTGGCTGAAGTATCGAACGACTTCGCCGTAGCCATCTCCCCTGGCGCTCCGGCCACATTGCTGACTCCGGAAGGCGTCAACGGTGCTGCCAGGAAGCAATAGCGGCCAAGGTGGCCGCCTTTGCTTTTAGGGCCATCCTGCAAGAGCCCTGCTCCGCTTGAACGCCTCTGAGTAGGTGGTTTCCCGTACCGACTATCGCATCATCTTGGCGCCAAAACCCTTGACAGCAGATATGCGACCACTCTAGTCTGAGAACAAGCCAGAGCTGTAGTAGGAACGAGGGCGCCAGTAATAGCAGGACATTTCCTGCGCTGGAACCGCCCGAAGTCTCACGAATAGAGGGAGTTCTGTGCTGCAATATCCGACTATTTTGGCCGGATATTGGTGAGCCGAGAAGCGCAGGAAAGTGCTTCCGTCACCCCAGGGTCGTTGTCGAAAGAGCGCTTCGCTCGTTATCGGCAGGCCTTCAGGGCAGATTCACCACATTCATGAGGCAGGAGAAAGAACTTGAGTAAGAACATCCATTTGAAAACGAGCCTTGCTGTAGGGCTCTATGGAACGTCGTCAGCTTCGGAAGTCGAGCGTACGGCAGGTCGCAAAAAGTCGTGGACTGCAATGCTCGCTTTGACGGTTGCTGGTCTGGCAACGACGAGCGCCGTGGCGGCAACGACGGCTGCATCGGCCAAGAACAACGACCTCGGTGAAGATGCAGGCGCGAACCACGCGGCCACTCCGGGCGCGGGGCAGCATGGCGAAGAAAACCACCAGGTTCACAAGTTTGATATTCCTGCAGGTACGCTCGGCGAAGTCATCGCTGCCATCCGCAAGCAGGCTGGCGTGCGCATTGCGTTTGTTCAGAACGACAGTATGTCGAGCGTCCCTTCGCAGGGTGTTCATGGCGTCCTGTCGCTGAAGGGCGCGCTTGCCAAGGCGCTTGAGAGCACCGGCCTCGCCGCTCGCTTCGACACCGCAGACTCGATCCTCATCGACGTTCGCTCGGCGAACGAATCGGTCGTCGTCACGGCAGACAATCAGCCGACGAACCTGAAGTACACGGCACCGTTGCTCGATCTTCCGCAGACGGTCAACGTCATCGGCGAGCAGACGATGCAGCAGATGGCAGCAACGACGCTGGTGGAAGCACTGCGCGCTGTTCCGGGCATTACCTTCGGCGCAGGCGAGGGCGGCAACCCGCTTGGTGACCGTCCCTTTATACGTGGCCTCGACTCGCAGTCCAGCACGTACATCGACGGCATTCGCGATATCGCGGCGCAGTCCCGTGAGACCTTCGATATCGACTCGATCGAAGTGCAGGAAGGCCCCGGTGGCGCTTACGGTGGCCGCGGTACCGGTGGCGGCAGCATCAACATGAACAGCAAGATCGCTCGCAAGGACACGTTTATCGCCGGTAGCTTCACGCCAGGCACGTCGAGCTACAAACGAGCAACGATTGACGCGAACAGCAAGCTGAACAACTACATGTACGGTCGACTCACTGCGATGTGGTACGACGCAGGCGTTGCTGGTCGCGACGGTGTCAACAACAACCGTTGGGGCTTTGCACCGAGCCTCGCCGTCGGCCTGGGGCATCCGACCCGTCTCTTCCTCGACTACTATCACCTGGTCACAAACAACATTCCTGACTCAGGCATCCCGTACAACAACCCGACACTGTCGACCACGGGCAACGTGTACCTCAAGATGACAGCTGCTGGCATTCCGCGAGTTCTGCAGACCGGTGATGGTACTCCCATCAATCTGCCTTACCGCACCATCTACTACGGTTTGATCAACCGCGATAAGGACCGCGAGTACGCCAAGATTGCAACCGGCCGCGTTGAGCAGGATCTTTTCCACGGCAAGTCGCTTCTGCGCAACAGCTTTCGTTATGACCGCACGAACCAGGACTATCTCTGGACTCTGCCGGATGACAGCCAGGGCAATCTCTACTATGGTCTGCTCTTCCGCCGTATTAACCAGCGTCTGAACTCCGTCTTCGCAATGGACAATCAGACCGATCTTTCAGGTTCGTTCAAGACTGGTTCGATCAAGCATTCGTACGCGACCGGTATGGAGTTCTCGAAGGAACGCGGCAACATCGACACGTTCACAAACACCTCGCAGAACTCAGCTCAAATGAGTCCGACGGGGACGACCACTACGATTGCGGCAGCTACTGCCGAAGCTTGCCCGCTGGGTGCTGGCGCTGCATCGGCATATAACTGCACCTCGCTCTTTGCCCCGAACGATCGTGATCCTTGGTACGGCGTAAAGCAGTCGGCTTACTCCACCGCTGCTGGACAGGTCAACAACATTATCCAGGCCCATAATCCGTCTCACTCGGTTGCAGTAACGAAGTCAGCTTATGGCTTCGATACCATCACCCTGAGCAAGCACTTCATGGCAACCATCGGCGGCCGTTACGATCACTTCGAGTCCACCTATCGCCCGGCAGTTTCTGCTACCGCCATTGCTCCTCAGACCGTCGTAAACAATATTGGTACGTACATCGCAGGTCTGACCTACAAGCCCGATACGAAGACCAGCATCTACGGCACGATCAGCACGGCAGCAATCCCGACGGGCAATGCGTTGGCACAGGGAACGGATACTTCGGCACTCAGCACGATTAACAATAACCTGCTGCTGCCCGAAACCATTCGTCAGGAAGAGTTCGGTGTAAAGCGTGAACTCGGCCACGGTCATGCTCTGGCTCATCTCGCGGTTTACCGTGAAGACATCCAGAACGTTCGCATCCAGATTGACCCCACCACCTACACCAACGCTGGATCTGACCGCACCATCGGTCTGGAAGCTGGCGTTAGCGGCAACATCACGCGCAAGTGGGACTTCACCGGGGGCTACAGCTTCATCGATGCTCGTCTGACGAACACCGCATATACCGCTGCCGCTGGTCTTGGTGCTACCAACGGTCAGTTCATGCCGAATACTCCGTGGAGCAGCTTCAGCGCAACGAGCAACTACAAGATCATGCCGCGTCTCCGCGTCGGTGGTGGTGTGTATGCCAACTCGATGGTCTGGGGCAACCAGTCAACGAATAAGTGGGTACGCGGCTATACGCGCGTCGATCTTTTCAGCTCATACGATGTGAATCATCACCTCAGCATTCAGGGCAGCGCCCTCAATGTGGGCGACAAGGTCTACTACCAGCAGGCCTACGCCACCCACTACGCCATCCTTGCAGCAGGACGCACGGTACTGGTTGGCCTCAACGTGAAGTTCTAACTCTGTATGCAAACTCCAACTGATCAACAATCCCTGGACCTGGTGCGCGAAGCTGCTTTGAGCGGCGTGCACCAGGCCCAGGTCATGTTTGGGCAGATACTGCTCGACGGAAAGCTCCTCGAGCGCAACCCGACGTGGGCGCTGCACTGGTTCGAGCGTGCCGCAAAAAGCGGCAACATCATGGCGATGAACATGGTCGGACGCTGCCTCGATCAGGGGTGGGGTGCTCCACAAAGCCCGACGATGGCCTACCCATGGTTTCGCCGCGCAGCGGAGGCTGGCCTGGACTGGGGCATGTATAACCTCGCCACCGCGCTTATCCTCGGTCGTGGCGTCAAGGAAGATAAGACAGCTGGCTACATCTGGTTGCAGAAAGCCGCAGAGCTGAACCACGCTAAGTCCATCACCCTGCTCGCGGGCTTTTATGAAGACGGCTGGGTCGTGGAGCAGAACACCCGCAAAGCCATCGAGCTCTACAAAAAGTCTGCTGAACTCGGCGACTTCCGTGGACAATTCAACTACGCTCGCTGCCTCGCTTTGGCCGGTGAGTACGACGCTGCCGTGGAATGGCTTCGACTCGTTCCCCAAACCTCAACGCCAGCCTTCCTCGCCAAGGCACGGGAGTTCTTCCTCTCCGCACCCGGTGAGTCTATGCGCTCGCTGGCCCAGGTGCTCACAGCGCAGTAAGTCGACAGACCAAGGAGACGCATTATGTTGATCGAAGTGCCGGACGTTCTTTCCAAAGAAGAGGTCAAAGAGTTCCGCCGCATTCTCGACCAGACCGAATGGGTCGACGGCAAGGCTACGGCTGGTCATCAGGGTGCGCGCGTGAAGAACAACATGCAGCTTCCCGAGTCGCATCCTGTCGGTCGTGCGCTCGGTGATCGCATCGTGCAGGCGGTCGAAAGCCACCCACTCTTCGTCTCCGCTGCGCTCCCACTCAAGATCTATCCGCCGCTCTTCAACCGCTACGAAGGCGGCCAGTCCTTCGGCGACCACATCGACGGCTCCATCCGCCGCATCGCCGGGACGAAGGAGTACGTTCGCACCGACCTCTCCGTTACGCTCTTCCTCAGCGAGCCTGACGAGTACGACGGTGGCGAGCTTATCGTCCGCGACACCTACGGCACGAAGGAAGTAAAGCTACCCGCCGGCCATCTCATCCTTTATCCCTCGACGAGTCTGCATCAGGTCACGCCGGTAACGCGCGGCGCACGTGTCTCCTCCTTCTTCTGGCTGCAGAGCTTTATCCGTCAGGGAGACCAACGCTCTCTGCTCTTCGACCTTGACGTCGCCATCCAGCAACTCAATGAAACGGCCGCAGGCAATCCCAGCATCGTGACTCTAACTGGCGTGTATCACAATCTGCTCCGCACCTGGTCAGACTCCTAGTCACCAACATTTCACATAGCTCTCTATAGAAAACGAAGTGGCTCCGCATCCTGCTGAGCCGCTTCGTTTTTTGTGCCTTGCGCTTCCATCTCTTGGTTCCGGTCCGGATGAGCTTGCTCAGCATTTTTCTCTTGGAACGTTTCATCTCCCGTTGACAGGACATAGAGCCTATGTCAGTCTTGTGGCTTACCACCCTGCAACAAAGCAAAAAGAAAACCTATGCGGACGGAAGTTTTTGATACCGCAACACTGCTCACGAACTTCCCAGGCATTCTTTGATGTCGTGGTTTTATCCGAGGGTTAGGTTGTTCTGTCATCAGGCCGGATTCAACGGTCTGACGGATGAGTGTTTTTCAAAATCAGTTTTTGTACTTCCAGTGTCTATGTTTCCCGTGGCGTGCTGCATTTTCTGGAGGATGTGTTCATGACTCAGTTGCTTTCTCTCTTCAAGCGGAAGAAGTTTTCCGCCAGTGCAACCCTCTTATTCCTTGCTCTCGGTTCTGGTTTTGCTGGAGCTCAGACCGCGGTTGACGGTGCCGTGGGTGGCACCGTGGTGGATACCACCGGCGCTGCGATCCCCAACGCAAAAGTTCTCGTTCACAGCAATGCTACGAACGCAGAGTCCACCATGAAGGCCGACGGCGCAGGCTACTTCCGCGCAACGCGCCTCACCCCCGGCGACTACACCGTAACCATTAGCTCGGAAGGCTTTGCCTCCTTCATCGCGCAGCACGTAACCGTGCAGGTCGGTAAGTTTACTGAGGTCACGCCAAAGCTCACGCTTGGTGCTTCGCAGACCACCGTACAGGTCTCCAGCGAAGTCCCTGTCATCAACACCGAGTCCTCTGACTACACGAGCGACTTTAATCCCACTGCGCTCAGCACGTTGCCGATCAACGGTCGCCACTGGACGAGCTTCGCGCTCCTGAGCCCCGGCGTCACGCTGGGCAACAGCGCCTTCGGCCTCGTCAGCTTCCGCGGCACCAGCAACCTGCAGAACAACTTCCTCGTCGACGGCGTGGACGATAACGATGCCTTTCAGTCGGTGGAACGCGGCTACACGCGCGTCGGCTACTCCACCGCAGAAGACGCCATCCTCGAGTTCCAGGTGCTTACCTCGAACTTCTCCGCGCAGTACGGCCGCGCACTCGGCGGCGGTGTCAACGCTGTTACCCGCTCGGGCTCAAACACCTTCCACGGCGATGCCTTCGAGTACTACCGCGACAACGACTTCGGCGCAACCAATCCCTTCAACATTCTGCAGACGATTCCGACCGTGCAGTACGTGAAGCCGAAGGACAAGCGCCACCAGTACGGCGGCAGCTTCAGCGGTCCGATCAAGAAGGACAAGCTCTTCTTCCTCTTCGCCTTCGATCAGCAGAAGCGTAACTTCCCCATCGTTGCCGTGCCCACGCCGCAGTTCACCGCCTACACTAACGCCAGCTACAACAACTGCGCTACCGCTGCTGGCGGTACCGTCGACGCAGTCACCTGCGCCGAGAGCCGTGGCGCAACCGCTGCCCAGGTCACCGCTGCCGAGAACTTCCTCGCTGCGCAGTCGGGCATCGCTCCTCGTCAGGGCAATCAGATCATCAACTTCCTGAAGCTCGACTACAAGATCAACGACAACAACCAGGCGTCGATCTCCTATGACCGTATGCGTTGGGACTCGCCCAACGGCATCCAGACCAATCCCGTCGTCCGCCGCGGCATCACCTCGCTCGGCAACGACTACGACAAGGTCGACTCGGTCATCGGCAAGGTCACGACCATGCTCACACCGAAGCTCTCCAACGAAATCCGTGTTGGTTACGGTCGTGAGTACGATACCGAAAACCAGAACACTGCGCTGTCGGTCGAGCCCATCGGCAACGGCGGCCTGCCTCCCGGCGCAAGCATCTCCAGCAACTCGGGCTTTGTCATCGGCACCCCCTATTACATCCCGCGTACAAACTATCCTGACGAGCGCGTCATCGAAGCCACCGACAACGTCACCTGGTCCAAGGGACAGCACACGCTCACCATGGGCGCGAACTTCCACTACGTACAGGACAACATCATCGACGTTGACTACAAGTACGGTCAGTTCAACTACACTCGCGTTGCCGATTTCTTCACCGACTACGCTCACTACCTCGGCAACACCGCTGCTACCTGTAACAGCAGCTTCAACTCGGCAGCTGGCGGCGGCCTGCCCTGCTTCACTACCATCCAGCAGGCATTCGGTCGCGCGCAGTTTGTGTACCACACCAATGAATACGCAGGTTACGCTCAGGATGACTGGAAGATCTTTCCCCGCCTGACCCTGAACCTCGGCGTGCGTTACGACTTCGAGCAGCTTCCCAACCCGAAGATCCCCAGTGCGGCAGCGCAGACAGCGTACAAGCCCAGCGATAAGGACAACTTCGCTCCTCGCATCGGCTTTGCGTGGGATATGTTCGGCACGAACAAGACCATACTGCATGGTGGATACGGCATCTACTATGGCCGCATCCAGAACGGCAACATCTTCCGTATGCTGTCGGCAACCGGATCTTCGGGTGCTCAGTTCCAGGTCTCCACAAGCCAGGCGAACGCAAATGCGGCCAGCGTAAGCTATCCCAACATTGTCTCGTCAGCTACCGCGCCCGTCGCGTCCAACGTCGCAGCCTTCGCTCCCAACTTCCAGGTGCCGTACTCCACGGAAGCTGAACTCGCGCTGCAGCAGGACCTCGGCTACAAGACCGTACTGGGCATCGCCTACCTCGGTTCTTTCGGTCGTAAGCTCCCAACGCTCGTCGACACCAACATCAACAGGAACGTCACAACGCTCTCCTCCATCTCCTTCACCGGAGGCCCTCTCGCTGGCAACAAATGGACGATCCCTGTCTATACCGCACGCACTCTTACCAATGCCGCTAACGCCGTACCGTATGTTGCCTACTCGCAGCTTTTCTCCGCCGCCAGCAGCAGCTACAACGCCCTGGCTGTGACCGTCGAGCACCGCATGGCACAGGGTGTCCAGCTTTCTGCGAGCTACACCTTCTCCAAGGCGATGGACAACTTCTACAACCAGAACGCTATCCCCACCGAAACCAACGATCCCACAGATCCGAACACGCTCGCCTATGACAAGGGCCGTTCGGTCAACGACATCCCGCAGCGCTTCACCGGGAACATCACATTGCAGCCGACCTTCAAGATCGAAAACAAGATCGTAAGCCAGGCAGCTAATGGATGGACGCTGGCTCCGGTCTGGACGGTGCAGACGGGCGTTCGCTACAGCATGGGACTCTCTGGTGGCACCGCTGTAACGGGCGCTTCGGCCTCGTCGTTCAATGGCGCTGGTGGTCTCAACATCGTGAACTTTCGCGCGTATCGCAACCTCGGCAACAATGCAGCGTTGCCGGGTGTAGAACGCGATCAGTTCAAGTACGCCAACATCGACCAGATCGATCTGCGTCTCTCTCGTGGCTTCACTTTCATGGAGAAGTACAAGCTGACGCTCGCCGCAGAAACCTTCAACATCCTCAACCGCCAGCAGTTCTCGGGCTACAACACGACGGCCTACACCCTCTCGGGTACGGCAGCCGCCGGCTACACCGGCGCTTACCAGTCGACCTTCGGCACGCCGAGTGCTTCGGGCAACACCATCTACCGCGAACGTCAGATCCAGCTCTTCGGACGCTTCGAGTTCTAACGCTGAAACGTACCAAGGCTGGAAATCCTCTGGATTTCCAGCCTTTTTCTTTCCTTTTTTGACGGTTCGATGAATTTGGCTGAAATTTCGCGCTATTCTGGCGTTGAACCGTTTCAGGTCCCCATAAAACTCAGTTTTCAGCACTCGGTAACATCACGCATTCCTAACCACCCTGGTTTCGCAAGGCGTCTTCCCGATGATGATTCGACGTTCCCCTGGTGTTCTTCAGCGCCGGAGCTTCTTCGCTATTGGCCGCATTCGCATCTCGCGCATGGCGGCGGTAGCGGCTGGCTGCCTTCTTGTTTCTGCAGTAGGCGTTGCTCAAACAGCAGCAGCCACGGACGCCTCGCGCGCGCAGGCCGTCTTTCAGCAGAGCTGCTACACCTGCCACACCGCGAAGATGAAGGGTGGCCTGCGTGTGGACTCTGTTGCCGCGATGCAGAAGGGCGGCGAGAGTGGCCCAGCAATCGTTCTCGGGGACCCCGACGCAAGTCTTCTGCTCAAGGCCATGCGCTACAAGGATCAAGACCTGCAGATGCCGCCGAAGGGCAAGCTCCCTGACGCTGACATTGATGCCGTCGCAGCCTGGATTAAAGCTGGAGCTCCCGATCTGCAAGCCTCGCCGGAAGCTACAGGTAGCGCTCCCGGCGCAAGCCTCGCCTCGGCCAAGGAGCAGTACTTCGAGAACAAGGTTCGTCCTTTGCTCGCGGCGAACTGCTATGGCTGTCACACCAGCCGCGCCGCAGGCGGGCTGCGTCTCGACTCGCGTCAGGCCATCCTGACCGGCGGCAAGGACGGCCCGGCAGTCGACCTGCAGAACCCTGACAAGAGCCTTCTGCTCACCGCCGTGCATTACCTCGATCGGAACCTGCAGATGCCGCCGAAGAAGCCTCTGGACGCAACGCAGGTGGCAGTGCTCGATCAGTGGATCAAGGATGGCATGATCTGGCCCGCGGGCGACGAGCGCATGAACGCTGTCGTCACCGAGAAGGACCGCAAATTCTGGTCCTATCAACTCCCCGTGATGCCGAAGCTGCCCGAGGAGAAATCCTCCTGGGCTTACAACGACATCGACCGTTTCCTGCTGGCGAAGATGGACGCCGAGCATCTGACGCCTGTGGCCGACGCAGACAAACGCACGCTGATTCGTCGCGTGACGTTTGACCTTACCGGCCTGCCTCCGAAGTCCGAAGAGATTGCCGCGTTCCTGCACGACAAATCGCCTAACGCTTACGAGAAGCTCGTCGATCGCCTGCTCGCGTCGAAGTCCTACGGCGAGCGCTGGGGGCGTATGTGGATGGACGTCGTGCGCTACTCCGACACCACTGGCGAAGGCGCGGATTATCCGATCCCCGAAATGTATAAGTATCGCGACTACATCGTCGCGTCCTTCAACGAAGACAAGCCCTACGACCGCTTCATCCGCGAGCAGCTCGCAGGCGACCTTCTCCCCTACAGCTCTGAGCCGGAGCACTGGAACAACATCGTCGCCACCGGCTACCTCGCCAACGCTAACCGTTACGAAGACCATGTTTCGGATACGGTCGATAACGTCGGCTACGCGTATCTCGGCACGTCCATCGCCTGCGCGCGCTGTCATGATCACAAGTTCGACCCCATCCCGACGGCTGACTACTACGGCATCTACGGCATCTTCGCCAGCACGGTCTACTCCAGTTCTGGCGCGGAAGAATCTCGCTACGAACGCAACATGGTCTACCGCGACCCGAACGTCGTGAAATCGCAGAAGTACACCGACTTCGAAGCGCAGTTGAAGCCCATCGCGGACTCGATTCACGCCGTGCACCAGCTCCCGTACTTCGACGACGTTCTGCCTGCGCTCGAAGCTCGCCGTATGGCACTTTTCGCCAACGTCCCGCAGTTTGAGGACGCCTATGCGGTCATGGAAGGCAAGCCGCACGACGAGTACATTCAGCACCTCGGCGATAAGAAGAACCTCGGTGACAAAGTCCCACGCCACTTCCTGCAAGTGCTCGGCAACTGGCAGATGCCTGCAGGAACGAAGGACAGCGGCCGTCTGGAACTCGCCAACTGGATCGCTTCCGACAAGAATCCGCTGACCGCTCGCGTGATGGTGAATCGCCTGTGGCAAGGTCACTTCGGCGTAGGCCTTGTCGCCACGCCCAATGACTTTGGCTCACGCGGCACTGCTCCTAGCAACCAGCCGCTGCTGGATTATCTTGCCGTCACCTTCATGCAGCACGGTTGGTCGATGAAGGCGATACAGCGTGAAATGGTTCTCTCACATGCCTATCGCCTGTCGAGTGATGACTCGGAAGCGAACAGCAAGCTCGACCCCGATGACATTGCTCTATGGCGGCACGCGCGTAGCCGCATGGACGCCGAGGAGATTCGCGACGCCATGCTGCAAACCTCCGGCGTACTCGATAAATCGCCAGCAGGGGAGCAGCCGTTCCCTCCCGAAGGCGAGTGGAACTACTCCGGCCACGTCCCCTTCCACGCCATCTACGAAACCAACCGGCGAACGCTCTACGTCATGACGCAGCGCAGCCGTCGCCATCCGTATCTTGGCATCTTCGACGGCGCCGACAGCACGATGAGTATAGGCACGCGCGATCACAGCATCACGCCGCTACAGTCGCTCTACTTCATGAACGGCGACTTCACCAAGCAGTGCGCCGCGAAGCTCACGACCGCCATTCTGAACGAGCATCTATCGCCCGATCAACAGATCAACCGTGCGTTCCTGCTGCTCTATGGCCGCAGCGCTTCGAAGGAAGAGATCGCTCACGCGCAGGAGTTTCTGCACTCGGTCTCTGCCATCTACAAGCAGCACGGTAAGCCTGCAACCGAAGGCAGCACCACCGGCATTCACCAGGTCGCAATGTCGACTTCGCCACAGACTGCAGCAGAACCACTCAGCGAAAACGAAGCCTACACGCAGGCGTTTGGAAACTTCATCCAGGCGCTCTATGCCAGCAACGAATTCATGTTCCTCGACTAAGTACGACTTAGTCCTCTGGGAGATAGCTCATGTTTGCAGGGAATCCGAAGGATCGTCGCCACTTCATCAAATCGCTCGCCGGGGCCTCCATGTTGCTGCCTGGGCTGTTGCAGGAGTTGCTTGCGCAGGAGGTCGTCTCGCAGCCGGACCCGTCCAATCCGCTTGCCGCGCGCAAGCCCATGTTTCCTGCCAAGGCTAAGCGCGTGATCTTCCTCTACATGAGCGGCGGCACCTCGCACGTAGACACCTTTGACCACAAGCCAAAGCTCATTCGCGATACCGGAAAGGCGTACAAGGGCGACTACCTGTCCGCGCCGCGCTGGGAGTTCAAGCGTTACTCCAAAGCCGACACGATGGTCAGCTCGCTCTTCCCGCACGTCGGTTCGATGATGGAAGACATCTGCGTCATCAACTCGATGCGCAACGATTTTCCAAATCATGTGCAGGCCGTCATGGGACTGCATGGTGGCTCGGTCGTACAGCAGCGCCCGAGCATGGGCTCGTGGGTCAGCTACGGCCTCGGTACAGAAAATCAGAACCTGCCTTCGTTCATGGTGCTCGCGCCAGAGATGCCCTACGGTGGCTCGCTCGTGTGGGATGCGAACTTTCTCCCCGCCTGCTATCAGGGCGTGCACGTCGACGATCCGACAAACCCGATCCCCAATATGCACGCCTCTGACCTGCGCGAAGTGCAGGACAAAGAGCTTGGCCTGATCAACTACTTCAACACGAAGCATGAATCGACCCGCGAGAGCGATCGCATGCTCGCCGCACGCATCAAGAGCTTCGAAACCGCACACGGCATGCAGGTGCAGGCTCCCGAGGCGTTCGACCTCACCAAGGAGAGCGACGCCACGTTGAAGATGTATGGCCTCGAGCGCGGCAGCACCAAAGGCTTCGCGTGGCAGTGCCTCATGGCTCGTCGACTTGCCGAACGCGGCGTTCGCTTCATTGAGCTGATCGACATTGGCTCGCTGCAGCTCGTGAACTGGGACGCACACGCCGACATGCAAACTCACGTTCCACTTGCCCGCAACGTCGATCAACCCATCGCAGCCTTGCTGCAGGACCTGAAGCTGCGCGGCATGCTGGACGAAACGCTGGTCGTCTGGTCTACCGAGTTTGGCCGTACGCCCGGCGACCCCAACCCGCAGGCCAAAGGCCGCGCGCACCACTCAAAGTGCTACAGCTCATGGATGGCCGGCGGCGGCATCAAGGGCGGCATCACCTACGGGGCATCGGACGATTACGGCTACGAGATTGCTGAAAACCAGTGCCATGTCCATGACCTTCATGCGACCATGCTGCATCAACTCGGCATCGACCACACCAAGCTGACGTACAAACACGCGGGCCGCGACTACCGGCTGACAGACGTCTCCGGCCACGTCATCAAGGACATTCTTGTCTGAGCCCACAATCGTAGTGCGGGCCTTACAAGCCTTCCGCAAGCAACAATTGCACCAGCGCCTCGCAGCCCACGCTGAGCATCGTGTTCTGCGCTGGGCCGAAGTCTTCCAGCCATCCATCGGTGGCACGATTTGCATGAACCGCCAACAACGCCCCCGCGTGCATTCCCACAGCTTTGCCCACGACGAGCACCGTCTCGGCCTCCATGTCCAACGCATCCGCACCGCGCTCGCGATACTGTGCCAGCAACGCCTCGGGATCACTGGCGATCTGTGCCACCGGCCGCCCCTGGGCAAGGTAGTAGCTGTCGGTCGAAGCCACCGTCGCTCTGATCGGCTCAACCCCACGCTGCGAGGCCGCAAACTGCAACGCAGCCAGGATCGCTGGATCAGCCGTTGCGGCAATGTCGCCAGCCGCGTAGAAGCTCGCAGCTCCTCCGCCACGCAACGCTTTGTTCACCACGAGCAACGCGCCCAGCGGAATCTCTGCGCGCAGCGCGCCTGTGCCGCCTACTCGCAGCGCATAGCGGCAGCCAAGCCCTGCCGCTTCGACCATCGCGATCTCGGTCGAAGGCCCGCCGATGCCGGTCGAGCAGACACCCAGCTCCACGCCGCGATACTTGCCCACACCAATGCGATACTCGCGGTTCTGCCCAACGATGCGAAAGCCATCGAGCAACGTAGCAAAGCGGTCAACTCTTCCAGGATCACCCGGGAAGAGCACGGCTGCGGGCAACTCGCCGCGTTTGCAGGGAAGGTGTGGAGGACGATCGTCCTTCCACGGTGTGCTGGCTTTTCGCGTGTTCTCTGTTGGCTGCGTCACGTCCTTCATTATCCTGCGTACGCTCTGCGCACAATCGATATATTCACAGGAAACAGGCACTGCAGCGTGGGAAGGGAAGCAGCGTGAACGATCAGCAACTGGTAGAGATGGAAGAGAGCATGCAGCACACAAAGCAGAATCCCACGCTTGCTCTGTGGGCCTCTGCCATCGGCTTCGGTGTCGAAGGCTTCGACCTTCTTCTGCTCGTCTTTCTGCTCGCGCCCATCTCCGCAGAGTTCGGCCTGTCGACCACACGCGCCGCTTCGCTGATGACCGGAACACTTATCGGCGCAGTCACCGGCGGCATCCTCTTCGGCTTGCTTGGCGACATCTATGGTCGCGTCCGCGTCCTTACCTGGACGATCCTCTGCTTCGGCTTCTTTACCGCGCTCTGCGCCTTTGCGCATGGCTACTGGCAACTGCTCGCCTTTCGTTCTTTCGCCGGTCTCGGCTTCGGTGGCGAGTTCGGTGTCGGGCTCGCGCTCGTCGCTGAAACCTGGCCCGCTGAGATGCGCGCACGCGTCTCCAGCTACGTCGCCCTCGGTGGCCAGGTCGGCATTTTGGCCGCGGCGTTCTCGACGCCCTGGCTGCTGCCGCACATCGGCTGGCGCGGCATGTTCCTGCTCGGCGTCTTTCCCGTGCTGCTCTCCTTCGGCCTGCGCCGCTTCATTCCCGAACCTGCGGAGTTTGTCGCCGCCCAGCGCCACAAGCGCACAGAGTCGCCCATCACCGCGCTCTTTCGCGACCGCCTCACCACGAAGCACAGCATTGGCCTGATCATCCTGTGTTCCATCCAGCAGGTCGGCTATTACGGCCTCATGACCTGGCTGCCGTATTACCTCATGTCGAAGCACGGCCTCGCGCTCACCAAGTCAGCCGTGTGGACGGGCGTCACCGTCATCGGTATGAGCTGCGGCATCTGGGTCTTTGGCCAACTTGCAGACCGCATCGGCCGCCGCCCTGTCTTCCTTGTCTTCATGACCGGCGCAGCCGTCATGGTGGTGGTGTACTCGCACCTGCAATCGCCGACAGCGTTGCTCTTCGGCGGCGCGGTCATGGGCATCTTCGTCAACGGAATGCTTGGCGGCTACGGCACGCTGATCTCGGACTTGTATCCCAGCGAAGTCCGCTCCACCGCGCAGAATCTCTTCTTCAACATCGGGCGAGCCATCGGAGGTCTTGGCCCGTTGATGATCGGAGCGATGGCCGCGCGTTACTCCTTCACCGTCGCCATCGGCATCCTCTCCGTGCTTTACGTTCTGGATATGGCCGCGCTCATCTTCCTCCTGCCTGAGACAGGCCCCAGCGCCCAAACGCCTGTAAAGGCCTAAGAACAGAAAGCGATCAACCGCTCAAACAAAACTTTGCAGTTGCGATGCAACCGGTTGCATGATATCTATGTTTCATTCACGGGAAGCAGGCTGAGCGCTTCCCCGATCATTTCAACCTGCTGCATCCTCCGTTGTCGGGCATCATGGTTCGGCAACCGTTGGCTGGCTGGCAAGCGTTCGCACAAGCGTATTTCGCGGGCGTCAGGCGAAAGTATTCGTTCTTCTATGGCGGCTATGAACTCGATTCCCATGAGCGGCGCTGACTGGATCGTGCTGGGGCTTTACTTCCTCGGCATGCTTGCGGTCGGCTTGTGGGCCCGCACCAAGGTGAAGAGCGCGAGCGACTTTTTCACCGCGGGTGGCGAGATGCCATGGTGGCTCTCCGGCATCTCGCATCATATGTCCGGCTATAGCTCTGCGGTCTTCGTGGGATACGCTGCCATCGCCTACACCTCGGGCTTTACCATCTACGTCTGGTGGGCATGCACCATCGCCATTGCACTGTTGGTCGGCTATAAGATCTTCCCGCCGCGCTGGGCACGCCTGCGTAGGCGCACCGGCATGATCTCGCCGCTCGAGTATCTTGTAACCCGTTACAACCTGCCTACGCAGCAACTGCTTGCCTGGAGCGGCACGTTGCTCAAGGTCTTCGACGTCGGCGCAAAGTGGACCGCCACCGCCATCCTGCTGAACGTCTTCGCCCACGTTCCTATCGCAGAAGGCGTGTTGCTCACTGGTGGCGTCACGCTGGTCTATTCGGTCGTCGGCGGTTTGTGGGCAGACGCTCTCACCGACTTCAGCCAGTTCGTCA
Organism: Acidobacteriaceae bacterium; assembly: GCA_028283655.1. Taxonomy (NCBI): domain Bacteria; kingdom Pseudomonadati; phylum Acidobacteriota; class Terriglobia; order Terriglobales; family Acidobacteriaceae; species Acidobacteriaceae bacterium. Next base: position 3,042,781 of record JAPWKE010000003.1, on the reverse strand, counting down.
TCCAGTTGATCGCGGGCGTCGCCATGCTCGTCGCTGTCCTGCGCCACCTCGGCGGGGCCTCCGCTCTCTGGACGATGTGGAGCCGCCTTCCTGCGGAGCATCATCACGCCTTCACCGGGCCCTATACGCCGTGGTTTGCCGTGGTCTTTCTGCTCATCAACACGCTCTCGTACAACGGTGGCACCTGGAACCTTGCGCAGCGCTTCATCGCTGCCCCTACCGGGCGCGAAGCGGAGAAAGCAGCGCTACTCTCTGCTCTGCTCTATCTCGTCTGGCCTTTGGTGTTGCTCTTTCCCATGTGGGCCGCGCCCATCCTGCTTCCGCATCTGGCAAACCCTGCAGACTCCTACGCTCTGCTGGCGCAAACGCTTCTTCCGCATGGCCTGCTGGGGCTCGTCATCGCCGGGCTCTTCGCCCACACCATGGCGATGACCTCTTCCGATGCGAACGCCATCTCCGCCGTCGTAGTGCGTGACATTCTGCCTGCCCTGCGGAAAGACCGCCTGCGCCCCAGCGACAAGACGCAACTACTCGCCGGCCGCATCTGCACCTTTCTTTTCCTGGCCACGAGCATGGTGATCGCCATCTTCGCGGACCACTTCGGCGGCGTGCTCGGCCTGCTCATTCTCTGGTTCGCTGCTTTGCTCGGCCCCATCGCGGTTCCCATGCTGCTCGGCATGTTGACGCCCTTCCGCCGCAGTGGCCCACTCGCAGCGATCTCTGCCTGGGCTGGTGGCGTGCTGGTGTTCGCCTTTGTTCATGCGCTGTTGTCGCACCATGCCATCCTCGTCAGCGCCGACAGCGCGATGTCGATCAGCGTCGGCGCACCGCTGCTCACTTCGCTGTCTCTGTTCTTTGCCCTGGGCTGGCTTTTCCCTTCGCGCCAGCCCACCGCTGCTTTGCTGCTGGCTTCGCTCGATGACGACACCGATCATCCCGAAGCCTTTGCACTTGATCTGAACTCTTTGCCTCGTGAAAGACATGACCTTGCCTCTTGATACTGCGGAAGACCTTATCCACGTCCACATCTACCCCACGCGCGAGCAGCTTGGCGCCGCTGCAGCAGCAGCTGTTACCGCCGAAATAGAGCGCCTGCTCCGCACCCAGAGCCGCATGCGGATCGTCTTCGCCGCCGCACCTAGTCAGACCGAGATGCTCGCCGTACTCAAGGACGCAGCCCTCGACTGGACGCGCATCGACGCATTCCACATGGACGAGTACCTGCACCTCCCGGCTTCAGCCGAACAGCGCTTTGGCAACTGGTTGAAGCGTCACTTCTTTGACCTCGTTCCTCTCGGCAGCGTGCATCTGCTCGACCCCGGAACCGACGCCGTACAGGCCGCCGCAAAGTATGCAGAGCTCCTCAACGAAGCGCCGATCGACATCGTCTGCTGCGGTATCGGCAGCAACGGCCACCTCGCGTTCAACGATCCGCCTGCAAACTTCAACGACCCCCTTACGGTGAAGGTCGTCGACCTGGACGAGATGTGTCGTCAGCAGCAGGTGGATGACCGCTGCTTCAACGCCCTGGAGCAGGTGCCCGCGCAGGCCCTCACCCTCACCATTCCCACCCTCCTCAGCGCCCGCGCACTCTTCTGCTCGGTCCCTGGGGAGTTGAAGCGTGCTGCTGTCACCGCTACGCTGCGTGGTCCGCTCACCCCGGAATGTCCCGCGTCTATCCTCCGCCAGCACCCGCACTGCGAGCTCTTTCTTGACCTTGAATCAGCCGCAGACCTGCAGCCTTTGGGACGCTAGTGCAGCATCGCCTGCATCGCCAGCGCCCCCACCATGCTGGCGAGCAGCGCTGCAGGCATCACCACCACACCCACGCGCAGAAACTGTGCTCCCGTAACGCGAACCCCTTCTCGACGCAGCGCAAGCAGCCAGAGAATCGTGGCCAGTGATCCGGTGATGGAAAGGTTCGGCCCCAGGTCAACGCCGATCAACACCGCATGGGCCACCAGCCCATGCGTATGAGTCGCAGCAAGTGTGCTTCCTGCAATCAGACCCAGCGGCAGGTTGTTGACCACGTTATTCGCTACAGCCACCACACAGGCTGCTACGACCGCGCCAATCTGCACACCATGACCGGTAGCAGCATGCAGCGCACTCTCCGCAAAACGCAGCGCGCCGACACTCTCCACCGCGTTCACCAGCACAAAGAGCGCCGCCACCAGACCCAGCGTCTGCCAACTGATCTGCCGCAGCAGAGGCAGCGGGTTCGAACGCTCCGCAAGGCTGGCAACGGCTGTAACGCAGAGCGCCGCAACGCACGTCGGCAGCCCCAGATCCATCTTCAGGGCAGACGCCGCCAGCAACACCAGCACCACGACTCCCAGCCCCCACAGCACAAGCCTGCCTCCATGCGTCAGCACGGCAGCCTCTTGCGGTTGTTCAATTTCGCAGCGAAGCTCCTTGCGAAAGACAAAACGCAGCACCGCGAACGTCGTTGCAATCGAAAGCAGCGACGGCACAGCGAACGCCGCCAGCCAGGCCCCCAGCGAAGGCATTCCCGTGCGAAACACCACCAGGTTCGCCGGGTTGGAGATGGGCAGAACGAACGACGCTGCGTTCGCGATCATGGCACACGCAAACAGGAACGGCAGCGGCTGCGCTTTGGCCTTTCGCACGGCTGCCAGCACCGCAGGAGTCAGCACCACCGCCGTCGCGTCGTTGGACAGGCAAACAGTCACAACGATGCCGACCACATAGATCAGCGCAAACAGCCGCGTGCAGGAGCCTTGTGCCGTTCGTACGGAAAGGGACGCAACCCAGTCGAACACACCGTTCTCTCTCGCCAGCTCCGAAAGTATCATCATGCCGAGCAGGAAGAGGTACACGTCTGAGCCGTCAGCTACCGCTCGTGCCGCCTGTCGCAAAGGCATCAGCCTTAGCAGCAGAAGCAGCAACGCCCCACCGCCGACCCAATAGATCTCCGCGATCTTCTTCGGCCGAACGAGCATCAGCAGGATGCTCGTCGCGCAAATGATCAGAATGAGGGTGGTTGTCATCAATACGGCTTCGGGCGTCGCTCCATCGCTCGCGCTTCATAACGTCAGGCGTACTCATCCGATGCGGCACTATTTCACCGGGCTGCCTCGACACTTTCCTCCTGCCCGACGGAACGTCCCTCTGTATTCATCCCGCTGTAATCTAAGGCCGAAACCCGGCTGGCGGCATCGCCGTCTACCCCACATAGGATTACTGGCAATTTCAGGGCTGCGTCAGTTGAAACGCTCGCGCGCCTGCATGTCACACCTTCGGGGTTCACGGATGCTGCGAGTTACTTTGGAATCAAGAGGGCGCCACGTTGCCGCCCGCGTCATGTTGGCATCGCTTGTCAGCCTCGTTCTTGCTGGCTGCGGAAGCACCTCCAGCACCACGCAGACCACCACCACGGCTGCCATCGTTTCCGGCACGGTCTACGGCGGTCAGCAGCCTGTCACCGGCAGCAACATCGCGCTGTACGCGACCTCCAGCACCGGGTACGACGGCACCGTAACGCCGCTCGCGACCACGACAACGGACATCAACGGCAACTTCTCCATCACCTCCAGCGCCACCTGCCCCTCCGGCCAGATGGCCTACATGGTCGCGACAGGCGGAAACCCCGGTGCAGCCTCGGGCACGGATAACTCCGGCATCTTCCTCGTCGCCGCCCTCGGCTCCTGCAGCCTTGTCTCAAGCCAGACCGTCGTGAACATCGACGAAGTCACCACCGTCGCCGCCGCCTATGCCCTCAGCGGATTCCTTCCCGCCAACGGCACAGGCATGACGGAAGCCGCCGTCACCGCTGGCACCGCGATGCCTGGCGTCACAACCAGCAGCACGAACGCGCAGGGCCTCGCAGATGCTTTCGGCAACTCGCTGAACATCGTGAACACCGTTTCGGGCCTCGCCTACTCGGTCACGCCCAGCAACACCGCCGGCGTCGTTCCGCAGAACATTCTCCACGAACTTGCGAACATCCTGCAGCCCTGCGTGAACAGCATCTCGTCCTCCAGCGACGCCTGCACCTCACTCTTCGCGGCAACAACGGCCCCTGTCTCTGGCTCGCCCGTGCCTGTCAACGTCTGGCAGGCTGCTCTGAACATCGCGCGCTACCCGGCAAACAACGTCAGCACGATCTTCGGCCTCGTCAGCTCGACCCCGGCCTTCAGCGTCACTCCCGCACTCACCGCTGCGCCCACGGACTGGACGGTCGGCGTCGCATACACCGATCCGACGATGCTCTCGACCTCGGGACTCGGCATCTCAGCCGACGACACCGTTTACGTCGCGGGCAGCGGCTACCTCATCGACTTCACCCCGCAAGGGACGCCAATCGAGGAATCCAATTTGCTCTCAGGCGTGGACAGCGGCGATGCTCTCCGCGAGATGGCCTTCGACAACTCCGGCAACCTCTTCCTCTCCGACGGCAACGTCACCGGCGTCTATGAACTGACCGCTGCCGGCGACACCGTCTTTCTCAACTACGATCAGTCGCCGGTCAGCAACACCGACGACAACACCTACGGCATCGCCACGGACGCTTTAGGCAACGTCTGGACCTCCAGCTACTCCAAGTCCTCCTGCGCTTCGGTCGGCTGCTCTCTGGTGGAGTTTGTCTCCGGCGCAGCCTTCGCTCCGGCCAACACCTTTAGCACGCACACCGTCCCGCAACCCACCGGCACGGTCGGCGGCTCCCGTGGAACAGCCTTTGACGTCAACACCGGCAACATCTGGATGACGGCGATCAACGATAACGTGGCTCAGCTCTTCACCGTCACGCCCAGCGCCAACGCCGCCGCCGCAGCCACCGGCGGTACTGGCAGCGCGGGCAACCCTATCCAGATCACCGGCCTCGGCATCGAGGTCTCTGATCCCTCCTCCAACACCGCCTGCGGCACCATCTCCGTCGCGGTCGATAACACGGCCAAAGCATGGTTCGTGACCGCTGGCGGAAGCTCCAGCGACTGCGGCTCGAAGACCGCCGCAGCCATCAGCTACGTCCCCGGCAACATCACGGCCACCACGGCTGGCACCGCCATCGACAGTTCCACTGCAGGGCTCGATGAGCCCACGCAGATCGTCGTCGACGGCAACAACAACCTCTTCATCGCCAACACCGGCAACAGCTCAGTGGTCGAGTACAACCAGACCACAGCATCCTTCCTCTCCGGCGCCAAAGGCTTCATCCCGACCCCCGTCGACACCGCACACTCGCTCTACGAGCCCTCGTACCTCGAGGTCGACCGCGCCGGTGCACTTTGGGTGCTCGACTCCGGCAGCGGCTCTTCCTCCAAGCCTGCGGCACTCGTGCAGATCCTCGGCGTCGCTGCTCCTACCAACCCCGTCCTCTCCTCTGGCCAGTACGGCGTCAAGCCCTAAGCCGCAACAGCAACAAAGAGGGCGATGGCTATCCGCCATCGCCCTCTTCGTTTGTCGATTACTGCATCTTGGCTGACACCACTACCTCAAGCGCGAATCACGTCCGTAGAAAACGTCAATTGCAACGCGCCCTTGATGTCCGCGAGCAGGTCTCCCGCGTCCTCCAGCCCAATATGCAACCGCACCAGCTTGCCATTCGCACGCTTCAGCCTGGGATACGCCATCACCATGCTCGTCGTCCCGCCCCAGCTCCAGCCAATCTTGAACAGCCGCAGGGCATCCACAAACGCGTTCGCCTGCTCCTGCGTGGTGCCTTCTTGAAACACGATCGAGAACAGGCTGGCCGAGCCATGAAAGTCTCTCGTCCAAAACTCATGCCCGCCGCAGGAAGGCAACGCCGGATGCAGCACACGCTCCACCATCGGCTGCTCTGCAAGCCACAGGGCAAGGCGCAGCGCGGACGCTTCCATCTTCTCCAGCCGTACACCCAGCGTCTGCAGCCCGCGCAGCGCCAGCGCACACTCATCCGGCGAAACCGCCATGCCCAGCAGCCGATGTGCCTCTCCCACCTTCGCGTACGCGATCTCGGAGTTCACCGAGACTGAGCCCAGCAGCAGATCGCTATGCCCGCCCACATACTTCGTCAGCGCCTGCATACTCACATCCACGCCATGCGCAAAGGCGTCAAACAGCACACCTGCTGAGTACGTATTGTCCAAAGCGACCAGCACACCGCGCTCATGCGCCGCGGCCACAATGCCCGGCACATCCTGAATCTCCATCGTGATCGACCCCGGGCTCTCGCACCAGATCAGCACCGTCGTCGGTCGAATGAGCCCGGCAATGCCCGCACCAATCAACGGGTCATAAGGCTCTACCTCGATGCCAAAGCGGGCCAGCATGCCGGAAGCAATGTCCTGGTTCGTTCCGTAGGCGTTCCGAGGCAGCAGCACGTGGTCCCCGGCCGAAGCGAACGCCAGATGAATCAACGCGATCGCCGACTGCCCATTGGGCGTCAGAAACGTATGTTGCGCGCCTTCAAGCTCTGCGAGACGCACCGACAGCTCTGCCGTCGTCGGCGTCCCATAGCTTCCATAGGAGTAGCTCGTCTCATGGACCTGCCAGCCGTCGCGCACACCTTCCTGCGAAGGGAACACCACGGTAGAGCCGCGATACGTCGGCACCGCCAGAGACTCGAACCCATCCGGCGCAGTGCGTCCGGGATGCATCAACTTCGTGCGCCAGTTCATTCGCAATCTCCTCTAGCTCTTGCCGAACGTCGCCTCAAACGCCTGCTCGAAGTCCGCAATCAAATCCTTCGGAGCTTCCAGCCCAACGGACAAGCGGATCAGGCGGTCCGTAATGCCCAGCCTCTCACGCTCGGCCAGCGGCAGATCGCAGTGCGAAGCCGTCGCCGGATTTCGTCACCAGTGTCTCCACGCTGCCCAGGCTCTCCGCGCAGGTGCAAAGCTTCAGCGACTCCATAAAGCGCATGGACACTTCGGTGCTCGCATCCAGTTCGAACGACATCATGCCGCCAAAGTTCTTCTGCTGCTTCTTCGCCAGCTCATGCTGCGGGAACGACGGCAATCCGGGATAGTTCACCTTCAGCACATGCGGCTGCTTCTCCAGCCACGTCGCCACCTGCATCGCGTGCTCGCAGTGGATAGCCAGCCGCGCGGGCAGCGTCTTGATGCCCTGCAGCGCCAGCCACGAATCGAACGGCGCCTGAATGCTGCCGATGATCTTGCGCACAAAGCGCAGCCGCTCGGTAATCTCTTCGTTGTGCGTCGCCAGCGAGCCGCCAATCGTCGCATTGTGGCCGTCGATATACTTCGTCGTCGACAGCATCGAGATGTCCGCCCCCATGTCCAGGCAGTTCTGCAGCAGCGGCGTCAGAAACGTATTGTCCACCGCCAGCAGCAGGTCCTTGCGCGAGTGCGCCAGGTCCGCCATCGCGCGAACATCCGAAAGCTTCAGCGTCGGGTTCGCAGGCGTCTCAATAAACAGCAGCTTCGTGTTCGGCCGCAGGGCCTTCTCCGCAGCCTCTGCCGAAGACGTATCGGCAAAGCTGTACTCCACGCCGAAGTTCGTCAGCACTTGGTGAAACAGCCGAATCGTGCCGCCGTAGATCACGTCAGAAAGCAACACATGATCGCCCGCCTTCAGCAGGCCGAAGCAAAGCGTCGTAATCGCCGACATACCTGAGCGGAAGCACAGCGCCTGCGCCGTTCCTTCCACGGCAGCAATGGCCTGCTCCAGCGCATTCACCGTCGGGTTCGCCCCGCGCGAGTAGCCATAACCCTTCGTCACACCCACGCTCTCGTGGATGTACGTCGCCGTCTGGTGAATCGGGAAGAGAATCGAGTTCGACTGCTTCTCGTAGCTGCGATTGGAGTGAATAACTAATGTGGACGGATCAAAATCAGGACGTTCGGACACGGGATTCTCCATCGGGGAATGCGACAGGTTTTGGTTGAGAGTCGTCGTTTGCAGGTTGCCCCAGACAGCTGCTCAGTGCAGGAGGAAGCCCTTAGGCTCCGCGCTCCAACTCTGGCCCGTTGCCGCCTGGGGCATACATGGCCATGCTCGCTTGCATTCCCGTAGCGTTCATCGCATTTCCTTCTCTATCTGAGAATACATCGTCCTTCCTCTACGGCAGAAGCCCTCAACGCAGCCCCTGAAGGAAGCCTGAAAACGGCAGGGCATAAGCCTTCGCCCTGCCATAACCCCACGCCCTTCCGCGACCGCAGTCTCCTGGTACAGCGTCAAGCAAGCGCCCACCCACCGAGTTCCATCTCGCGATAGGTTGTTCGCAGAAACAGGATCGGCTGTCTCCATCAGGCAGTTCTACTTCCTGAAATAAATCCATGAACAAGACTCTTGACCATCCTCTCCTGACTCCGATATCGTTCGCATACTTTCGTAAACGGCTTTGCTGGCGAATTTATTTGCTCCCAACAAACAATTCACACAGCAAACGCTCTGAAGGCTGGACTGGTGAACGATGTACATCGGAATTGATTGCGGAACACAGGGAACCAAGGCGCTCGTTGTTGCCTCGGATGGCACCGTGCATGGTCGCGGCTACGCGCGGCATGAACTCATTGAACGTGCCGACGGTGCGCGCGAGCAACAGCCGCAGTGGTGGGTCGATGCTCTGTGCCTCGCCGTCAAACAAGCGCTCGAGGAGGCCGGGTATCCTGCCATCGAGGGCCTCGGCGTCAGCGGTCAGCAGCACGGCCTCGTCGTGCTCGACGAAGCCTGCGAGGTTATCCGCCCCGCCAAGCTTTGGAACGACACGCAGACCGCCCCCGAGAACGCCGAAATCATCCGCCGTCTCGGCGGCCGGGAAGCCTTCTTCGAGCGCTTTGGCATCGTTCCGCTCACCGGCTACACCGTCAGCAAGCTGCTCTGGCTCGCCGAGCACGAGCCCGCGAACTTTGCTCGCGTCCGCCACATCCTGCTTCCGCACGAGTACCTCAACTACTGGCTGACTGGCCAGATGCGCGCCGAGTACGGCGACGCCAGCGGCACCGCGTTCTTTGACGTCCGCACCCGCAGCTGGACGCGCGAGGTCCTCGACGCCATCGACGGTGGCAGTGGCCAGCTCTTCGCTGCGCTGCCCTCGCTCATCGACTCCACGGAAGTTGTCGGCACGCTGCGAGCAGAAGTCGCTGCAGAGTTCGGCCTGTCTTCCTCCTGCCTTGTCAGCTCCGGCGGCGGCGACAACATGATGGGTGCGATCGGCACTGGCAACGTCCGTGAAGGCATCGTCACGCTCAGCCTCGGGACGTCGTCCACGGTCTACTCCTTCCGCGACCAGCCCGTGCTCGACCCCACCGGCAACGTCGCCTCATTTTGCTCGTCTTCCGGCGGCTGGCTGCCGCTGGTTTGCACCATGAACGCCACCAACGTCGTCACCGGCACCGTGCAACTTCTCGGCAAGACCGTCGCAGACATTGACCCCGCGCTCGACGCCACCGCGCCGGGAGCCGACGGCCTCGTCTTCCTGCCTTTCCTGAACGGCGAGCGCACACCCGACCTGCCGGCCGCAAAGGGTTCGCTGCATGGCGTCTCTCCGGTGAACTTCACGCCCGCGCATCTTATTCGCGCAGCGGTGGAAGGCATCAGCTTCGGCATCCTGAATGGGCTTGATTTGATTCTTGAAGGTCAGGCTGCTGATTCGATTCACCTCATCGGCGGCGGAGCGCGTTCCCGTGCCTGGCGTCAGATGCTCGCCGACGCAACCGGCGCAGAGATTCACGTGCCAATCGAACTAGAGGCAGGTTGTCTCGGGGCGGTCATTCAGGCTATGGTGGCTGTCGTCACATACAAGGGTCAATCTGCGGAGTTCAACGAGATCGCTGCACGTCTCGTCAAGCTGCGCACCGACGAAACAGCACGTCCTCGCCCCGAACTTCGCGCGGCATACGCCGCAGCTCGAGCGACATACAACCAGCAACTGCAACACAGTTATCCCCAAGCCGAAATCGTTCGTTAGCCCGGGAAATCTTCAACTATGCCGCTTTTCGCCTCGCTTGCGCTCTTTCAATCCAGCACGCCGACCCTGCACCTGTCGCCGGTCGACATCCTCATCCTCGTGCTCTACTTCGCGGTCGTCATCTTCATCGGCTTTTACGTGAAGGGTTCCACAAATACCAGCGAAGAGTTCTTCCTCGCGGGCCGTGAGATGAGCGCCTGGATCGCGGGCCTCAGCTTCGTCTCTGCCAACCTCGGCTCGCTGGAGCTGATGGGCTGGGCTGGCTCGGCGTACCAGTACGGCATCCTCGCGACGCACTGGTACTGGATCGGCGCGATTCCGGCGATGCTCTTCCTCGGCATCGTCATGATGCCGTTCTATTACATCTCGAAGACGCACTCCGTCCCCGGCTACCTGCAGCTGCGCTTCGGCGAAGGCGCACGCGGCGTCTCGGCTGTCAGCTTTGGCGTCATGACGATCCTCATGTCCGGCGTGAACATGTATGCCATGGCCGTCGTTATGAAGACGATCCTCGGCTGGAACATCACCTTCAGCATCTGGGTCGGGGCCGTCACCGTTGCCATCTATGTCATGCTCGGTGGCCTGCGCTCGGCCATTATCAATGAGGTTCTGCAGTTCATCCTTATCTGGGCCGGGGCCGCGCTCATCCCCATCCTCGGCCTCATCGAGGCCGGTGGCTGGAGCAACCTGAAAGCGCAGATCGCGCACAACGTCGGCAACACCAACTACACGCACCTCTGGGCGACAACCGGGAGCTTCGCTTCGAACCCGATGGGCGTCAACTGGTTCGGCCTCATCTTCGGGCTCGGTGCGGTCGTCAGCTTTGGCTACTGGACTACCGACTTCCTCGTCGTCCAGCGTGTTCTGTCGGCCAACAACCTGCGCGCCGCGAAGATGGCTCCCGTCATCGGGGCAGCGTTCAAGATGGCTGTCCCGCTCATCGTCATCGTGCCCGGCCTGCTCGCTCTCTCTGTGTTGAAGAACCCCGACGGCAGCATCATGCACCTCGTCCCCGGCGACGTTGCCCGCGTCACCCATCAGCACGCTTATGACGAAGTCCTTCCGCTGATGCTCGTGCGTTACTGCGGTCCCGGCCTGCTTGGTCTCGGCATTACGGCGCTCGTCGCTGGTTTCATGAGCGGTATGGCCGGCAACGTTTCCGCCTTCTCCACCGTCTGGACCTACGACCTCTACGGCGCGTACATCAACAAGAAGGCCAGCGATAAGCACTACGTCGCCATGGGCCGCTGGTCCACCGTCGTGGGCATGTTGATCTCCATCGCCAGCGCCTACATCCTTGCCAACGCGTCTTCCATCATGGACTACGTGCAGGCGCTCTTCAGCTTCTTCATCGCACCGCTCTTCGGCACCGTCATTCTCGGCATGTTGTGGAAGCGCGCCACCAAAGCTGGCGGTTTCTGGGGTCTGCTCGCAGGCACAGCAAGCTCCGTCGCGATGTTCGTCTACGTACACGAAGGCGGCAAGGCAGCGCTTGCGCACATCGCCCTCTCTCCCGATGCGCAGCCGATGGCCGAAAACCTTTTCCGTGCCCTCTGGAGCTGGCTCATCTGCGTGGGCGTAACGGTCGCCGTCAGCTTCATGACCAAGCCCAAGAGCGACGCCGAACTCGAAGGCCTCGTCTACGGCGCAACCGTCATCCCAGATGATGGTGCAACCACGCTCTTCCAGAAGCCAATCTTCTGGGCCTCCGTGGTCGCCATCGTCTTCGTCGCCCTCAATATCGCCTTCTTCTAGTCCCCATGCATAAACGACACAGAGGCCTCAGCTCCTGAGGCCCTGGGCCACAAACCGAAGGTCACGGCTTCAGCCGTGCCATCCCGCACTATCAACAAACGGGGCGCTAGCCCCTGAGGAACCAAGGAGGTACGAACATGGCAGAAGGCACTGGGCAAGGCGAATCGCTCAGCATCTGGTTTTTCGTCGGCGTCATGACGCTTCTCTATGGCATCGTTCTGCTGCCCTACGGTGCATGGGCCTGGTTCGGGCATCACGAAGCCCCCACCGTCCTGCACCAATACCACCCCACCTTCTGGTGGGGACTCATGCTCACCGCATTCGGAGCGTTCTACACGCTGCGCTTCCGCCCCCGCTCCGGCGATAAGTACAAAGCCTGAATCGGGCGCGTATGATGCACTCCATTGGGAACGAAGACCGAACCAGTATGAAGAGTGTTTCTAAAAGCCACGCCTCTGTGCGCGAGCTCGCCTATATCGAAGCCGCCTCCACCGAGCTGACGCGCGACATCAACCGCGACGTCATCCTCGAGCGCATCCGCTCGGCGCAACCCATCTCGCGCGTCGACCTCGCGCGCGAAACCGGCCTGCAACCCAGCACTGTCTCTTCCATCGTGGAGCAGCTTCTCGAAGAGCGCTGGATCCGCGAAGGCGCCGTCATCAAGACCGCGCGCGGCCGCCGTCCCACCATGCTCTCGCTCAACGACGACCTCGTCATCCTCGTCGCCGACGTTCGCCCCACTCAGGCCGTGACCGCCATCGTCGACCTCAACGGCCGCTTCCTCTCGCGCACCGTCGTCCCTCTGCCGCCTGAGCCCGAGCGCGCCTTCGTCGCCATCGCCGACGCCATGGACCGGCTCCGCAGCCAGCACCCCGAAAAAACCTTCGAAGGCGTCGGCCTCTCCATCCCCGGCCGCGTCGACCCCGACACTAACCGCCTGGCACTGATTCCCAATCTCCCGTGGGAAGGTCTCGACGTCGCCGCCGCCATCGGCCGCCGCCTCGGCCTGCGCGTCGAGCTCGAGAACGACGCCAACGCCTGCCTCCTCTCTGAGCTATGGTTCGGCCACGTCGACCGCGTCCGCAACGTCGTTCTGCTCGCGATCAGCGAAGGCGTCGGCGCAGCCGTACTCGCTGAAGGCCGCCTCGTCACTGGCCGCGACGGCCTCGCGGGTGAGTTCGGCCACATCTGCGTCGACCCTTCCGGCCCACGCTGCGGCTGCGGCAAAAACGGCTGCTGGGAGATGTTCGCTTCTTCACGCGCGGCTCTGCGTTACTACCGCGGCGGCAAAGCCGGTGCAGGCAAGATCATCATGGCGGAGCTCATCGCGCTCGCCTCCGGCGGCGACAAAGACGCCAAGGCCGCTCTCCGCAAGCAAAGCGAAGCCATCGGTCGAGGCCTCCACATGGTCAACGCCGCGCTCTCGCCCGAGGCCATCTTCTTCGCCGGCGACATCACCATGCACTGGGAGCTCGCCCGCCCGGTCATCGAGCGCTTCTGCCAGCAGGGCCTGCTCACCAAATCCGCGCCAGCCCTCATCTCCATCGGCGACGGGGAACTCGCTCTCCTTCGCGGAGCCGCAGCGGTCGTGCTGCAACGCCACACCGGCTACTACAAGGCCTCGACCCACACCAAGCGCCCGCGCAAGTCGGCCAAGACGGCCTGACGCCCACAAGGGAAGCCGCTCGGCGGTCGAACTCCAGCCCAATCGCACATGAAGGCTGGAGTCATCCAGAGGGCTCGCGGTTTACTGTTACTTATAGGGGCAAGCTCCCGCCGTCTCTGAGCGGAGTTGCTGTTCTAGCGCCCGGAGAGAAGAAGGAATGCGAAAAGGCTTTACCAGGCGACCGCAAAATGACGCACCCGCGGTGCCCGTCAAAAACTACATCACGCCCGGCGGCCTTGCGCGCCTGAAAGACGAGCACCAGTTCCTGCTAGCCAAAGATCGTCCAGCCGTGACGGAGGCCGTCGCCTGGGCTGCCAGTCTCGGCGATCGTAGTGAGAACGCCGACTACCAATACGCTAAGCGGCGGCTGAGGCAGATCGACGGCCGCATTCGTTTCCTCTCCAAGCGAATCGAAGCCGCAGACCTCGTAGACCCCGAAGCTCCAAGATCGAAGCTTCAGGAAGCGAAGGCTTACTTCGGTGCGACCGTGCTCTATGCCAATGCTGCGGGAGAAGAACGAGAGGTAAGCATCGTCGGCGGAGACGAGGTCGACCTCGATCGCAACCATATCAGTTGGGTATCGCCGCTAGGCCGTGCGCTCATGCGGTCGGCTGTGGGCGATAGCGTCATTCTCGATGCGCCGGGCGGCAAAGAGCGTCTGAAGGTTCTCGAGATTCGGTACGAGCGCATCGACGTACAGCCATTCCGTGAGCCAACCGGCTCTTACGCTGCTGCGAAGCAGCCCTAGAAAACAATCGGTGCCTTGCTCAGCCGGCCTGAATGCGACACTCCGAAGGCCTCTCTTGGCAACTATCAAGCGACAGCGGCGCGCTACCCGTGAGGGGCAACTCTCCAGAATCCACGAACGGTTGGGCAGGGCTTCAGCCCTTCCATCAAGCCGCCACGAATCAAAGCGGCTTCAGCCGCAAGGTGCGTCTGTACAAAGTCGGCTTCACCATGACTTCCCATAGGCCCACTTCTCGGTAGCGAGCCAAGGCCGCTAGGCCGTCACTTGTACGGACACCGCTTTACGGACAAGTGGATGTCATTGCTCGGAAGATTTCCTTGGCAACGCCAATAAAGTTTTTGCCAGGGAAGAAAGCCTGGCGAAGTCATCGTCGCAACTTCATTGCGAGCGATTTTTCGTCGCCCACCCCATCGCTCTGCTTGGCGAGGAAAAGAACGTTTGTAAGGCTCTGGAGGGGGTTGTTGATTTGGTGGGCAAGATCATGTGCCATCGCCATCGCAGCGGCGGTAGCCGCCTGTCTCAGCAGCTTTTCTTGCTGGCGCTGTTGCCGAATGCCCATCGCAGCGAACTTGGCGAGAATCTGCATCAAGTGGAGATCTTCGCTGTCAAAAGCTTCATTGCGGCTGTGCGAGATGATGAAGATCGTTCCGCGCATCTCCTCGACCTGCCAAGGGAGCAGTATCCCATCTTTCACCAGCGCGGCTTCAACGCCCAGAATGTCGAAGAAACGCTGATCTACGCGGAATAATTGCGGCGTTCCACGTTCGAGACACACGGTACAGGCGCTCGGAGTCCGGGGAAGAGAAGCGTCCAGGAAGGAGGAGTACTCTCCTGCGGTCGCGACCCAGTGATAGTAATTCTCGTCTGTCCTGCCTTCACGCTCAATACTGATCCCCGCGCTATCGGCACCGCAGAGGCGAACCGCTGCATTGACGAGTTCTTGGAGAATGGTCTCTGGACTCTCCACGAAAGCGACCGCCAGCCGATGCAATCCTTCCATCTGCATCGCTCCACTGCGGGAATGCAGGGGGCGCGTTGAATACAGAGATTCGTCAGCAAGGTCGGTGACTTCGAGTCCAGCTGCTTCGAGTTGCGCGGGCGTCTGCATCATAGGGATGGCACGATTCTATCGAGTTACGCTTCGAATCGCATCTCATTTGGCACTTGGGGATGAGGTCGTCATATCGCCCAAACGACCGACTAATCCTGAAAAACGCCGTTGCCGTCACCGATGGATCGCTTCCGACAAGCCGACATACCGGTACTGATGTGACCTAGTGAATGCATTGGCCACTTTGCCCCATCGAGATCACAACAGTCCATCATCCAACAATCATGAGCGGGCGTTCTTGCGATTCGGACGGAGGCTCTTCAATGAGCCGATCGGCGAGGTCAGTGGGGTTCCCAAGTGGCGTCCAACATCCCGACATGGACGATCCGTTCGGGAGATCGTAGTCGGAACCGATCAATCGCCATTCCGGGCTTTAATGGCTTGGGTGGCCCCATACTTAGTAATCAGCACGTTCATGAAATCAGGCTCGAATCCCGTGATGTAGGAGATCATCCCGGCGAGGCTGACGCGCTGCTTAGGGGTGAGTGTGTCGAGATGGTGAACCTGCGACCGCACATGCCGCTTTGTTTGCCGGCTGACATGCGCCAGATCATCGCTTCCCAGCACGATACCAGTGACGCGGCGTGCCTTGCGCTTGGAACTGTGCCTGGTCTTGGTCTTGTTGATCTTTAGACCCTTCGGCAGCGCCGAGGCCGCTACAAGGGCCTCGATCTCGGTTTGCACCTTCGCCAGAACTCCCTTCTCGGTGCTTGAGAAGAAGAAGTCGTCGGCGTATCTCGTGTACGCAACACCGCGGGATTGGCACAGCGCGTTCATGGCAACGTCGAGGTCGAAACACAGCGCGTTCGAAACGGCGGGCGAGGTAGGCGCGCCGATCGTGAGTTGCCCTTCTCTGAAGATGAGCCGGCCGAAGCTCTCGAAGTCTTCGCTCGTCCAATTCGTGAACAGCCCAGATCGCTGCTTGGCGTACTCGCGCAAATCCTGCATCTTCAGCGACGGGAAGAAGTCCTGCAGGTCCATCCGCAGGAGATACTTGCTTTTCGCGTGCACCTTGGCATTGTCGAGGATCGTCCCGCCCTTGCGGTACGCCGAGGCAGCAGGATGAACGGGCCAGGACGCAATGACGTTTGCCAGCAGCCACCGTTGCAGCGCCTTGAGGCGCTTCGATGGATGGAGAATTGTGCGAGTGCCGCCGGTCTTCTTCGGAATCTGGTACTGCTTGTACTGGTAGGAGGCAGTGCGCACCAGGCGCGCGACATAGGCCGGCGGCAGAGACAGCTCGTTGCACATCTTCTCAATGATCATCGTTTCGAATCCACCTCCCTCATCGCCTTAACCGCCTCCGGAATCGTGAGCAAACCCGAGATGAATTCGGCTCGCAGTTCGGGCAGGTTGACCATCCTGATGCGGTGATACGGGTGCTGCAGCGCATCCGTCTTGGCCGGCGAAAAGAAGATCGTAGTGGAGCCGCCAGCTGTTGCTATGGCGTCCTTGCGCAGAAGCCCCATCGCCTCCGCGAGCCCAACGAGCAGCGTGAGTTCCAGATCGGCTGTGGGAGCGCTGGGCGCAATCTTTCCCATGAAGTAGTCGATGCCCTCGATCGTGGCCGGGGCGATCACCGCCACAAGGTCACAGAGGAAGAACAGGAGGTGCTTGCGGCTGTTGACCAGGTCGGACACCTTTGTCGGCTTCGGCTTGGGGATCGTGTCGATCTTGCTTTCAAGCTCAGGCGCGCACTCGAGTATCTGGGCCTGCTTCGTCCAGATCGTCGGCCGGAAGTCAGACTCTTGGTCGATCCAGCGGATAGGGCCGGTGTTGATGAACGAGTTTGCAACCTTGTACTCGATGTCCACGATCGGCAGCAGCTTCTTGCGGAGAGCTTCGACATGTGAGAAGGCGCCCAGCTCCGCAAAGGTGCCAGCGCTCTCGACGATGATGACCACCATGTCGGACAAAGCCGCTAGATCGGATTCCATCTTCAGGGCGCCAAGGCCGGGATTAGATGAGATCAGCTCCCACACCCGTTCGGCGTAGAAGATCTGCAACTCCGGCCTCCGTTTCTGGAGGTAGTCGCGAAGCCTGTTTCGGGGTTTGCTGTTGAGCCCACCGCAAATGAAAACGACAGGCGAGATACGCCTGAAGCGGTAGTGATCCGGACTCAAGGACTTCACGATCCGTTCGCACGCCGAGCGCAACCTCGGCTCCTCGATCCACGTTTTCATAGCTCCTACTGTGAGCAGCGCCCCGGGAGCGAAGCGGGAGGGGCGAGAATACCAATCAATAATTCCGGGCTGGCTCTACACCAGCCACCGACAGACTGAACGAACTAAACTGTCGTAAAAACTAGGAGCTGGATATAAGCTATTTCGTCCCGTCACTTCCAGTCAACAGCTCGGTAAATCTTTGGCCCTGAGCGACTGCACTGTGTGCGGTCGTCACGGGGACATCGTATCGCCAAATGTCGCGTCAGAACAACGCACTCATCGAGCACCCGCTCAAGCGGGAGCACGGGATTAGTACCGATAAACGCGCTTCGCGTCACAGCCAGCTACTATCCATTGCGTCACACTGATTCCTGCGAACCTCCAACCTCAAAATCCCTCTAGGCGAAGATATCTTTCGCGTGGTACATCTAATGCGTCCCGTTTTCCGGCTGCTTTCGTGAGCCTGAACCACACGCTCCGCGTCAAAGCCGAAACGCCCGAGCCTTATTTATTTCGTAGGCACTAAAAAGCCTGAAACCATAGGAGAACAACCGCCTTGTCCGACACCGTCTTCAGTCCGTTTCCCACCGTCAAGTACGAAGGCCCCGATAGCAACAACACGCTTGCCTACCAGTGGTACGACGCCGACCGCGTCGTCCTCGGCAAGCCGCTCAAGGAGCACCTCCGCTTTGCCGTCGCTTACTGGCACTCCCTCGCCATGGTTGGCTCCGACCCCTTCGGCGGCCCCACGATCAACCGCCCCTGGAACACCGCGGGCGATCCCATCGCGCTCGCCAAGGTCAAAGCCGACGCCGCGTTTGACCTCTTCCGCGTCCTCGATCTGCCCTTCTTCTGCTGGCACGACGCCGACATCGCTCCCGCCGCCGACACCCTCGCCGGTACGCTGAAGAACTTCCACACCATGATTGACTACCTCGAAGAGAAGATGACCTCATGCTCCACGAAGGTCCTCTGGGGTACGGCCAATCTCTTCTCCCATCCGCGCTTTATGGCCGGTGCTTCGACCAATCCTGACCCCGAAGTCTTCGCCTGGTCTGCGGCGACGGTCAAGAACTGCCTCGACGCCACCAAGCGCCTCGGCGGCTCCAACTACGTTCTCTGGGGTGGTCGCGAAGGCTACGAGACCCTGCTCAACACCAACATGAAGCAGGAGCTGCACCAGATGGGCCGCTTCCTCTCCATGGTCGTCGACTACAAACACAAGATTGGCTTCGACGGCCAGATCCTCATCGAGCCCAAGCCCAAGGAACCGACCTCGCACCAGTACGACTTCGACGCCGCCACGGTCTACGGCTTCCTCAAGACCTTCGGCCTCGAAAACGAGGTTCGCGTAAACCTCGAAGCCAACCACGCTACGCTCGCCGGCCACAGCTTCGAGCACGAGATCGCCACCGCCGGTGCCTTCGGTATCCTTGGCTCGCTCGACATCAACCGCGGCGATGCGCTCCTCGGCTGGGACACCGACCAGTTCCCGAACGACCTCTGGACCATGTCCATGAGCATGTACCAGGTCATCAAGGCCGGTGGTCTGGGCAAGGGTGGTTGCAACTTCGACGCCAAGGTCCGCCGCCAGAGCTTCACCGCGGAGGACATGGTCCACGCTCACGTGGGAGGAGCCGACCTCTGCGCCCGGGCCTTCCTCACGGCTGCCAAGATCATCGAAGACGGTCGCTACGATGCTCTTCTGCAGGAGCGTTACGCAGACTGGGAAACGGCAGACGCGCAGGCGATCTTCTCCGGCAAGCTCACCCTCGAGCAGCTGGAGCAAAAGGCGCTGGCCTCCGGAACGAAGCCTGAGCCTCGCTCCGGCAAGCAGGAGCAGATCGAAAATCTGCTCGCCCGACTCATTTACTCCGACAAGCTCTAAATCGTTTCAAAAGGTAATCTTTACCGCCGTTACCCCCGAGAATTGCAGAGGGGAAACGGCGGTTTTTCGTGCTGGAAAGGCAGCTTTTTAGTCGTTTTGGTGTCCTGAAATTGGACATTTGGCACGAAAAGACCGCGTTTTACCGATGAAGTAACCGTTCTGCAGCAACGATCGAAAGCGCGTCATATCCCCCATTTTCAGGTCTATCTGCAACTTGGCGAGGTGGGTTCTCCCCGGAACGGGGAATTTTGGTAACCCGAAAAAACGATTACTTAGGTATAAGAGCTGTTTCAAAGCTTGCTTTTCATGATCTATCGATCCAGGTGACACCTCTCTTATGCCTCTTTCTTCCCGGAAGCTGACCGCTAAGTCGTATGTCTTGAAGGCTTTATGTCTTCTTGGCTTGTCCTTCGCCACAGCGAACGCCGTTCAGGCGCAATCTGCCACAGCCTTTCCCACCACCACCGCCGTCGGCACGACGTCAGCTGCGCTGACGGTCACGATCCCGCTGACTGTTTCGGGTATAGGACCTGGTGCTGTGGCCTCCACGCAGGGGGCGACGACTTCGGATTTCACGGCTGTCCCCGGCACTGGAAGCTGTGCGCTTGGCGTGTATCTTGCGGGCGGTAGTTGCACCACCAACGTTACGTTCAAGCCGCTGTACCCCGGGCTTCGTGTCGGCGTGGTCGAGGTGCTTTCATCTGATGGCCAGGTTCTCGGGCAGGCGCTTGTCAGTGGAATGGCGACGGGCAGCCTCGCAGTATTGAAGCCCGGCCGGATTGATACCGTGGTGGGCAGCGGTGACTGGATTTATCGCGGCGATAACGTGGTGGCAACCCTGGCGCAGATCTTTCTGCCGATGGGCATCGTTTCGGACGCTGCAGGCAATTTGTACATCTCGGACAGTAATAACAACCGCGTTCGTAAGGTGAATGCGACGACAAACATGATTATCACGGTGGCCGGAAACGGCACGCCGGGCTACTCCGGAGACAACGGTCTCGCCACGTCTGCCAGCATTTCTTCGCCTTCCGGCATTGTGCTCGACGGCGCTGGCGATATCTTCTTCGAGGACTCGGTGAATATGTGCGTTCGCCGTGTCGATGCCGTTAGCGGCATCATCACAACGGTTGCCGGAACCTGTGGTGTGCAGGGCTACTCCGGCGACGGTGCGGCTGCCACCAAAGCGACGCTATCGCTGCCCGAAGGCCTTGCCATGGGCACCGACGGTTCGCTCTACATCTCAGATACCGGCAACAATGTTGTGCGCAAGGTGGCTGCAGGAACGGGTGTCATCACGACCATTGCCGGTACGTCTGTGTCCGGCTACTCTGGCGACGGCGGAAAGGCTACTGCTGCTCAACTGGCCTCTCCCTGGGGGATTGCGCTTGGCTCAGACGGCTCGCTTTATGTTGCCGATCTCACCAACAACCGCATCCGTAAGATCGATCCCAGCGGCGTGATCACGACCGTGGCTGGAAACGGAAACCGCACGTTCGATGGTGATGGTGGCTCAGGGCCCGCCGCTGCGCTGAACGCCCCTGCAGGCGTCGCACTTGACCCGGCCGGAAATATCTACATCGGCGATTCGGGCAACAATCGCGTACGCGAAATCTCCGTCGCGACGGGGCTTATCAATACCATCGTGGGCACGGATAGCGAAAGTTTTGGCGGTGATGGTGGTGCTGCCAACGTCGCCAGCCTCTACGGCCCCTATGCGCTGTGGATTGATCAGACCGGTCAGCTTTTCATCGCGGATATGTTCCATAACCGTATTCGCCGCGTTACCGCAGCGGCGGTTCCGCTGATCTATGACACGATTCGCGTGGGCAAGACGTCCGCTCCTCAAGCCGTCGGACTGGAAAATGACGGTAACGCCACGCTCAACGTGAGTGGCTTTGCGTTCGACCAGTCGGCAATCGATTCCGCTACAACAACTTGCGCTGTTGGCACGCTCGCTATTGGTGTTCAATGCAATCTCGGCGTAGAGTTTGCTCCGACCACGGTTGGCGATACCGTTACCGGAACGCTTACGGTGAACTCCGACGCGGGCAACACTCCGGCGATCGTCACGCTTACCGGTGATGTGCTTACGGTGAACCCGACGGCGATTACGGTTGCGACCAGCGGAACTCCCAGCATGTTCGGTGCGAGCGTCACCTTTACGGCGAGCATCACAACGGACGCAACAACAGCCCTCACCGGTACGATCGACTTCAAGGATGGAACGACGACGATCTGCCAGGCGGTCACTGTAGCGAACAATGGTGCAGCGTGCAGTACCTCGCAACTCGCGCTGGGAACGCACTCGATCACGGCTGTTTACTCTGGCGATAATGAAAATGCCGCGGCCACGTCTCCTGCTCTGCAGCAGGTGGTCAAGCAGCAGGCCACGGTGGCCCTCACGGTTTCGCCAAGCCCCGGCGTTGTGACGCAGTCGGTCAGCATGTCGGCGACGGTAACGGCAGCCAGCGGAACAGCGAGCGGCACGGTGACGTTCAACTCGGACGGTTCTGCTGTCGGGTCGGCAACCTTGGCTTCAGGCATTGCGAGCATCAACATCTCGACGCTGACCGTAGGGACGCATACGATCACAGCCGTTTACTCTGGCGACACCACGAATGCTTCGGCTACGTCGCCGCAGGTGAGCGAAGTCATCGCACTCGCTTCCACGGCAACGACCGAGTCGTCTGACAAGACGGAGCTTCCTGTCGGCAGCACGGTTACGTTCGGCGCAACCGTTACCGGCACGGCGACGACAGCGCCTACGGGGACTGTGCAGTTCCTCGATGGAGCAAACTCTATCGGAAGCGGAACGCTTAGCTCTTCGAAGACAAGTTTCGCGACGTCCGCACTTACGCCGGGCACGCACAGCATCAAGGCGTCGTACACCGGAGATACGAATAACGACGTCAGCATGTCTGCGCCGATCTCGGTGGTGGTTGATCAAATTCCAACGGCAACGACGCTTGTTTCGGACTCAACTCCTGCGAACGCGGCAGCGATCGTCACCTTTACGGCGACGGTTACGGCCACGACTTCTGCGACGGGTGCGGGGACGCTCACCGGCACGGTCACCTTTATGGACGGAGGCACGACGCTCGGAACCGCGCAGCTTGATGCAAATGGAAAAGCGACGTTCCAAAGCAGCACGCTTTCAGTCGCTACGCACTCCATCACGGCGAAGTTTGGCGGCAACACGAACTACTCGGCCAGCACATCCACTGCCGTTAGTGAAGTGGTGAACAAGACCGCGACGACGACAACGCTCAGTGTTACGAGCACGGGGCTGGCGGGCAAGAGCGTCGCGCTCTCCGCTCAGGTCACCAGCGCGACCGGCATTCCTACCGGCACGGTCACCTTCTCTGACGGTGCGACCACGCTGGGTACCGGTACGGTCTCTGCGACGGGAGCGGCCACTTTCTCCACGACGACGCTTGGCGTTGGCAATCACTCGATCACTGCCAGCTACGGTGGCGACACGAACTATAACTCCAGCATCTCTTCGTCGAGCCCCGAGGTGATCGCACTCGCTACCCCGACGCTGACGCTTTCCGGTCCAACTGGTAGCGTGAACGCAGGTGTTGCTGCAACGTTCACCTCCGTGATTGCTTCGACCGGTGTCACTCCAACGGGCACCATTACTCTGCTGGATGCCGGAGCGAGCGTTTCCACGCAAACTGTTGCGGCAACCAATAACTTCTCTCTCTCAACACTTGCGGTCGGTCCGCATTCGCTCACGGTCAGCTATGGTGGCGACGGAAACAACGCAAAAGCTGTTTCGAACGCTGTTGCGGTGACCATTACGCAAGGCTCTACGGCAACCTCGTTAACCACGAGCAAGACGCCGCAGACACTCGGATCCTCGGTGACCTTCAGTGCGGTGGTGACGAGCCCAAGCCCGAACATTACGGGCACGGTCAGCTTCTATGACGGCGGAACGTTGCTGGGTTCCCCTGCGGTCGATAGCACTACGGGAGCGGCTTCGCTGGCGACCTCGGCGCTTACCTTTGGTGGGCACACGATTACGGCGAAGTACTCGGGCGATAGCAATCACACGCTTTCGAGTTCCGTGGCTTTGCAGCAGCAGATTGTTCAGCCGACGACGAGCGTGATTACCTCCAGCTTGAATCCAGCGGTCTCCGGTGCAAGCGTGACGTTCACGGCCCACCTGAGTGGAGCGATCTCGACCGCACCCAGCGGCGCAGTCACGTTCCTCGATGGAGCCACGACACTCGGTGCGGGCACGCTTGACGCAAGCGGCACGGCAACGTTTACCACTACAGCGCTGGCTGTTGGTCCGCACAGCATTTCGATCAGCTACGCAGGCGATACGAACTATGCGACTACGACGTCTTCGGTGCTGACGCAGACCATCACCAACGCCGACACGCAGGTACTGCTGACGGCAAGCGCGAACCCCGCAACCTACGGCGCGCCTGTGGTGCTGACGGCGGCGATCACCTCGAACGGCGGCCTGGCTACCGGGAAGGTGAACTTCGTCGAAGGCTCCACGATCCTTGGTACGGCGGTGCTCGATGGCACCGGTGTCGGCACGCTTTCGATCTCGACGCTTGCGCCGGGCACGCATACGATCTCGGCGAACTATCTGGGTGATGGCAAGGCTGCGGCCTCTGCCTCCACGCCTTTGACGCTCGTCGTGCGCCAGGCGACCTCGGTCACGCTCACGTCGAACGCGAATCCTGCCCTGACGCTGAGCAGCATTACCTTCACGGCAACAGTAGCGAACGCCGGGCAGGACGTTGCGGCGGGTGTGGTGACGTTTACTGACGGCTCCACGACGCTGGGCTCCGCCACGCTGGATGGCACCGGGAACGCAGTGCTCACGCTGCCGCTGCTGGCTGCTGGATCGCACGCGGTGATTGCAACGTATGCCGGCAATGGAACGAACTTCGCCGCAACGTCGCCAACGATCACGCAGGTCGTAAACCTGCGGGCTACTTCGACGACGCTCACTGCAACGACGGACCCTAACAACAGCCAGCAGGTGACGCTGATTGCAGTGGTCCGCTACACCGGGCCGTCGGTGCCGACAGGCTCTATGACGTTCATGAACGGAAGCAATGACCGTGGGTACGGCGACGGTCGATAGCACGGGCGTGGCTACGCTGGTGATCACGGTTGGCTCGGCCTCGCAGACGCTCACCGCGGTGTACTCGGGTGATGCAAGCTATGCGACCTCGACCTCGCCTGAAACCAGCATCTCGTCTGACCAGACACCGCAGTTCACGCTGACGTTGAACCCGTCGGCGATCTCGCTGACGAGCGGGCAGCACTCGGCGGCGACGCTGACGGTGAGCTCTGTGGGAACGTTCGCGGACACCATGCAGTTCGGCTGCCTGGGACTTCCGGTGGACGCGACCTGCACGTTCTCAGCAACCTCGCAGGACCTGAAGGCGGGCGGTACGATGACCGCTCAGGTCACGGTCGATACGGGCAATCCGCTGGGCTCGGGCTCAACGACGACGAACGCAAGTTCGAAGCTGACGTTTGCGATGCTGCCTGTTGGAGCTATGGCGATGCTGGCACTCTTCGGGCTGCGTCGTCGCAGAAAGCTGGCAAGCCTGCTGGTACTGGTGATCGCGATCATGACGCTTGGCGCGGCCACTGGCTGCTCAGGGCTGCATACGAACACGACGCCTGCCGGTACCTACACCTTCCAGGTGGTGGCGCGAGGCCAGAACACCGGCGTGGCTGAGTCGCAAACCGTTACCCTCACCGTGAAGTAAGCGAGGCCCGCCTATGAAACTCTTCCGCAGCCTCGTTTGCTTTGCCGTTGTTGTTGCCGGGATGGTGGTTCGCGCTCAGGCGCAAGCCATCCCCACGGCAACAGGGCCGGGACTCTTCTTCTCCGCTGGTGTTGCCGTTTCGGCTTTCCATAATCCTTATGGCGACCGCAACCTCGGCGGCATTACGGCCTTTGGTGGTCTGCACCTGCGTTCGCGCGTCAGCATCGAGGCAGAGGCGCGGTTCCTGCGCTTTCACACCGATGAAGACGTCACGCAGACGCATGTGCTCGTCGGGCCGTCGGTTACGATCCTGCGCAAGCCGCATCTGCAGCCGTATGCGAAGTTTCTCGTCGGGGGAGGCTATATGACCTTCCCGTTCCACTATGCCACTGGCTCCTACTTTGCGATGGCGCCGGGAGCAGGCCTGGACATTCCGCTGAACAGCCGCATCACCGTGCGTCTGATTGATGTGGAGTACCAGTTCTGGCCGCAGTTCACCTACGGGAATCTGCATCCTTACGGAATCAGTTCGGGCATCAGCATTCGCCTCACGCGACCGAACATCTTCCGCAAAGATCCTTACGTGTATTGAGCTTGAGTGTGGCTAATCCTGAAACCAGCGATAGCCGTTCACCTGCTCGTCGCTTGCTTCGCTCATCAGCTTCAGTACCTTCCTGCGCTTCACGTTGGCGCAGGCAGCTACCAGCACGTCGATGAGCGCAAACGGCGCGACGAAAGTGCTGCGCAGAGATGAGCCTTCAATGCCCGCGAGGAAGACGTCGTCGCTGTAGCGCGCAGCTGCACTGCTGGCCGCGTTGGTGATTGCCGCGCAGTGAGCGCCACGTTGGCGGGCTTCGCGAAGGGCGTCGACGGTGCAGCGCAGGCCGCGGCGAAACGTGATGCCAATGACGACATCCTGCTTCTCGACGGAGCGGACCGCGTGGATCATCTCGCCTGTGCTGCGAAGCAGTTGAGGCGAGAGGCCGAGCATCGTCAGCTGGTACTGCAGGTACTCACCCACTGCGCCGGAGAGGTCGCCACCAAGGATCAGGATGCGGCGCGCCGCGTGCATTCTGCGTGAGAGTGCGACGAGGCGTGCTCTGTCGAGCGTCGCTTCCAGGGCTTGCAGATTTTCGATCCCACCGCGCAGCGAGGCGTCCAGCACGTTATCGAGCGAGCTGCTTGAGCCGCCGGTCTGCTGCATGCGTTCGTATGTGGTGGCGTTGGAGAGCGAGAGGTCGTGCAGGTACTTCTTGAAGTCGCCGTAGGACGCAAAGCCCAGTTGCTGCACGACGCGCAGCAGGAAGGCGGAGTCTGTCTGCAGGCGTTCGGCGCAGGCGCGCACAGAGAGCAGAACGAACTCTTTGGGGTTGTCGAAGATGGGGCTGAGGATCTCTTGCCGACGTGGGCTGAGTGCGGAACGATGTTTTGCTACCTGGTCTGCGATAGGGGACGGCTCGGGCAGAGTACGTTTCACGAATAAAGCTCCAGAAGGAACGCAGCCCCGGCAGGGCTGTGTTCAAGCGTCTGATGGTTCGGTGCGGAAACATCGAATGTTGTCTATATTTTTATATCGCAAGCTCGCTTGCGGCAGAAGATTTCTGCAGCAAGAGCTACTTTTCTCTCTGGATAATGAGAGTTTGTTCTACAAACTCTCATTCCTACCGTTTGTTGTAAACCGTTGTTTTTATGACAACAAATGTAAGCTTTGGCTTGCTGCGTGACCGCTGCTCTACTTCGCCGCTGCTTGAAGGGCTGTGGCGTTACTTCAGCTGCGTAGCGCAGAGGGCGCCGCCCTGGGAGCACAGGCGGTTGATGCCGCGTGGCAGTTGCATCGGAGAGTCGGAGCCGAGCGTGCGCTCGTAGATCTCGCCGTAGTCGCCGACCGTGGCGAGCACCTCTGCGGCCCAGGTTGCGCGAAGGCCCAGCGGGTGGCCGAGTTCGAGCGTTTTGCCGCTGAGGCGCTGACGGAGAAGAGAGTCGACGTGGGGCTCTGTTGTGCGGACCTCTTCGCCGGAGAGCAGGACCGCAAGGACGGAGTCGGCGATGCGGCGCAGGTGTGCGTCGGTGGCGCGCGTCGCCATCGC
This sequence comes from Acidobacteriaceae bacterium, assembly GCA_028283655.1. NCBI lineage: Bacteria > Pseudomonadati > Acidobacteriota > Terriglobia > Terriglobales > Acidobacteriaceae > Acidobacteriaceae bacterium. The sequence goes on along the minus strand of JAPWKE010000003.1, from coordinate 3,015,737 downwards.
CATTGGCTCGTCGTCGAAGTGATCGGGCAGCAGCAGGTGGTCTTTGGCATCTTCACCAAAGCTCACGCGAATGGCTGCGAGCCGCGTGCGGTCCGCGCCAATGGCGACGCAGTTGCCGGAGCTGTAGGCGGCTTCCATCTCGCCCTCTTCCTGGAACGGATAGGGGAGGAGGTTGATGCCGCGCGCGGCAAAGGCGGTCTGCAGCACGGCTTCGTGCTCGGTTTCGGCGAGGAAGCAGACTTTTCTACCGCTGAGTTCCTTTGCGGTGGTGATGTGCGTCTTCGTCGGCACCAGCAGGCCGACGCCGTCGATCAGCACGGTCTGCGTCAGCTCCAGCGTGGCATCGGCGCGGTGCGAGACATTGATCGTTACGCTGGGGACGAGGTCGATTTCGCCAGCGCGAAGGTCGGCCAGTGCGGTCTCTTCATCGGGATAGCCTTTGAACTCGACCTTCGCGTCGACGCCTGCGATGGCGACAGCAACGGCGCGGCACATCTGCTGATCAAACGCCACGCGAGGGCCGTGATCTTCGTCCAGCGTGTACTCGGCTTCGCTCTGGTCGATGCCGCAGACGAGCGTGTGGGTTGCGGCGATACGTGCGACCGCGTCGCCTGTTGCGGTGGCTGGTGCGGCCGAGTTCTGCGCGGTGAGATGGCTCGCGCTGAGGACGAGCGCGCCTGCGAGGAGGACGTGACGCAACATCTTATGGTGTCCAGTTTCCCGAGCGCGGATCGCCCGGCGTAACGTCCGGTCGCGGATTGAAGTCTGCAGGAACGGGGTTGGGCAGGTCGGCGTCTGTGGGTTTGATGCTCAGGGCCTTGCAGCCCTCGCCGCCGTAGTGCGGGAAGCTCATCGCGACGTTATCGGGAATGATCGCGTATGACGCGGGAACGGGCTTGCGCTTGCCCAGCAGGCGGGCGTTGTCGAAGCCCGAAAGCAGGTTGCCGACTCCCGCAACCTTGTCGTCGGCGGGGCCCATGTCGGGGCCAAGTCCGCGCTGTTTGCCCAGCTCGCGGGCGTGCTCTTCGTCGGGCAGGTCGGCGAGCGGGATCAGGCTGAAGAGGTCGTCGACGAAGCGAATGATGCCGCTGTGTTCGGTGCGCTCGTGCGAGACGACGTGCGTGTTTCCGTAAGGCGAGATCAGCAGGAAGGGGATGCGCGTGCTCTGGTTCAGCGGCGAGCCGTCCTCCATGTGGTTGCGAACGACGGGCTGCATGTGGTCGAAGAGGCCATCGCTTTCGTCGTACGCGATCAGGATCACGCTCTGGTCCCAGTAGGGGCTTTGCGCGATGGCGTTGATCTCTTTCGCGAGCAGCGTTTCGCTGATGCCAGTGTCGGCGTATCCGGGGTGATCGTCGTTGCCGTAGAAGACCTGCGCCAGGCGCGGGTTCGGGTCGGCGGGCTTCAAGCCGTGGATGTTGCCGTAGCCGCCGCGAACGTAGAAGACGCCGTCCTTGGGCAGGTGATGGTTGGCGACGTCGTCAAAGAACTCACCGAGACCATGCATGTGCAGGCTGGTGTCTGGGTTGTTGGCGACGTAGCCAAAGTACTGCGGCGCGTTGTGGTGGATCACATACTCTTTGTGGGTCGCGATCCCTGCAGGGTCGGTGGGCTCATGATCGTAGCCCTGCTGATACCAGCCCCAGTTCACCGGCATGGTGCCGTGCCCGGCGATCTTCTCCAAGTCTTCCTGCACGTCGCGCAGGTCGATGCCGGGATCGCGGTCCTTGGCTGTCTCCTGCTTGATATTGCTGCCCATGAACGAAAGGGGCAGGGAAGCGTAGGTGAGGTTCGGTGCGTGGCGCGGTTCACTGTTCGGCTTGGGTGCGGCGGGCTTGCCGGCAGCGTCGAGCGGAAGGCTCCAGTAAGGATGCGCGTTGCTCACCAGCGGGAGCTGTGTGCCGTTCTTCGGCTTGCCCAGTTCCGGATGCAGCATCCACTCGGTCTGGCCGGTCTGGCCGGAGAGCATCGCGATCGCGTTTGGACCGGAGGGCCCGATGACGGTACTGAAGAAGCCGTCGAAGAGGGTGAAACGGTCCGCCCACTGCCACAGGAATGGCGCGGTATCGCAGTCAACGTGGCTCATCACGAGCTCACCGAACTGCTTGCGCGCGAGTGAGGGCACGCGGTTGGGCTTGCCGCCCTCGATCTTCACGCCCTCTTCGGCGAGCGCGTACTGGTCGTTGTGCGGAATGTTGTTCTTGTCGAGTGCCAGCTTGCGCACCATGGCGACGTGCGAGTGGTTCAGCGAGGCGACGTCTTCTGGGTAGAGCGGAACGCGCTTGCCGTTCTTGTCGGTGATGAAGGAGGGAATGCGGAACGGGGTGATGGTACCGATGGTGCCGTCGGTGTTGACGAACGGTTGTACAAAGCCGGGTGTCTCGGCAGGCGGCTGCGAGTAGAGGCCGCGAGCCATCGGGAAGGAGCCGAAGTAGAAGTCGAAGGAGCGGTTCTCCTGAAAGAGGATGAAGACGTACTTGATCTTGCTGCGAACCAGGGCGAGCTTTGCGGCGTCACTCAGGCTAGGCTCGTGCTGCGGGTCGGAGGCGTATTTTGCCGTCTCGCGCGAGCTTTTGGCGCCTGCCTCGACGACAGGTGTCGCGGTCTTGCCTGCTGTTTGAGCGGCCAGCGTGGCGCTGCCCAACGACAGCAGAGAGGCGGCCAATACGGCCCGGTGGCGCTGCTTCCACTTCGATCGGTTCACGAGCATTCCCATTCCAGCAGGATATTCGCTTTGGGGGGCTGCCACACAAATGGTGCAACTAGTATTTTGCGCTAGAAAGTATGGTTTTTGGGGCGAGCCGGTGGTACACTAAACTCCTGACACGGAAGTGGCCCCTGGCATCTTAATGCCTTGGCACGCCCTCCGCTCCCTTGCTGACATCGGATGTCCACAGCGTCTCGAGGCATATCCGGGGAGATTCGCGGTCAAAAAGTTTGTTTTGAGAGGAATTCAACATGGCACAGGTTTGCGAGCTCTGCGGTAAGGGCCCCCAGTTCGGTAACAATGTTTCTCACGCGCACAACGTCACCCGTCGTCGCTGGAACCCGAATTTGCAGTCGGTAAAGTCAAAGACCAACGGCGTTTCCAAGCGCGTGAAGGTCTGCACCGGTTGCATCAAGACTGGCAAGATCGTCAAGGGCTAAGCGTTTTGCGCTTCGGCGCCTCGCTTTATTCGTCCCTGTAAGATCGAAGCCCCGGCAGCCTGCGCTGCCGGGGCTTTCTGTGCGTCTACTGTTTACTGCTTTGGTTCAAAGCCGAGCGATACTGAGTTGATGCAGAAGCGCTCGCCGGTGGTTTGCCGCGGGCCGTCCGGGAAGACGTGGCCGAGGTGCGAGCCGCAGGTGGCGCAGGTGACCTCGACGCGCTTCATGCCGAAGCTGACGTCCTCGTGATAAATCACGGCGTTGGGCGTGATCGGCTCCCAGAAGCTGGGCCAGCCGCAGCCTGAGTCGTACTTGGTGTCGCTCTTGAAGAGCGCTGCGCCGCAGGCCGCGCAGTGATACAAACCGTCTTCCTTCTTGTCATAAAGAGCGCCGGTAAAGGCACGCTCCGTGCCTTTTTCACGCAAAACGTGGAACTGCTCGGGCGTCAGTTGCTCGCGCCACTCGGCCTCGGTCTTCTCTACGCGTGCCGGGGTAGCTGGCTGCAACTCTTTGGCGGCGTCGGCCAGCGGGCCGCCTTCGGGAATGTTCGTCATCACGGAAACTCCTCTCGTTCTCTGGTATTTGGATGCTTCGGTGGCCCGGGACGGCGCAGTGGCGTTCTGCTGGCTGTGTTGAAACTCTTCTCTTTGCCTTGCCTGAATTTGCGTGCTTTGGGAGTGGACGCGTAAGTACTTCGCTGCTGGAACCCAGGACGGAACATCCTGTTCCACTGTACCGCGCTGGCGGAAGGTGTCCGGGCTGTGCTATTGTTCCGCGCGTGCTAACGCTAACACAGCGGGATGCACCGAACTTTCTCCCTTCGCCGAGATCTTTCAAGGGTGTGGTTCGAGGGCAGGTGTTAACGTTCACCGGCCAAGGGCTCCAGGTCTGCTGCAATCTGCGTAAGCGCAGGCTGCGGCTTGTTTCGAAGTCACCCCCGCCAGCGCGCTCCCGCTTCGTTTCTGCGAGATCCACCGGCGCCAGGAGAAAGAACCATGCGCTCGTTCGCTAAATTGCTTTTACTATTTTTCGCCTTCGGCCTCTTCGCGCCGCATAAGGCTTTCAGTCAGACTGACACCGCCACTCTCTCAGGAACGGTCGTTGACTCCACCGGGGCGTCCATCCCCGGTGCGACGGTCACCGTTCGCCAAACCTCCACGAATTTCTCCCGTACGGTCACGACCAGTGGCGACGGCGGCTTCCGCGTCGAGTTTCTTCCCATTGGCTCGTATGCCGTACACGTTTCTGCACCCGGTTTTCAGACGCTTGAACGCTCCGGCATCACGCTGAACGCGATGCAGTCGGCATCGCTGGACAAGGTTGCACTGGCTGTTGGGCAGGAGCAGCAGGTGGTCGAAGTGACCAGCGATCTGCCGCTTGTGAACAACACAAACTCCACACTGGGGCGAGTGATCGACAACCAGGAGGTGGATAACCTTCCGCTCGTTGGCCGCAATCCGTACGATCTTCTTCCCCTGACTCCGGGCGTTCAGGCAAGCCGTACGGTGAACAACCTTGGCTATCCTGAGCAGCATACGTACATCAACGGATCGACGGACGGAACGGTCGGTCAGGTCAGCTACTACCTGGACGGCGGAATCAACATGACGGGGTTGCGCAACACGGGCAACATTCTGCCGAACCCGGACGCCATTCAGGAGTTCAGCGTCCAGACGAACAACTTCTCCGCGCAGTTCGGTCGCACGTCTGCGGGCATTGTTTCGGCTGTGACGAAGTCGGGCACCAACAAGGTGCACGGGTCGGTTTTTGACTTCGAGCGCAATAACGCAGCCAACGCTTCAAGCTGGGGCACCGGGCAGAAGGCGCTGCCGCTGCATCGTCATCAGTTTGGCGCTACGGTCGGCGGTCCGGTCGTCAAGGACAAGACGTTCTTCTTCGGTTCGTACGCTGGTCTGCGCCAGTCGCAGAGCGCACCGCTGAACAGCGCGATTGTTCCTGACACGTTGCAGCGTGCCGGCAACTTCAGCGAAAACCTGCCGACAAACTCGGGCACGATCACAAGCTGCACGCAGACGGTTTCTGCAACGGACAAGGCGCTCACCGATCACGGCGGACGCTTCATCGTTTGCAACCCGATCACCCGTGTGCCGTATGCGGGCAACATCATCACCAGCACGCTCGACCCCACCGCGCAGCAGGTGTTGAGCCGCAATGTTCCGGGCCCTTCGAACACAAACAACGGGCTTATTTCGACGTACACTACGCAGAACCAGAGCGATGAGTTCCTGATCAAGATTGACCACAACATCGGCAATCACCGCATCAGCGCGAACTACTTCCAGACGAACGGCATGAGCACACAGCTTCCTTCGGGCGGCACGGTTCCGGGCTGGTCGATGCAGCTCTTCAACTGGCGTCAGCAGAACGCGAACCTTTCGGACACATGGACGATTAACTCGTCGATGGTCAATCAGGTGTGGGCGAACTACTCGCGCCTGATCGCTGGCCGTACAAACATTCCGCAGACGACGATTGCGGCCTATGGCTCGGACTTCAACGTGCAGGGAACACCGTCGCTACCGCAAATTTCGGTCAACGGCTGGTTCACGCTGTCGCAGGCGATCGCTGGCCCTCTGGCGGGTGACAACCTGTACGCGCTGCGCGATGTGATGGCCTGGAACAAGGGGCGGCACTCCATTCATCTCGGCGCAGAAGGCGCGTTGGAGAAGGACGCGCAGCAGACGCTGCTGAACAACTACGGCGTCTTTGCGTTCACCTCCAGCACGACTTCACGTACCGGTAACGCGCTCAGCGACTTTGTGCTGGGCCGGCCGAACACGATGAACCAGGACTCGCCCGTCTATGCGAACGCCAATTACTTCAACTACGGCGCCTTCTTCCAGGATGACTGGCGGGTACTGCCCAACCTTACGCTGAACCTTGGCCTGCGTTACGACGTGCAGACCGCACCGACCGACACCATGAACCGCACCACGAACTTCCGAGCCGGTGTTCAATCTGTGGCGATTCCATCGGCTCCGCGTGGCCTGCTCTTCCCAGGTGACCCCGGCGTGCCGAAGACCGGTTCGCCGACGCGTTACAACCATGTGTCGCCGCGTATCGGTTTTGCGTGGGATGCCTTCGGCAACGGCAAAACGATTGTTCATGCTGGCGCGGGTCTGTTCTTTGGATCCATCGGCGGCAACGAGTTTGAGCTTCCGTCGAACTCGCAGCCGTTCTCGGTGCGTGCGCAGTACAGCAACGTTACGAGCCTGACGCATCCCTACTCGACGGACACGACGGACTTCCCTGGCGGTATCTCGCCGTATCCATACAACTACGATCCGGCGAACCCGCGCTTCATCAAGCCCACGCAGATTCTGGCGATGGATGCGGATTACCGCTGGCCGTATAACTACCAGATGAACTTTGCCGTAGAGCAGCAGTTCACGCCGACGCTGGCTGTTTCCATGGCCTTCGTCAGCGCGCTCAACCGCAAGCTGCCGCTCTATGACGACGCGAATTATCCGGTCTTCAACACGGCAACCCCGACGGCGAATACAACGGCAACGGCGAATGCTCGTCGTCCGGTGAATGTGGCTATCGGCGGCACACCGACGTATAGCCAGGTGTACGTAGTGCGTTCACGCCAGACGTCGAACTACAACGGTCTGCAGGTGTCGGTGGACAAGCGCTTCTCGCAGCACTTCAGCGCGAAGGGCTACTACTCATGGTCGAAGACGCTGGCGTCGGCGTACATGAATAACAACACACTGGGTAACAACTTCGAGGACTACAACCTGCCGCAGCTTGACCGCCAGCGCACGGACCTCGATGTTCGCCACACGGCGGTCTTCAACGTGCTGTTGAAGCCGGATTACTACAAGGGCAAGAACCCGTTCGTTCGTGGTGCGTTCAATGGCTGGACGATCTCGGCGATTGCGACGATCTCGAGCGGCGCACCGTTCAACATCACGACCGGCTCCGATAACAACGGCGACGGGAACACCAGCGATCGCCCCAATGTCGTTGCGGGCAAGAAGGTCGGCATCCTGCCGAACGCGACGGCTGCGAAGTGGTTCGATACGACTGCTTTCTGCGGCTATAGCGCCAGCTCACCCACGACCTGCCCAGGCACCGGCCCTGGTGGTTCGGATGGCACGCTGCGTCCTTATGCCATCGACGCTCCGGGTGTTCGCAACATCAACGCTGCGGTCTTCCGCGACTTCCCGGTCTACCGGCAGGTAAAGCTGCAGTTCCGCGGCGAGGCGATCAACGTCTTCAACTTCACCAACCTGGGCGCGCCGACTGGCACGCTCTCGTCGGGGAACTTTGGCAAGATCACCGGTGTCAACAGCAACTTCGACAACCGTCAGCTTCAGCTTGGCGCTCGCATCCTGTTCTAAACCGCAAGCCAAGCAAAGAACGGCGGCGAGAGGAAACTCCTCTCGCCGCCGCTTCTTCTTTTTGGGGAGTTAGTCGAGTAGCGCGGTGACTTCGATCTCCACCAGCGCGTCCTTGGGCAGGCGAGCGACCTGGATGGTGGAGCGTGCGGGCGGCTTGGCGCCTTCGGCAGCGAAGACGGTGGTGTACACCGCGTTCATTGCGGCGAAGTCGTTCATGTCTTTGAGAAAGACGGTGGTTTTCACCACGTTCTCCACAGTAAACCCAGCGGCTTTCAACAGGGCCTGCAGGTTCGCGACGACGCGCTCAGTCTGTGCGGTGATGTCGCCGGTGATCATCTCGCCGGTAGCGGGGTCGAGCGGGATCTGTCCCGAGGTGAAGAGCATGTTGCCCAGGCGCACGGCCTGCGAGTAAGGGCCGATAGCTTGCGGCGCGTCCGGTGTGCTGATGATCTGCTTTGCCATAGCCCTGATTGTCCGCCGAGCGAAGCTTGCATGGCAAACGGCGTATCCTTGTTGGCGATGCCTCTGAACGTTGCACTGATCATTTTCGAGCTGGTTCTCATGGTGCTCGCCATCTCCATCCATGACTGCGCGCAGGCGTGGGCGGCCAACAAGCTCGGCGACCCGACCGGGCGAATGCTCGGGCGCATGACGCTGAACCCTATCGTGCACTTCGACCTCTTCGGCATGGCCATCTGGCCGCTGCTGTATGTCTGGACGTCGCCGCTTATCCTCGGCTGGGGCAAGCCCGTTCCGATGACCTACCGCAACTTCCGGCAGAAGAACGGCGAGATGCTGGCGACGCTGGCCGGGCCGCTGGCTCAGGTTGTGGCTGCGGTCGTCTGCCTTGTCGTGCTCATTGTGCTGAAGCACCTGGTTCCGGGAGCACAACAGTCGCTGGGGGAAGTGATGATGCTGACCTTCCGCGCGCCGGTCGATACCACGAGCCTGCCAAGCATCTTCCCCGTGCTGCTGCTGCTGGACATCGCCATCTTCGTCAACCTGCTGTTGGCGATCTTCAACCTCGTTCCCGTGCCGTTTCTCGACGGCGGCAAGATCCTGGTGCACTTCCTGCCCTACAACGCGGCTAAGGCGTTTGAGCAGTACGCGCTCTGGATCATGATCGGGTTCTTCTTCGTGGGCTTCAAGATCATCCTTGGGGTGTTTGTCCCGGCGTTCATGTTCTTCCAGCATCTGCTGTTGTCTTTGTGACGCCATTGCCTGAATCCCAGTGCTGTTTGGGCTTTCCGAGCCTGTATCCTTTGTGAGAGCCCTTATTTTCCAATGAGTTCTTCGAATCCCGTTTCCTACTGCGACCCCAAGCCCGTCTCTCTGCCAGGAGCACCGCGTCCTCGCGTGCTCAGCGGCATGCGCCCCACCGGCAAGCTGCACCTCGGCAACTACATGGGCGCGCTCTACAACTGGGTCAAGCTGCAGGCAGAGTATGAGTGCTACTTCTTCATCGCCGACCTGCACGCACTGACTACCGATTACGCTGATCCAAGCCAGCTCAAGCAGAACATCTTCGACATCGCGCTCGACTTCTTCGCCGCAGGGATCAACCCTGGCAAGTCGACGCTTTTTGTTCAGTCGCATGTTCCGCAGCACGCGGAGCTTCATCTGCTCTTCAGCATGATTACGCCGCTTGGCTGGCTGGAACGCGTCCCCACGTACAAGGACCAGCAGCAGCAACTTGCCGAGAAGGACCTGAACACGTACGGCTTCCTTGGCTATCCGTTGCTGCAGTCTGCGGACATCCTGCTCTACAAGCCGCGCTTTGTGCCCGTTGGAGCCGACCAGGTGGCGCACGTTGAGTTGACGCGCGAAGTGGCGCGCCGGTTCAACCAGTTTTACTCGCCCAAGCGCATTGTGCCCGGTGCCGCAGGAACGGTGCAGACAGAGCTCGATCCCGATCGCCTTCTGTTGCCGGAGCCCGAGGCTTTGTTGACCCCTTCGCCGAAGCTCCCTGGGCTGGACGGCCGCAAGATGTCGAAGAGCTATGGGAATGCGATCTATCTGACCGACGATATGTCCACGGTCATGCGCAAGGCCCAGAGCATGACGAACGGCGGACAACGCCCGACGCAGCATGACCCCGGCGATCCGGATATTTGCCCGGTTGCTGATCTGCACACGGTTTTCTCGCGTGTGGAGATGGACTCGACGATCCGCGAGGGATGCCGCAACGCCTCGTTGCGTTGTGACGAGTGCAAGATGATGCTCGGAACCTCGATCGTGGAGCACATCGCGCCGATGCAGGTGCGTCGTCGTGAGCTGGAAGATAAGCCCGACGTCATCTGGGATGTTCTTGAAGACGGTGCGCGCCGTGCCGCGAAGAGTGCGGAAGCTGTGATGGCGGAGATCCGTTCGGCCACGGGGCTGTCCCGTGACCTTTCGGGCATCCGTGCGCGGAAGACGAGCCTCTTTTCTGCACAGGAGAGCGCTGAGCGAGAGGTCTACGACCTGGAGCATTTGAGCGCCTGGTGGTCGAACGAGCCTCTGGTGCTTGCCCGTAACCTGCGCGATACCTGGAGGCAGGAGATTGCCGGCCCGCATGTATCGCTGAAGCAGGAGTCGGAAGGCCTTTATCTGACGCGGAATAATCGACGCGTTGCTGTAGTCGCTGCGCGCGAGGATGATGCGGAGGAGACCTGGAGCTTTGTCCTGAAGCCCAAGTCGTACGAGATCATCAGCTTGCTTTGCTGGGACAAGAAGCACCGTCTGCACGACTTCATCGTTCCGCAGAAGATGTATGTTGGCCCGTGGTCGGCGGCGAAGAAGGCTGCCGGTAAGGACAACATCACCTTCTCTGTAGTGAAGCAGAACGATCACTATATCCTGCAGCTACCCAACGCTGCGGGTATCGACATCACCGATACGGAGCACAGCTATGCCACCATCGGAGACTAATCCGCAGGATGAGCTGATCGAGCAGCAGCCGGACGGGCAGGAACCGCAGCAGGCTGAGCCGGACTCGTCCGAGCAGAACGAAGTGGTGCAGGCAGAGACGGCTGCGCCGGAAGCTGCCGCTGCGGAGACGTCTTCGGCTTCGGGCGCTGCGCACTTTGCGCTGGAGCATCCGCCGGTGCGGCCGCCTGCTCCTGAGCCTCGTCAGAAGACCGACAAGGAGAAGGAAAAAGAAGAGGCTTCGCAGTCGCCCTTCATGATCACCGTCGGTCGTGTGTACGACGGCCCGTTCGACCTTCTGCTCGACCTGATTCGCAAGCAGAACATCGACATTTACGACATTCCGATGGCGAAGATCACGGCTCAGTTTCTTGAGTACACACACCATCTCAAGCAGACAGACGTAGACTCTGCTGGCGAGTTTGTTTACACGGCCTCGCTGCTGATCCACATCAAGAGCAAGATGCTGCTGCCGCGCGATCCGATGGAAGTGGCCGCAGGCATTGATGAAGATCCTCGTCGCGAGCTGGTGGAGCGTCTGTTGGAGCACGAACGCTTCAAGTCGGCTGCACAGATGCTGCAGCAGAAGCAGCAGATCGAAGACGCAACCTGGACGCAGTCTGGGATGAAGGGTTTTCTGCTCGACGAAGGCGTCAGCTCGCTGGACTCAGAGCGCGAGATCGACGCCGACACCTCCTCGCTGCTGCTCGTCTTCCGCGATGTCTTGCAGAAGCTCCGCGATCGTCCGGTCCACAGGATTGACGAGGAGAGCGTAACGGTCGCGCAGATGATTCAGTACGTGAAGCAGCGTCTTCTGATGGAAGACCGCCCGGTAAGCCTGCGCAAACTGCTGGGCAATGCCCGCTCGGAACGCTCGCTGATCTGCACGTTCCTGGCGATGCTGGAGCTCATCCGCCTGCAGGCGATCCTCTTCCGCCAGCCGGAAGCGCTTGGCGACATCATGATCAAAAAGGCTGAGAACTTCGAGCAGGTGATGAGTGAGAACGCCGTTGTCCGCGACGACTGGAGCTAGGGTCGGTCGCAGAGCTTAGGCAGTAAGCGTTGCGGTTGTTGGTGGGTTTTGCACTCGTAGGGACGCTTTGCGTTCTTCGCTATACACGGCAGCGGTTCCGCTTCGAACCGCTGCCGTTTTGCCTTATTTCGTGCCGGGGATGTGATCGCGGGTGGTGGCCCAGTCGTTGACCAGCTTGTGCAGCACGGGCGCGCCGGTCTGATAGGCGGTCTCGAAGGCCAGCTTGCCAAGATGCGGCGTCAGCAGGCTCTCCACGGGGTCATGCCCCGGAGGCGGCGTGGAGTAGTTCGAGGCCGTCCGCAGTACCAGCACGCGGTTCTTGTCCACGCGCTTCATGCCGTCCAGCCGCGTCAACGCCTCCATCATTCCGGAGTCTTCCATGTCCGTCATGGCGAAGACGCCCTTGCCGCCGGTCCAGTTGCGTACCCAGTCTTCGGCGAACTGGTTCATGACAGCGCCGTGCCAGAAGTAATCGCTGGCGAAGGAGTCGCCTTCGAGCACAAACGGCGGACGGCGAGCTTCGCGAAACGCGTCGCCGACAAACTTCGCCCGCAGCGTTGCCGAGTCTTCATCGTCCGGCAACTTCAGCCCGCGGGTCATGGCAAAGGCCCAGTCCACGAGCCCGGCGTTCAGCGGATAAAGGTTGGAGTTAAACCAGGCAGCGCGCTTTCCTACGGGCTGGTTCGGCTCCTTGTCGCTCACGGCAAAGAGGCCATAGGGCCAGCTCTTCGGCGTCTCTCGCGAGTCGATCATGCGGGTGACGTCACCCACCACGAACTTTGCCCACGCGGCGGAGCCCAGCGAAGCCACCTTCGGGTCCACGCCTGCGATGCCGTTGATGAGGAAGTAGGCGTGCGAGAGGTCAAAGCGCGGATCGAGCCCAAGCGCCATGATCGAGGCCGTGGCCGGAGCGATCGTCGTTCCGCTGATCATGCCCAGAATGGTGTGCTCTTTGTTGGTGCGCAGCGGGTGAACGCCGCCTGGGAAGGGCACGACCTCATCCAGATGCTCGCGTTCTACCCAGAGCTGGAACTCGCCTGGCTTGTCGCCGGTATCGGCCCCGATTTCGAAGGTGGCGACGACGACAGCGCGGATTGGCCAGGGTTTTTCCTGTGTCTGCGCACTGGCAGAGCGGAAAATGGAGGCGAAAACCAGCAAAACTGCGAGACGAAGAGCAAGTGAGCGCATGAGCAAAGGACTCCTGGAACGAAGTACGCTCAGTCTAGCGAACCCCGGTCGCGATACACTTGGTGTCTCGACAAAAGAAAAGAAACCATGAGTCTCAAAGCCAAGATCGAAGCGGTCATCTACGCATCAGAAGAACCGGTTACCCTGCTGCAGCTGGTTGGGTTGCTGGGTGAAGAAGCGCAGCTCGAACTCGACGCCCGCGAAGCGGAGCAGCCGACGCTTGACCTCGGCGTCGCTGACGACGCTGAGCCGACGGAGATGGATCCTGAGGCGATGAACGCCGAGACGATCGTCGAAAGCGCCGAAGAAGAGGCTGCTGACGAGCCGTCTGCCGCCATGCAGGAGCCGGAAGAGTCGCCTGAAGAGACCGCTGCTGAAGAAGAGACCTCTGCTGCAGAGCCTGCTGAGGCGGAGCCGATGCTTGAGGCCGCGACGCCGGAAGAGCTTGAGGCCGCCGCGGCTGACGCTGCCAAGGCCTCTGCGCGGAACGAGAAAATGATTGCGGCCGAGGTCAAGGCACGCGAGCGCAGCCTGCGCCTTTACTTCCGCGAGATTCTCGACCAGTTGATCAAGGATTACGCTATCGGCGATCGTGGGCTTGAAGTCCGCGAAGTCGCAGGCGGCTTCCGTTTTGCGACCAAGCCGGAGTATCACGACGCCGTTCGCGGCTTTGTGAAGTCGCTGAAACCGCCGTTGAAGCTGTCGCTGCAGGCGCTTGAAGCGCTCGCCGTCATCTCGTACAAACAGCCCATCACCGCGCCGGAAGTCTCGGAAATCCGCGGCGTCGAGTCTGGCGGCGTGATCGGCTCGCTGATTACGCGCAAGCTGGTGCAGACCGCTGGCCGCAAGCAGGTGATCGGCCGTCCCATGCTCTATAAGACGTCCAAAGAATTCCTTGTCCGCTTCGGCCTCAGGGATATCAACGAGCTTCCCAGTATTGAAGAGTTCGAAAAGATGGCCGGTGAGTTGAACGAAGCCGTACAGGAGGAGATCCAGATGGAAGAGGCTGTGGAACGCGGCCATGCCCGCGCAGAAGCTGGTCCGGGCTCCCCGAGCGTGGATGAACTCAACGCTCCGCCTGCGGCTGAACCGCAGCCCGACTCTGTCGAGGACCGCCTGGAAGATAAGGGCGAACCGGACGGAGCGCACGAAGAGGCTGAGACCGCAACGGCCGCTGCAGAAGCGGAGCCTTCCGCCGAAGAGCACGACGCGCAGGCCGATGGCGTGCCCGAAGAAACCGAGCAGGACGAACCGGCAGAGTAGTTACGGGTTTGTCCTTTGGTTGTGCGGGCGGTCGTGCCGACACAGCCCTGTAAGGCCAGTTGTCCACAGCGGCAACGAGAGTCTGCGGCAGAGAAATACTGGGTTTGATACTCCCCATAACCTGTCAGGCAGTTACTTCCCGGGCACTCCCCGGGAAGTCTTTCTTTGTGCCGTTCCATGGCGGGGAACGCAAGGAATTCCTTTACTAAATCGATGCATTCTTGCCGGAAGCTAACGGGTATTATTTCGCGGTGCGACGCATTTTTACTGATGGAATTCCCTTTACAGATGCAGGGCGAAATAAATCTTCAGAAGTTGTAGGCAAGATGCTTGACGGTCGTTGTTTGTGCGGTCTAGTATCCCGAATCTGTAAGACAACTACAGAAAAGGTGACCCGTTAGAGGCCGCCCAACTGCAAAGAATTGAACCACCCCGGTCGATCCGGGGCTTGGGAGAGCACCAGATGAACGCACAGAATTCCACGAAGAGCATGCTTCGCCGCATCGGCATCTTCGGCCTCACGATGGCAATCTCGGCAGCAGGCGCGATGGCGCAGCTCGCCGGCAAGGGTGGCCTCACCGGCCACGTTGTAGACTCCACAGGCGCAGCCGTTCCCGGTGCGAAGGTTGTTGTTCGGAGCGATTCGCAAGGCACAACGCGCGAAATGCCTGCAACCAGCGCGGGCGATTACACCTTTTCGCTTGATCCCGGAACGTACACGTTGACCGTGACTTTCCCCGGCTTCAAGACATACGTCCAGAAGAACATCAAGATGGACGCGATGCAGACCTTCTCGGTCGACGCGAAGCTTGAAACCGGCGATGTTACCGAATCGGTCACGGTTACCGATGCGCCGCCCGTTCTGGAAAGCTCGAACGCAACGCTCGGCACGACCATTGAGCAGGAACAATACTCCTCTCTGCCGCTCATTCAGGACGGTACCGGCCAGCGTCGTGCAACGGACTTTGCCGCACTGCTTCCTGGTGTGAACGGTCAAGTGACGAACGGCAACTCGACCACCAACGCAGGTTCGGTGAATGGTTCGGGTTCGCGTGGCGCGGTTTCGGCTATCTACATCGATGGCGTGCCGATTACCTCGGTTGCCGGCGAAGGCGATCCTCGCTTCGTCTGGAGCGCGTTCGCTGTAGACTCCATCGATCAGTTCCAGGTGCAGACCTCTGGCTACTCGGCCATTTACGAAGGTCAGGGCGTACAGAACTACAACGTCAAGTCCGGTACGAACAAGATTCACGGATCGGTCTATGACTACTACCGTGATACCGGTCTCGACACCTGGGGCTTCCAGAAGGTGAACAGCCCGATTACGGGTCTGCCGCAGAAGCCTAGCGAGCACCAGCACGAGTATGGTCTCTTCCTTGGCTTCCCCGTCATCAAGGACAAGCTTTTCGTCTTCGGTGGTTATGAAGGCTATCGCTTCCGCCGCCAGGTGCCGTACTCGAGCGAGACGATTCCTGTAGAAGCATGGCGTCAGGGTAATTTCGCCAGCATGGCCACCAATCCTGCGCTTTGCAACGGATCAACAACAGCTGTAGCCGGTTGCCTCTATGACCCGACGACGACGGTCTATCACCCTGCAGTTGGCAATACCGCTGCCTACCTTTCGCGTTCCGGCTTCGTGAACAACGTAGTGCCGTTGCGTTCTGCTGTTGCCCAGAAGATGCAGTCGTTCCTTCCTGCTTCCAATGGCCTGGTCGATAACAACTACGTTGTGAACTACAAGACGGGCCTCAATAACTGGAGCGCGTCTGGCCGTATTGATTACGACATCAGCACCAAGCAGCGCCTTTCGGTAGTGCTCGCATGGGGCCGCC